>JBGQHM010000366.1:0-6837 GCA_041497995.1 Binatia bacterium | reverse complement strand
GGGTAAGGCGTCGGCGCACGCGCGTCAATGTCCCACCCCCCACTTTCACGCTGGCCGCCGTGCGTATCATTTGGTAGCCAGCCCGAATGACGTTGAGACTACCCGCGGTCTGGCTGCTGGTTGTTTGCGCTGCGTGCGCACACGTTGCCCGGCCGCCTGAACACGTCGCGGCCTACGCCAACAACGGTGATGCGCGCCTGTCATGCAGCGTCACGCCGACACGCTATCGACTCGACCTGACGGTCGATCCGACGCGGCTCACGTTTTCCGGCGCAGTGTGGATCAACGTGCAACTGCGGACGGCGACCTCGGCGATTCAGCTGCACGCCAGAGATCTCGACATCTACGCCGCGGAGGTGCAGCGCGCCAATGGACAGTCGGTAAGGGCGGACGCCGTGAGTGGGACCGACGGCGGCCTTGCGCTCGTCTTCCCCGAGCAGTTGGCAGCCGGCGACTACGTGATCCACATCGTCTTCGCGGGACGCTTTGCTGACGGCCTGGTCGGGTTGTATCGCGTTGGTGTCGGTGACGACTTCTACGCCTTCACGCAGTTCGAAGCGCTGCACGCACGCCGCGCCTTTCCCTGCTTCGACGAGCCGCGCTTCAAGACGCCGTGGGAGGTCACCCTCCGTGTGCCGCACGGATTGATTGCCGCCAGTAACACGCCGATCGCTGCCGTCACTCCGGACGGTGCGTTCGATGTGGTACGCTTTGCCACGAGCCCGCCGCTGCCGACCTACTTGGTTGCGTTCGCCGTCGGGCCGTTCGACGTGGTCGAGGGACCACCCGGCGTTGTGCCGTTGCGCGTCCTGGCCGTGCGCGGCAAAGGCCCGCTTGCTCACTACGCGCTGCAACGGACACCGGGCATCCTCGCCGTGCTCAGCGACTACTTCGGCCGGCCGTATCCTTACGAGAAGCTCGACCTGGTTGCGGTTCCGGACTTCGAAGCCGGCGCGATGGAGAACGCCGGGCTCGTCACCTTCCGCGAGACGCTGCTGTTGATCGACGGGCCGCGCGCGTCGGCAGCGGAGAAGTATGGATGCGAATCGGTTGTTGCTCACGAGCTGTCGCAC
Source organism: Binatia bacterium (assembly GCA_041497995.1). Taxonomy (GTDB): domain Bacteria; phylum Desulfobacterota; class Binatia; order HRBIN30; family HRBIN30; genus DATKMS01. Next base: position 5,764 of record JBGQHM010000366.1, on the reverse strand, counting down.
CAATGGTTCGGCGACCTGGTGACGATGGAGTGGTGGGACGACCTGTGGCTCAACGAAGGGTTTGCCACCTGGATGGCGACCAAGGTTCTCATGGTAACCACCCCTGAGTTTCACGCCGATCTCGACGCCGTCGGCGAAACCAACGGCGCGATGCAAGCGGACGCGTTGGAGGCGGCACGCGCGGTCCGGCAGCCGATCAAGGACGGCGGTGATGTCGTCACGGCGTTCGACGACATCACCTACGAGAAGGGCGCTGCGATCCTGCGCATGCTCGAAGCGTGGGTTGGTGAGGAACGCTTCCGCGCCGGTGTGCGTGCCTACATCGACGCGCACGCCGGAGGGAGCGCCCGCACGGACGATCTCTTCGTCGCGTTGGAGCAGACGACGGGGCAGCCGATTGCGGACGTCGCGGCAACCTTTCTGGATCAGCCGGGCACGCCGCAATTTGCGGTCACCACGGTCTGTGAAGGTAACGCCGGGAAGGTGCAGCTCGTGCAGAGTCGCTACCTGCCCGACGGCTCGCACGCTCCGCCAGGCCGGCCGTGGCACGTGCCCATGTGCATCCGCTACGCCGCTGGCGGCGCGCGGTATCGGCAGTGTGCGCTCATCAGCGCCGAACGTGCAGAGGTGCTGCTCGACGCCGGGTGCCCATCCTGGGTCCACGTGAACGCCAACGAGGCCGGCTACTACCGTTGGCGCCTTCGGGAGCTGGAGCTGCTCACGATGGTGGCTGCTGGCCCAGACCGACTGACGCCGAGAGAGCAGGTCGCGTTGCCCGGCCATCTCGATGCGCTGCTGGTGGCGGCGCAGCTCGATGGCGGTACTTACCTGGGCGCACTTTCGCACTTCGTGCAATCGGACCAACGCCAGGTCGTCCAGACCGCGGTTGGCGGACTGTACCGCATCCATCATGCGACCGTCGACTACGATGGAGGCGTGGCGGAAGACGCGTACGCCGCCTACGTGCGCCGCACGTTGGGCGCGCGCGCCCGCGCTTTGGGAATGCTGCCGAAGCCCGGTGAGGAGTCGGAGACCGAGCTGCTACGAGCGAACGTCGTGCCGGCGGTGGCCGACCTCGGGCACGACACTGCACTCCGCGCGCAGGCACACGACCTGACCCGCCGCTTCCTCGCCAATCCTCACGCGGTCCCGGTTGCCGCCGCGCAGATCGCCGTGCCGATCGCAGCCTTCGACGGCGACGCGGCGCTGCAGGACCAGTTGGTGGCCGGGTTGGCGCACGCGCAGAGCCCACGCGAGCGGGCGATCCTGCTCTCCGGGCTGGGCAGCTTTCGCGATCCGGCATTGTTCGAACGATCGTTGCAGCTCTACCTCACCGACACGTTACGCGTCGGCGACTTCTGGGCGGTCGCGAGCCACGCCGACGACACGCAGGCATTGCAAGCCGTCGCCTTCGCGTGGCTGTCGCAGAACTTCGATCCGCTGGCCGCGAAGCTCGGTGACGACTCCGTGAGCTCCCTGCCGTTTGTGGCTGCCGGCTTCTGCGATCAGGCCGGGCGTGATCGGATGCAGCAGTTCTTCGGCTTGCAGGCACATCAACGCCCAGGCTCGGCGCGGACGCTTGCGCAAGCGCTGGAGGGCGTCGACCAGTGCATCCGTCTCCGCGGGCGGGCGACCGCCCCCGTGGCCACATTCCTTGCAAGCGGCGTTGCCACTACCGACCCTAAGTAGCTCGTTGCCTTGGTTGGAAAGGCGGTCATGTCATCTTCACGGTCCCTGCTTCTACCTTCGTTGCCCCAGCCCGTTCAGAGCCCCTTCCGCTAGCCTTGTAAACGGAGTATAGACCGGCGCCAACATGCTCACGGATCGCCAGCGCTTGCGTTGGCGGCTGATTCTCGTGCTTCCCCTCGCGCTGGTTCCTCTCGGCGCCAACCCGGCGGCATGCTCGGCAGCACAATCGGCTCCCACATTGAGTCGGACCACCCTGCCGGCCACCGGGCGACAGGAAGCCATACTCACCATCTCCAAGTTTGGTCGCTACGCCATCACGGTCAGCAGCCCACAAGGAACCGCGCTGCAGCTGCTCGACCGCATCGCGGGACCTGGCGAGATCCACGGCGTACCGGGCAAGACCGATGGCCGCCTCGATATCTTCCTCGATCGCGGCGTGCACAAGATCGTGACGTACGCCCATCCGAAGGGCATTGGGACGGCGCGACTCAGCGTCCACAGCTTCACCGAACGCAGTGCCCCACAACCTCCCGTGCTCGTCGAGCTGAAACCGACCGACGGTACCCTCAATGACTTTGAGCAGGTGTCGTACTGGGTCGAGGTGAAGGAGCGCCGCCAGGTCATCTTCGAGGCGGCCGGACGAAACTTGACCGATCTGCGCTTGTGGACGAACGGCGATTGGCTCGTGAACGCCGAACCGAGCACTGAAGTGGTGATGCCGCAGGAGGGCCGCCCGATATTGGTCTGCCGACTCACCACCGCTCTGAACCCCGGCGTGTATTTGCTGACAGCGTACGGCGGCGCCAGCGAGCCGTGGACGGAAGACAGCCCGGACCATCCGTTTCATCTCCGCTTCGGCATACCCAGGCTCGGCGAAGTCGGGCGCAGCCGCCACACCGTGAGCGCCTTTGGCATCGACCGCTGGCTCGTTCCGAAGCGTCCGACGTACTTCCGTGTCGAGTTGCCCGAAGCCCGGCCGGCGACGTTGACGGTCGGCACGTTCAACGAGCTGAGCCCATTTGCTGCCTCCGACACTATGGCGCAGATCCAAAAGAGCTCCCTGGTGCCGGTCGCCGAGCTCGAGTATTTCGACCGCAGCGCGGACCGCCTGGTGACGGTCGCGGGCGCAGCCGGCCAGCCATACGTCTTCCAGCACTTCGACGTCGGCGAACCGTACTTCGGCGGCAGGCGCGTCTGGCCGCTCGGCGATCAAGGCACGTATTGGGTATCGACCATCCACTCCGGTGATCCGACGGACTCCGTCGATGCGACCGCACTGATCCTGCGCTGGCCGCGCCGGCCGTTGCCAGCGAACCCCCACATCGAGCCATTTGCAGCGCAAGTCGTGGAGCTGGCGCCAGGCTCGGCGTGGGTGCGGCACTGCAACTTGCTCGACTCGCTGACCGTGTTCCTGCACGTGCAGAAGGCCGGCACATACGAGATCGCCGCGCGCGGCACCGAGGCGCGCTTCCGCATCGAGCCCTTTCTGGTCTACCGGCCCGAGCACTACGAGCCGCCGGAGATGAAAGGATCGGGCTCGCTGTGGGACCTCGACGCTGGCTACTACGTGCTGACGGCAGAGCCGGTGAAGCAGGGTATCGTCGATATCGCTGTTCGCCCGAAGGCGGCGTCGCCGGTATCCGATCTGTTCAACAAGCTCATCGGTAAGAGCCGCACCGAGGAGCTGCAGTCGCTACGCGGCGCGGCTCAGTTTCCCGAGGTCGTCGTCGACCACGACTACCAGTACTCGATGTTCATCAACCAGCAGCCGGAGGTGAAGGTCGGGATGGTCTTGCGGCGGCTGCCTGTCGATCTCACGGAGTCGTTGCCGGTCGTCCAGAGAGTGGGTGAGACCGTGTCGGTGTCGTTCATTGTCGACGAGCCCGGCGAGCTGCGTGCCGAGGCCGACGACGGTTCATTGCTGCCGGTGTCGGTCGACGGTGCGGCGCCGCAGGAATCCCAGACCGTGAAGAAGGGAGAGCACCGCCTCGATGTCCGCTACTCGCGCGATTCGCCCGTGCACTACACCCTGATGGTCGAGCCGTTGCGACTGCAGGCGAGTGCTCCACTGCCGCCGCTGCCAGATCCTGCGCAGGCGAAGCCATTGAAGTTTGCGGTGCTGACCGAGAAGAAGCCGTGCTTCCTCGACCTCGATCGCACTGCCGACGCGACCTTCCTCGTTCGCGCCGATGCGGCGGCGCTCTACCGTTTGCAGAGCACGGGTCTGCTCAGCACGGAAGGGAATCTCCGGACGCGGACCATTACGTCGTTTGCGCGCGCGACGGAGAACGGCGTCGGTGCGAACTTCTTCATCGAGCAATATCTACGCGAAGGCGACTATCAGGTAACGGTCGCGACGCGTGGCCTCAGCAAAGGGCACCTCGGCCTGACGCTGGAGCGCACGCAGCTCACCGACGGTGGGGTGATCACGCCCGGCATACCGGCGCATATCGCATTGTCCGCCGACGAGGCGGCCTCCTATCGCTTCACTATTGCTGATGCCGGCGAGTACCGGCTGCGATCGGTTGGCGTCGGCACGACGTTCACGTGCCGACTCGAAGACGCCGACGGCTGGCCGATCGAGCGGCCCAACATCGCTGCCGATTTCACCCGCCGCTTCGAACCGGGGACCTATCAGTTCATCTCCATGCCGCAGCCCGTGGCGGCGCGCCGCTTGACGTTGCTCGAACGCATCCAGGGCCCACCCAAGCTCGAAGGCCACGGGCCGCACCGATTGCCACTTGCGAGACGCGTCGAGCACGAGTGGATGGAACCGGCGGCGGGCGGCGAGCGCACACCCGACACGTGGGAGTTTGTACTGCCTGCATCGGTCGACGCCACCGTCGAGTTGACGAGTGAGATGCAGGGCACGCTCGAGTTGGTCGACGGAGACAGCCGCCTCACGCCGGTGGCGCAGCTGCCGCCAGGACGCGGCTGGAAGGGCAAGTTGCAGAGCGGCCACTATCGGCTCCAAACGACTTGTGTCCGGCCTAACAATCAACTGAGCTACACGGTCGCTGTTTGGCCGGAGCAGTTGGTGGCTGGGCTCGACCGCGAGGTCGCCGCACCGGCGGGCATTCCAGTATCAGTCGGGCGCGACGGACTCGTGCAGCTCAGCTCGTTCGGGTCGTCGGATGTGCGTGCCCGACTCTACGACGATCAGGGCCAGCTCGTGGCGAGCAACGACGATGGTCCCGACGATTGGAACTTCCAGATCCAAGCACGCGTGCGTGCCGGCCTGTACCGTCTGCAAGTCGATCCGCTCGCCGTCGTAGCGGCGAAGGTGCTGGTGCCGCCACCCACGCCGACGCCACAGCCCTACTACTACGAGGCCGGTGCACAGGCCGAGGCGACGGTGACGCCGCTGACGGCGGCGTGCTCGGTCTCCATGCGCGCACCGCAGGAGACGGAACACGCGGCGCTCGCGCTCCCCGCGAAGGCTGACGTGAGCCTCGGTCAGGAGGTGCAGCTCTACCCGCTGTCTTTGGCAGGGAATCCCGGGATGCTGCTCGTCACAGCGCGATCCTCTGAAGGCATAGGACTAGCCGTCGAGGTCGCCGGCGGAGACGCCCAGTGGCGAACGATCGGCTCAACCGTCGGTCGTAGGGCGTCACTAGATACCGTCCTCCGTCAGGGCGAGCAGTATCGGTTGCGGCTGTGGTCAGCGGACGGCCGGGCCACTCACGCGCAGCTGAGCGCGGTCACGGTGAGTCCACCGCCCGTGACCGAGCACCAACTGCAAGCGGGTGTGCGTTTCGCGCCGGCACCCGGCCTCGACCCGCGCCGTGGCGTCCTGGCGATTCATCTCGACCGTCCCGGTATCTTCCAGCTGAACGGAGAGACCAGCACGACCCGCGCCTGCTCCAGTGCTGATGCGCCCTGTGAATACGCACGGAACGATCTCGTGGCGGCGAACGAATCGACGCTGTGGTTGGTGACCGACCTCGACTCGGCTGAGGCAAGGCAACACATCAGCGCGACGCGCGTGCTCTTGCCGAGCGGCACGGACGGTGTGCAGTTCGATGTCGCTGCCGGGCGGCCGGTGATGTGCGACGTCGCGCACAAGGACGGTCCG
>JBGQHM010000365.1:0-6840 GCA_041497995.1 Binatia bacterium | reverse complement strand
GGCTGCGGCACTCGCCGAAAGCGATCCGACCGGCTTGACACTCCCCGCCGTCTGGTCGACGCCGGACATGATGGCCAAGATGGAGATCGTCTCGGCCACCTTGGTAGCACCGCACCTCGCGCCGGGGCAGATGACCGTCGGGGGGCGCAACGAGGTGAGCCACATCGCCGCGACGCCAATCGGAATGACCGTTCGCGTGCGTTCCACGCTCAGCCAGGTCGAGGGCCGCAAGCTGACGTTCGCCGTCGAGGCCGTCGACGAGAAAGAGAAGGTCGGCGACGGCGTGCACATTCGCTACATCGTCGAGCGCGCCAAGTTCGATAGTCGCCTTGCAGAGAAGTCGAAGTAGGGTTCTCCCCTCGCCGTTGCGTTCGTTCGCCGGGCGCGCTAAGCGCGCTGCATCCCATTCTTCAGGAGCAACCACACCCATGATCGAGTGGAGCGAGCAGCATTTGATGATCCAGGACATGGTCCGGAAGTTCGTGCAGACCGAGATTGTTCCCAACTTGGAGCAGCTCGAGCACGGCGACCTGCCGCCGTACGACGTGATGCGCAAGCTAGTGAACACGCTGGGCGTCGCCGACGCGGCACGCATGCGCTACGAAGCCATGAAGGCGCGGGCACTCAAGGACGAAGCCGCACACGCCCGCGGCGAGGCGCCGGCGCCGAAGAAGGAACGCGAGACGCCGATCAACGCGGGCGATGCCGCCGCGATGCAGGTCATCCCGATCATCGAGCTGTCCAAGTACTGCCCCGGGATGGTCACGGCCATGGGCGTCAGCATGGGGCTGACCGCCGGCGCGATCATGTTGAAAGGGACCTGGGCGCAGAAGGACCGCTGGGCGTTGCCGCTGCTCACGCTCGAAAAGGTCGGCGCCTGGGCGATCACTGAGCCGGGCTCGGGCTCCGACGCATTCGGCTCGATGAAAGCGACGGCACGCCGCGACGGCGATCAGTACGTGCTCAATGGCCAGAAGACGTTCATCACCAACGGCCCGTACGCCGACACCATCGTCTTCATCTGCAAGCTCGACAAGGGGGAGAAGGAGGCGCGCGACCGCCAGGTGGTCAGCTTCATCCTCGATAAAGGCATGGAGGGACTCGTCCAGTCGAAGCCGCTCCGCAAAATGGGGATGCACTCGTCACCCACCGGTGAGCTGTTTCTCGACGGCGTTCGCTGCGGGCGGGAACGGCTCATGGGCGAGAGCGAAACCGCGGCGGGTGGCCGCGACGGCGCGAAGTCGACGTTCGGTGCCGAACGCTCCGGCGTGGTCTCGATGGCCTACGGTATCGTTGAGCGCTGCGTCGAGCTGTGCACCGAGTACGCCCGTACCCGCGTGCAGTTCGGCAAGGCGATCGGCGAGTTCCAACTCATTCAACTGAAGTTGGCAAAGATGGCCGTGGCACGCATGAACATCCGCAACATGCTGTTCCGCCAGATCGAGCTGGCGGCACACGGGAAGAGCCTGTCGTTTGCCGAAGCATCAGCAAACAAGCTGTACGCCGCACAGGCGACGATGGAAGTCTGTCTCGAAGCGGTACAGCTATTCGGTGGCAACGGCTACATGGCCGAGTACCAGGTGGAACAGCTGTGCCGCGACGCCAAGGTGCTGCAGATCTACGGCGGCACCGATGAGATTCAGACGTCGCAGATTGCCCGCTCAATGCTGGCCGGAGGCTAACGGCATTTGCGATGGGCTTGGCCATCGCATCATGTTGGCAAAGTTTCCGCTGTAGAACGCCGTCAGCTCGGCTTCGCTGCGACCGCCCAGTGACTCGCTGAAGCGCTTGAGCGGGTTGCGCCCGCCTTCCACGTGCGGATAGTCGGACGAAAACATGAACAGCTCGGGGCCGCAGCGCTCGATCAGACGACCGACGTTCTCCGTCGGATAGGGCGTGACCCGTACTTGCCGTCGCACGTAGTCGCTCGGCCGCATGCTGAGCGTGCGCAAACGGCTTTCGGTGCGGCCGAAGGTGTCGGCCACGATCTCCATCCGCTCCAGCCACGCCGGCACCCACACCGCTCCGAGCTCGATGACACCGACCTTGAGGCGCGGAAAGGTCTCCAACACGTGATCGAAGATCAACGCCGCCAGCGCTACCTCGACCCAGTGGCTCACCGCCATGTACAGCAAGCTGGTGAAGTTCTCGCCGCCCCCGTGGAAGTCGGTCTGTCCTTCCCAACCGTTCTCGCTGAAGCCCTTGGCGATCTTGCGCGGTGCGTCGTTCTCGACGTGAAACAGGATCGGTACGCCGCGCTCCTCGGCCAGCGCGTAGAGCTCGTGCAGGACCGGATGCGTGATCGAATGCGTCGCGGGCGGGATCGGCGAAATCGTCAGCCCCTTTATCCCCGCGTCGAGCGCAAAGCGGGCTTCGGCGATGGCGCGCTCGGGCACCTGCAGCGGGACGAAAGTCACCGGCAGGAGCCGCTTGTCGTTGGCACAGAACTCGAGCATCGCCCGCGTCAGCGCGCGCGACGCGGCGTAGCTCACGTCGGCGTCCTTGGCGAACTCCGACTGGCCCGGGGCGAAGGTCGAGAAAACGAGCTGCGCTTCGAAACCGAGGAGATTGAGCGCACGGGTCCGGTCTTCACCGTGGAATGCCCCGTAGGCGTCCCAGCTCTTGCGGGTCAGCAACTCGGCCTCGTGGCCAGGGCGTTCAGCCGGGTCGCCAGCGCGGCGTTTGCCGCGTTCGATCATCTGGCGCACACGATCTGTGGTTCCGGTACTACCGAGCGAGAACGGGCGGATGCGGTCACGGAAGGACGGATCGGCAAACGCTGGTAGCCATTCCGGCATTTCCATGATGTGCGAGTCGGCGTCGTAGAAGAGTCGTCCTTCGGCGTATGGCATGAGCGTATTGAACCTCAGACCGACGCCCTGATTCAAGAGGGGGCAGGACAGAGACAGGGATTCGGACAGGGAGGAGAGTCTGTCCGAGCCCTGCCTCGTCACCGGTTGACGAGCGCGCTCGCGCGCCGTTGCGGCCCCCAGGCGGGCTTCCGCGCCGACCACCGAGTGGTGCCGTCGTGCACTTTGGCATGAACCGCCGCTGGATGGGTTAGCGGCAGCTCGACGGCGAACGACACGCCTCCACTAGGAGGCGTGCGCACGGAGATCGTGCCCCGGTGCGTGTCGACAATGGACTTGCAGATGTAGAGTCCCAGCCCGATGCCCGGGCTGTCATTCTGGCGAACAAACTTCTGAAACAGCATGGCTTGCAGTGACAGCGGGACATCGGGACCGCTGTCCCACACTTCGATCGTGACCCCACTATCGCTCTGACCCGTGGACACGCGGACGGCGCCGCACTGTGGGGCGAACTTCACGGCATTGCTGAGCAGGTTGGCCACGAGCCGTTCGATCATATGGTCGTCCACCGAAGCGGTAGTGAGCCGGGGGTCGAGATCCAACACCAAGCCGATCTGCTTGTTCTCGGCCTGATGCGCTTGTGCTTCGACGACACGGCGCACCAGTGCATTGAGGTCGGCCGGTGCGGGTCGAAACGACTGCTGGCCGCTTTCGATCAATTCCGCATCCAACAGGTTTCCAACCAGGTTCACCATTTGGCGGGTGTTGGCGTCGATCCGGTGCAGCAGCGCCTGTTGGTCGAACGACAGGTTCTGCGCCGCCGAGTCCAGCAGTATATCCACAAGGCCGCTCACCGCAGCGAGTGGGCTTTTCAGATCGTGGCTGACCGTCGCCGTCATCTCTTGCACGGCGAGCCGTTGCGCTTCCTCCTTGAGCCGCGCCTGAAACTGGCGCGTCAGCTCGCGGGCCGAAACGCCGATGCCGACGGCGAAGAGTAGCATGTATCCCATATGGACCGCCGCCTCGGAGAGCGATTCGTTCGAGCTGTTCGTCATCGCAGCGACGATGGCCAGGTAGCCGACTGCCGTCCCGATGCTCGCGACGAGCACCTCGCGCAACCCGAAGCGCAGGGCGACGGACAGCACCGACAGGAAGTACAGCAGGAAGAGATGACTGGCCTGCGCGCCGGTCATCATGATGCCTAAGGTGATCAGTCCCCAGTCGATGAGGCCGCTCACTACATTCCACGCAATGGGCGATGCAGTCCTGTAGGGTTCGAACAGCAGCGTGCCGGCGGCGTAGATCAGCGCGGCGCTCCACAGCGCCACCATGCTCCCGTGCGCGGACGCAGCTGCAGCGCTGCGGAGCATTTCCGTGCCGGCGAGCAGCACTGCTCCCAGCCGGAGACGCGCGATGACGCCCTCCATCCGCAACATGTGTTCCCTGTGCAGTGCTGTCATGCCACTGAAACGTCCTCTCACTAGGCACGCGGGAGCAAGGCGCGTTCCAGCGGCGCGGAGAAGACCGTCGTTCCTAAGGACCAATTGGCGAGCGTGGAAGGCTGAGCGCGAAGCTAGCTTTTCTGCGACACCACTGGCGCCGTCGCAAGGGTTGAGGCGCCTCGCGTGTCCCTCCGTCCCCGGGGGGGCGGGGCGTGGAAATACGTAGAACTACTGAGAACCGAACCGCCAGCGCTCGCGGCCTTCGAGCATCGCTGGTGTAACGAACGGCTGTCCATCGGTGAGGTTCCACACCGCACGTGCCGAAGCCCTATCGCCACCGGTGAGCCAGCCGGTGAGCCCGCCGACTCCCGCCGTACAGATGGTGACGCCGAGGCGGATCGGGAAGTAGACCACGTTCGTCACAGCGGCCAGCAGGCTCATGCCCGCGGCTTGGGCCGGATGTGGCATCACCTCCTCTGGACGAGCCTGTTGCGGCGCGCCCCAGGCTGGAATCGCATTGGCCACAGTGGCTACAACGATCAGTGCACACGCAATCTGCCTCATTGGTGTTCCTCCCAGGCGCTAGACTACGATTTTTGCCCCGCCTTGTCAGCCGCGATTTGCCGCCGCGGCTGCAGCATTGCGGGCGGCCCTGGGGACGCGGGGAATTGTGGCGCCCGCGCGTTCGTGGTAAGCGGCCCTGGCTCCGCATGGCCGGCCCTTCCTCGCAGTCACGGTCGCACCTGACCATCATTTTTCTCACCGTCTTCATCGACCTGTTGGGATTCGGCATCGTCCTGCCCCTCCTTCCGTACTACGCGCACCAGTTCCACGCCTCGGGCATTGCCGCAGGGGCGTTGATCGGCGTGTACTCGGCGATGCAGTTTCTCGCAGCGCCTCTGTGGGGACGGTGGTCCGACCGCATCGGTCGGCGGCCGGTCATTCTCGTCAGCCTGGCGGGATCGACACTGTCGTACCTGCTCTTCGCCGCCGCCGACGGCATTGGGTTGCTCTTCGTCTCACGCATCCTGGCCGGTGTTGCCGGCGCCAGCATTCCGGTGGCACAGGCGTACATCGCGGACGTCACTCCCGAAAGCGAGCGCGCGCGCGGGATGGGGCTGATCGGTGCAGCCTTCGGCCTCGGCTTCGTGTTCGGGCCGGCGATCGGTGGTTTGCTGGCGCACTACGGCCACCACGCTCCGGGGTTCGCCGCTGCGGCCATCTGTGGGATCAATCTCATCGCTGCGTTGTGGCGGTTGCCCGAGTCGCTCCCTCCCGGACAGCGCCACGCGCGCTCCGCCACACATCCGATGATGCAGTGGCGCGTAGCGTTCAAACGTCCACAGGTCACGACGTTGATGCTGCTGTTCGCCGCCGTGGTCTTCTCGTTCTCCACGATGGAGACCACGCTGTCGCTATTGTGCGCGACGGCCTACGGGATGACCGCGTCACACATCTATTGGTTGTTTGGGTTCATGGGGGTGATGACCACGCTGATGCAAGGCGGCGTCGTCGGGCAGCTGGCGCGCCACGTCGACGAAACCCGTTTGGTGGCCGTCGGGACGGCGCTGCTCGCAGTCGGCCTGCTCGCGGTGCCATTCACTCCACCGCTTACCCCGTTGCTTGTCGCGCTGGCCGCCATCGCTTTTGGGCAAGGCATCGCCTCACCACTGCTGTCGAGCTTGCTGTCCAAAACGAGCCAGGGGCAGGAGCGCGGTGAGGTCCTCGGCGTATCACAGTCGCTGGGAAGCCTGGCGCGCATCCTCGGCCCGCTATGGGGTGGACTGCTCTTCGATCACGCCGGCCCGGCCGGCCCATACGTCACGACGGCAGCACTCATGAGTGTGGCAACCGGAGTGGCGTGGTCGGTCGCGCGCCACCTGCGTTCCGCGCTGTCCGCGACAGCGACGGAAATTGGCGCCGCGCCCGAGCCGCCTATCGTGTGAGCTCAGCCGCGTGCTTGCTCGTTGGTATGGATGAGCCGCAAGACTTCCTCGGGCGTCGCCGCATTGCGCACACGGTCACGAATGCGGGATGACTGCAGGAGGATCGACAACGACGAGAGGAAGGTCAGGTGCTCGCCGGTCAGGCTCGGCGATGACAACACCAAGGCAACGATCGAGATCGGGAGCCCATCGGCGACGTGATACACCGCCTGCGGCGATACCGCGATCGCTGCAACGACACCAGTAACGCCGTCCAGGCGGGCGTGTGGGATGCTGACCCCAATGTCCACCATCGCGGTGCTGGCCATTGCCTCGCGCTCGTGGATACGCGTCACCGCGTCCGGCGCCAGCCGGCGGGGCAACCGGGCCGACGCCACCAACTGGGCTACGAGTCCGCCAACTGCGTCGTCGAAGGTCTGCCACGGGGGCTGGACGATGATGGTATTGCTAGCCAGCGCGTCACTGACGCGCATCAACTTGTCTCCCGTTTCGAAACCATGGATGTGCCGGTCCCTCGAAAAAGCGCAGTGGGTTTTCCACATTCATCGATTGTATATTCACCTGGTTTCGTCTCGCGCCGCAAGTGTTGGCGCACCGTACCGCCGCAAACTGAGTGCTTTGCCATAGCTGGGACACCACGCT
>JBGQHM010000364.1:0-6889 GCA_041497995.1 Binatia bacterium | reverse complement strand
GTGCTCTACTACGTCGTGAAAGTTCGCTAGGCAGCGGGAGGCGGCGATGCGACTCACAGCCTCAGAGGGCCTTCTCGTAGGGTGCGCTGTGCGCACCGTTCTGAGAGCGTGTGTGTGCCCGCGGGGGCTGCAAAGAGGTGCGCACAGCGCACCCTACGTTATGTTGATCGCCGGTGTCCTCTGGATCATGGCGGCACCGCTGGGCGCTGCGGCGCAGGGACTGACTACCGTGCAGGACCCGCCCGCAGGCCGACCCGATGCGATCATCGATCTCAGTAGCCCGGAAGGTGTGAAGCTGGTCAAAGGGCAGTGGCGCTACAGTGATGTGAAGATCATCGAGGTCGATGCGAAGGGCGTCGGGCCGGATCTCAAACCGTCCGGTGCGGCGATCAAGACGTACGACTATGCGCCGCACGCCGGTACAACCGACTTCGACGACTCGAAGTGGCAGGCCATCGACGCGGCCACACTGGATCAGCGACGCTCGACCGGGAAGCTGTGCTTCAATTGGTATCGCATCAAAGTCACCATCCCGGAGCAGATCGGCAACTTCGATCCCAGCGGCTCGACCGTGGCGTTCGAGGTCGTCATCGACGACTACGCCGAAGTCTGGGTCGATGGCCAGCTGCCGCGGGTCCTCGGCCAACCCGGCGCGTTTATGGTGAAAGGCTTCAACTCGCCCAACCGCGTGATCATCACGCGCGATGCGAAACCTGGACAACAGATTCAGCTTGCCGTCTTTGGCATGAACGGGCCGATCTCCGGCAGCCCCGACAATTTCATCTGGATCAAATCGGCGACGCTCGACTTCTACAAGTCGCCGCATCATTTCGAATCGACGCCCGCGCAGGTGGTCCGTAAGGATCCTGGTCTCGATGCCATCGTGCCGGTGAACGCCAGCGTCGAGAAGCTGGCCGGCGGCTTCCTGTTTACGGAAGGTCCGGTCTGGGTGCGCGATGGTGGCTACCTGCTCTTCAGTGAGCCCAACAACAACCTCATCTATCGCTGGACGCCGGATGGGCAGCTCTCGATCTATCGCACGAAGAGCGGCTACAAAGGCATGGACATTGGCGAGTACGGTCAGCCGGGCTCGAATGGCCTGACGCTAGACAAGGACGGCCGGCTGACGATCGACGAACACGGTAACCGTCGCGTCACGCGGCTCGAGAAGAACGGCCAGCTGACGGTGCTCGCCGACCGTTTCGACGGCAAGCGGCTCAACAGTCCGAATGACCTGGTCTACAAATCCGACGGCACGCTGTGTTTCAGCGATCCGCCGTTCGGGCTGCCCAAGTTCCACGACGATCCGCGCAAGGAGCTGTCCTTCAGTGGCGTCTTCTGCCTGAAGAACGGCACGCCGCAACTCGTCACCAAGGAGTTGAGCGGACCGAACGGCTTGGCGTTCTCGCCGGACGAGAAGTACCTCTATGTCGACAACTGGGATGCGAAAAAGAAGGTCGTCATGCGTTACCCCGTGCAATCGGGCGGTACGTTCGGCGCAGGTGAGGTGTTCTTCGACATGACGGATGCGCCCGGCGAAGATGCGCTCGACGGCCTCAAGGTCGACCAGCAAGGGAACGTGTACGTGTCGGGTCCCGGCGGCTTGTGGATACTGTCGCCAACCGGCAAACATCTCGGAACGCTCATCCCGCCCGAGCACCCGCACAACTTCGCGTGGGGCGACGACGACGGTAAGACGCTCTACATGACGGCGCGGAGTGGGCTGTATCGCATCCACCTCAACGTCGCGGGCGTCCGCCCGTAAACCGCAGCAGAGGAGAGCATCATGGGACGTTCAGCAACCGGCTCGCAACGCACCCGCGCTCAGTTCGCGACCGCCGAGCATCAGCGCTTGGCAGAAGACGCCTCCGGCAAACGCACCTGGAAGCGCTGGGGGCCGTACCTGAGCGAACGCCAATGGGGTACCGTGCGCGAAGACTACAGCCAGCACGGTACTGCCTGGGAGTACCTCTCTCACGACGCGTCGCGCAGCCGCACGTACCGCTGGGGTGAAGACGGCATCGCCGGCATCAGCGACGACCAGCAGCAGCTCTGCCTCGCCTTAGCGCTCTGGAACGGGCGCGATCCGATTCTGAAGGAGCGTCTGTTCGGCTTGACCAACAGCGAAGGCAACCACGGCGAAGACGTGAAGGAGTACTACTACTACCTCGACGCGACGCCGACGCACTCGTACCTCAAGATGCTCTACAAGTATCCGCAGCGTGAGTTTCCCTACGCCTGGTTGGTGGAAGAGAATCGGCGCCGTGGGAAGGACCAGCCGGAGTTCGAGCTGCTGGACACTGGTATCTTTGATGACGACCGCTACTTCGACGTGTTCGTCGAGTATGCGAAGGCATCGACTGACGACCTCCTCGTGCTCGTGACCGTTCACAATCGCGGCCCCGAAGCTGCGGACATCCATCTGCTTCCACAGCTGTGGTTCCGCAATACGTGGTGTTGGAGCGGCAGCAAGGACAAGCCGACGCTCTGCGTCGGCAACGACGGCGCGATTGCCGCACAACACCCCGAGCTGGGTAGCCGCTACCTCTACGCAGATGGCGGGCCGTCGCTGCTGTTCTGCGACAACGAAACCAATGCGCGTCGTCTATTCGGCGTAGACGGCACCGCTGGTTACTTCAAAGATGGCTTTCACGAGTACGTCGTCGCCGGCAACCATGCGGCGGTGAACCCGGCGCAAGCTGGCACCAAAGCTGCCGCTCACTACACCCTCACGGTACCGGCGGGCGGCGCGACGCGCGTGCGCCTGCGCCTCAGCGACGCGCCGTTGACCAAACCGTTCAGCGACTTCGACGCACGCATCGACGAGCGGCGACGCGAGGCCGACGCTTTCTATGCGGACCTGCAAGCCGACATCAGCGACAGCGATGCACGCAACGTGCAGCGCCAAGCGCTGGCCGGCATGATCTGGAGCAAACAATTCTTCTACTACGACGTGGCCGCGTGGTTGCGCGGCGACCCGGCGCAGCCCCCGTGCCCGGCCGAGCGGCGCACCGGCCGCAACAGCGACTGGAAGCATCTCAACAATGCCGACATCATCTCCATGCCGGACAAGTGGGAGTACCCGTGGTACGCCGCCTGGGACCTGGCCTGCCATTGCGTCGTGCTGTCGCTCGTCGACGCCGAGTTCGCCAAGGCGCAATTGGTCCTCCTCACGCGCGAATGGTACATGCACCCGAACGGCCAGCTGCCGGCGTACGAGTGGGCGTTCGGCGACGTGAACGCACCGGTGCACGCCTGGGCGACATGGCGCGTCTTCCAGATTGATCGCAAGCAGCGCGGCGACGCCGGCGACCTCGCATTCCTCGAGCGCGTCTTCCACAAGCTCATGCTGAACTTCACCTGGTGGGTGAACCGCAAGGATGCGCAAGGCCGCAACATCTTTCAAGGCGGCTTTCTCGGCATGGACAACATCGGTGTCTTCGATCGCAGCGCTGCATTGCCGACGGGCGGCTACATCAATCAGTCGGACGGCACGAGCTGGATGGCGATGTACAGCCTCAACCTGATGCGCATCGCGCTGGAGTTGGCCCGCCACAATCCGGTGTACGAGGACATCGCGACCAAGTTCCTCGAGCACTTCCTGCAGATCGCCGACGCGATGAACAATGCTTGCGGCATCGACCTGTGGAATGAGGAAGACGAGTTCTACTACGACGTGCTCAACCTCCCCGACAACACGCTCGTTCCGTTGCGGCTGCGCTCGATGGTCGGCTTGATTCCCCTCTTCGCCGTCGAGACGCTCGACCCCGAGCTGCTCGAGGAAGTACCGGGCTTCAAGGGACGCTTGGAGTGGTACCTCAACTACCGGCCCGATCTCGCTCGCCTGGTGTCACGCTGGCAAGAGCCGGGACGCGGCGCGCGCCGCCTCCTCTCGCTGCTGCGTGGCCATCGCATGAAGTGCTTGCTGAAGCGCATGCTCGACGAGACCGAGTTCCTCTCCGACTACGGCATCCGTGCCGTGTCGCGTCACCACAAGGACCAGCCGTACTGTTTCTCCTGGGCGGGGCAGTCGTTCGGCGTCTCGTACGAGTCTGCCGAGTCGACCTCAGGCCTGTTCGGCGGTAACTCCAACTGGCGCGGACCCATATGGATGCCGATGAATTACCTGCTCATCGAGTCGCTACAGAAGTTTCATCACTACTACGGCGACGACTTCACGGTGGAATGCCCGACCGGCTCAGGCAAGTTCCTGACTATCAATGACGTTGCCAACGAGCTGTCGCGGCGCCTGACGCGTATCTTCCTACGCGACGAACACGGCCGGCGCCCGGTCTTGAACCAGCACCCCAAGATGCAGAACGACCCGCACTTCCGCGACTACGTCCTGTTCTACGAGTACTTCGACGGCGACAACGGGCGCGGCGTCGGCGCATCGCACCAGACGGGCTGGACGGGGCTCGTCGCCAAGCTGTTGCAACCGCGCGCAGCGGTGGAGAGTGATACGGCGCGCGAGCCCGCGAGCGGGCGGATCGAGCGTGCGACCGCGCCGGTTAGCGAGGGCTTAGCGGCGCGTTGAATCTTGGCTCGTTGTGCCGTCAGCAGGGCGCGTGATAGGCGTCACGACGCATCTGGAGGGCAGCAATGGCCGAGTCCGTAGACTTCATCGTCAATAGGAGCGACCTGCGTCAGACCGCATTCGTGCCTGGGCGGGAATCCGGCGACACCACGCTCGCGCCCGGGCAGGCGCTGCTACGCGTCGATCGCTTCGCCTTCACGGCGAACAACATCACCTACGGCGCGGTCGGGGATATGATCGGTTACTGGTCCTTCTTCCCCGCGAAGGAGGGTTGGGGCCGCATCCCGGTCTGGGGTTTCGCCGACGTCGTGCGCTCACGGCACGAGGGATTGCCACCCGGCGAGCGCATCTACGGGTACTTTCCGATATCGACCTATCTGGTCGTGCAGGCAGACCACGTGTCCGCCGCCGGCTTCATCGATGCCGCGCCGCATCGCGCCGCTCTTCCACCCATCTACAACCAATACACACGCGTCGCTGCTGACCCGAGCCACGATCGCGCCCATGAGGCGCACATGGCGCTTTTCCGCCCGCTCTTCACTACGTCGTTTCTCTTGGAGGACTTCCTCGGCGAGAGCGCTTTCTTCGGCGCGCGCTCGGTCGTTCTGTCGAGCGCATCGAGTAAGACCGCTCTCGGTCTTGCGTTTCTCCTGAAGCACGCTAGGCGCGAGCGGTGCGAGGTTGTAGGACTGACCTCACCGACCAACAAGGCATTCGTCGAGCGTACTGGCTACTACGATCGGGCGGTTGCGTACGACGACGTGCGCTCACTCTCTGGCGGGATGCCCGCCGTGTTCGTCGACTTTGCCGGCAACGCTGCCGTGGTGAGCGCAGTGCATCACGCGCTCGGCGACGGCCTGAAGTACAGTTGTTCAGTGGGTGTTACGCACTGGGACAAGATGGCGCCCGGGGCGGAGTTGCCGGGGCCGCCGCCGATCCTGTTCTTCGCGCCCGATCATGCGCGCAGGCGCATCGGTGACTGGGGCGGAGCTGGACTGCAGTCACGCGTAAGCGAGGCGATGGGACGCTTCCTCACCTCCGCAGCACAGTGGCTGCGCATCGTCGAAGGCCACGGGCAAGCCGCGGTCGAGTCGATCTACCGTGCTGCCCTCGACGGAAAGATGAACCCGTCCGAGGGCCACATGCTGTCACTCTAAGCCCCGGCGGCGCGCGCCCGGTTTGGGTGAAAGGAATCGCATGAACCGTGCACGTTGTCTGTGTGGAGATGTCACCTGGGAGGTCGATGGGCCGTTCGAGTCCATGTCGAACTGCCACTGTGCGCGCTGCCGAAAGGCGCACGGCGCCGCATTCGCCACCTATGTCGCAGCGCCGGCAACCGGCTTCCGACTGCACGGCGGTGCACACGTCAGGCGTTGGGAATCGTCGCCGGGTTACTTCCGTTGCTTCTGCGGCCGCTGTGGATCGGTGGTGCCCGGAGACGCGATGGAGGGACGGGTCTTTGTACCGGCCGGCAACTTCGACGATGATCCAGGCGTTCGTCCGCTGGCGCACATCTTCGTTGCGTCCAAGGCGCCGTGGTTCGAGATTCGCGATCGCGTGCCGCGCTTCGACGCGTACCCGCCCGGTATCGACGCCCCGCTGCTGCCGGATCGCGCGCCGCTCGACGCGCCGGGTAGACCGCGCGGCAGCTGCCTGTGCAGCGGCGTGGGTTACGTCGTCGAAGGCACGCCCACGCGCTGCGTGAACTGTCACTGCAGCCGCTGCCGCAGTGCGCGTTCCGCGGCGTTTGCCTCCAATCTGTTCACCAGCAGCGACGGCGTACGTTTCACGCGCGGAGAGGATCTGCTCGCATCGTACAAGGTCCGTGACGCCCAGCACTTCACGCACGTCTTCTGCCGAACCTGCGGGTCGACCATGCCGCGGATCGATCGCGACCGTGGGCTGGCGGTGGTGCCGATGGGCAGTCTCGACGACGACCCCGGGATCCGGCCACAGGCGCACATCTTCGTCGGATCGATGGCGCCTTGGTACGCAATCGCCGACGACCTGCCACGGCACGCGGAGTATCCGCCGGCGGCGTGACGCGCGGAAGGTGGCTGTGGAGCGGACGTGGCTTACGCCGGCCCGCTGCCGTCGCTCAACGCGCTGCTACCAAGCGTAACGCGTTGGGGTAATGCTCTCGATGCTCTGTTTCGCTGCCTCGAGGAACATGTCTTGGTGTACGGTTTCTCTTTCGATGGCGCCGTGCGTGACCAACCAAGCTGCCATGGCCACCGTTCCCGCAACCTGGGAGGGTTCGTCCAGTCCAACGCATGACTGCAACGCAGCCTGCGCGTGGTCCAGGGCGCTGCTCGCTTCGTCGGGGTTGCTGAGTTCCGCGTCCGACCACGC
>JBGQHM010000363.1:0-6897 GCA_041497995.1 Binatia bacterium | reverse complement strand
CCGGATCCAGTGGCGCGACGCCCGGCGCCTCGGCCTTCCAGAGCGATGGCTCCTCTTTTCCCGATCTGCAGGTGCAGGTTTCACGTCCACTGGGCAACGGCAGTCGCGCCGTCTGCGACAACTCCGGCACAACCGCCGGCGGTGTGCCGGCGATCACCCCTTTCAGTTTTGAGCCGACGCAAACGAACATGGACGCCGTGAACGACCTCGGGTGCCGGTTCGTCGATGGCAACGGGCAACCAGTCGGCCGCAAGGATACGGAAGCCTGCGTGCAGTTCTCGACTGGCGATACCGGCTTCGTGAGTGACCAAAGCCGGATCCAATTCTGCGGCCTCATGACCGGCGTCCTGCAGTTTCCACCCGGCGATACGCTGGTGACCGTGCGCCTCCGCGACGTCGACGGCAACGTTGGGCCGATTGCGCAGATGGTCGTACGCGTCGGCTCCGTTGTGGATACCCCCACCCCAACGACGTCGCCGACGCAAACGGCGCCGGTAGCGCCGACCGTGACCTCCAGTCGGACGCGGACACGGACGCCAACGGTGACGCGCACCGGCACGACATCCACACCGACGCCAACGCCCGGGACGCCGACGCGCACACCCACGCTCGGCTCGCCAACCACGACCCCGTCGCGTACACCGACACGGACGCTGACACGTACCAGGACACCGACACGGACGCGTACCGTGACACCTACGATCACACCGACGGTACCCGGTCCGAGCGGGCCGGTGATCACCTTCTTCGGGTTGACCCGTTCCGACGATGCGCTCATCAGTCCGACCGGGACCACGCCGCAGGGGCTTCCGATCTACACGCGCCTCGTTGGCACGGCCTTCTCCCTGGTCGTGGAAGGTATGCCTGGTACGAGCGGCTTTGCGGTCGGCGGGTCCGCCTATCAATCCGACTCCGCGTCGCTTCCCGATCTGCAGATCGAGGTGTCGCGCTCCCTCGGCAATGGCAGTACGGCTGTTTGCGACAGCAGCGGAGCGCTGGCCGGAGGTGTTCCATCGATCGACCCACCCAATTTCGATACGCTGCAAACGGTCATCAACGCGGTCAACGATCTTGCCTGCCGCTTCGTCGATGGTTCCGGAAAGCCGGGGCCGCGCCGCAATGCCACTGACTCCTGTGTGATGTTCGCCAGCGGCGACTCCGACTTCGTCGACCCGAACACGTCGATTCAGTTCTGCGGCTTCGTGACCGGAGTGATGGAATTCCCGAGCGGTGACACACTGGTGACCGCGCGGTTGCGCGATGAGGATGGAAATCCCGGCCCGATCGCGCAACTCGTCGTACGCGTCGGGCAGTAGTTACGGCACGGCGCGGGCCCCTTCAGGCATCACGACGGGCTGCGCCGCTGCGGTGCGCCGCGTGCGCCCCGCCCCCAGCGCCGCGAAGAAGAAGACCGTGAGCACCAACACGATCGTGGCGCCGGCGGCGATGTTGAGGAAGTACGACACGAAGAGGCCGATCACTGCCGAGAGAACTGCGGCGGCGACCGACAAACACAGCATCGCCCGGTAGCCGCGCGCCAGCTG
Organism: Binatia bacterium; assembly: GCA_041497995.1. Classification (GTDB taxonomy): domain Bacteria; phylum Desulfobacterota; class Binatia; order HRBIN30; family HRBIN30; genus DATKMS01. The sequence continues at coordinate 5,353 of JBGQHM010000363.1, read as the reverse complement.
GTAGCCGATGGCCGCGGGAATCACCAGCAACGCTTCCACGAGTACGATACCGACGACACGGATCGCCGCGACCACCGCCAGTGCCAGACAGCTGAGCAGCACGAAGTACAGCGGTGTCACTGGTAGGCCGTTCGCCCGCGCGACTTCTTCATCGAACGCGAGGAAGAGTAACTCCTTGAACAGCAGTGCGACGGTGGCCAGCACCACGACGGCGATCCCTCCAAGCAGCCAGAGATCGTCCGGTGACACCGCGAGAATGTTGCCGAAGAGGTAGCCGAACAGATCCACCTGGTAGGTGCTGGACAGGCTGATGAGCGCGACGCCCAATGCCATCGCCGATGAGAACAGGATGCCGATCGCCGTGTCTTCGTGCAGTCGTCCCTTCCGACTCAGCCAGCCAATTGCCCAGGCGACGGCGGTGGAGAAGACGGCGGCAGCGAGCAAGGGCTCGATGCCGGCGATCACGCCAATCGCAATGCCGCCGAACGCCGAGTGCGAGATGCCGACACCGATGAAGGACAGGCGCTTCAGCACGACGAAAAATCCCAGGACGCCGCACAGCACCCCGACCAGGATGCCGGCGATCAGGGCGCGCTGCACGAATCCGTAGCTGAGGAGCTCGATCATCGAATCATGCGCGGTGCGCGGCGCTCTCGCGCGCTTCGTCGGAGAGAAAATCGAACTCGCAGCGGTAGGCCTCGCGCAGCTGGTGGCTGTGCAACACGGTCTGCGGATTGCCGTGGATGTGGGTGGTGCCATTGATGCAAATGAGCTCGTCGGCGTGCGCACCCAGTTCCAGCAGGTCGTGGGAGACGGCGATCACGGTCAAGTGCATCTCACGGCGCAGCCGCTGCAACAGGGCGTACAGCTCGTGTTGCGCCGGTAGATCCAGCCCCGTTGTCGCTTCATCGAGCAACAGCAGCCGCGTCTGGGAGCACAGCGCCCGCGCCAGGAAAACGCGCTGCTGCTCGCCACCCGAAAGGTCACCGATACGCCGCGACTCGTAACCAGCGAGGCCCACCTGAGTGATGGAGTCCTGCACCTTGTTCCAGTCGTCGCGGCGCGGGAAGCGGAACAACCCCAGACAACAGGCCCGTCCCATCATGACGACATCGCGCACCGATACTGGGAAGCGCGGGTCGAAGTCGAGCCGTTGCGGCACATAGCCGATCTGATGCGCGCCACGCCCCAGCTCCGCCGGCGCACGACCGAGCACGGTTACCGTTCCGCGACTCGGTCCAACCAAGCCGAGGAGCACGCGGAGCAACGTCGTCTTGCCGGCGCCGTTCGGACCGATGATGCCGAGGAACGTTCCCGGCGCGATGGCGAAGTTGATGTTCCACAGCACCGGGTGTCCGTCGAGGTCAACCGCCAGATCACGAACCTCCACGATTGGGCCGCTCATGAGAGTGCCTCGACGAACGCCCGCAGGTTGTAGTGCATGAGATCAATGTAGTGATTGCGGCCGGCCACGTCATGCCCCCCAATGGCATCGACGAGAACGGTGTGGCCGCCGAACTCACTGGCGATCTGCTGCGCAATGCGTGCGTTAAACTGCGGCTCGATGAGCAGCGCTCGAACGTGCGTCGCGCGGGCGCGCTCGACGACGGCGGCGATCTCGCGCGCCGAGGGCTCCTTGCCCGGAAAGGCTTCCACGACCCCCACCTCGTCCAGATCGTAGCGCGCGCCGAAGTAACGCCAAGCGGAATGAAAGGCGATGTAGTTGCGGGTCGCCATCGGCGTCAGCGCGGCGCGAATATCGACGTCGAGCTGCGTCAGCGCCGCCTGAAACTCGCCCGCCGCGCTGTTGAACGCCGACCGGTGCTCGGGATCATGTTGGCTCAGCGCTGTTGCAATTGCCGGGACCGCATGATCGCGCATCAACACCGGGTCGACCCAGACGTGCGGATCACCGCCCTGCGTGTCGTGCGCATCCTGGGCGCCGAGCAGTTGCAGGCCGTCGGTGATGGTGACGACCGTAGAGGATCCGCTGCGCGCGGCGAGCAACTTGTTCGCCCAGGTGTCCAGTCCCGCGCCGATGCAAACAAAGATGTTCGCGCCAGCGACCTCGCGGATTTGCGCCGGCGTCGGTTCGAAGGTGTGCGGATTGGCGCCGGGTGGCAGCAAGGTCGTCACCTCGACATGCTCCTTGCCGACCTGCCGCACCATGTCGGTCAGCGGAAAGATCGTTGCCACGACTTTGATGCTTGCGTTCGCCGGGGCGACCGATGCGGCCAGCCACAAGCAGAGACTGGCGATGAGCCACGCGCATTGCATCGCGGCATCGTGGACGAGTTCACCGGCACGGTCAAATCCTTGCGACCGCGAACAGCGGTCCGCTATAAGCCCCAACCATGCGCGTTTCCGTGCGACCGCTCCTCCTTTACGTCATCGCGAGCTTCCTGGCCGGCTGCCAGCACGACACCGGCCAGACCGGGGCGGCGACGCCGGCGTCCAAGGCGAGCGCGCCGTTCAAGGTCGCACTGCTCAGCCCTGGTCCCGTCAGCGACGCCGGTTGGAACGCACTCGCCTACGAGGGCTTGCTGGCAATCCGCGATCAGCTTGGTGCTGAGGTGAGTCAAATCCAAACCAAAACACCCGCCGATTTCGAAGAAGGCTTCCGCGACTTCGCACGCCGCGGCTACCAACTCGTCTTCGGTCACGGCTTTGAGTTTCAAGACGCCGCGGCCGCAGTGGCGCCCGACTTCCCGGGCACGGTCTTCATCACGACATCCGGCAACACCGTCCGCACGAATGTCGCGCCGCTGCGCTTCATGCTCGAAGAGGCAACCTATCTGGAAGGCATCCTGGCGGCTGGCATGTCGAAGACCGGCAAGGCTGGTGCCGTCGGCGGCATCAAGATCCCATCGGTCAAGAGCACCATCATTGCGTTCGAGGCTGGTGCCAAGGCGGTGAAGCCGGAGTTCTCGGTCATTACTTCGTATGTGGGTAACTGGGAGGATGTTGGTGGCGCCAAGGAAGCGGCGCTCGCCCTCGTACAGCAAGACTGCGACTTCCTGTTCCACAATGCGGACGCGGCGGGGCCCGGCGTTTTCCAGGCGGCGCAGCAAAAGCAGGTGTACGCGTTCGGTGCCAACAAGAACCAGAACGACGTCGCGCCCGACGTCGTGATCGCCAGCGCGGTGATCGACATTCCACGTGGCTTCCTGCAGGTGGCACGCGAGGTCAAGGACGGACGCTTCGTGGGAAAGATCGAGCGCATGGGCATGAAGAACGGGGTGGTGTCACTGGTGCTCAACCCTCGTCTCGAGTCGCGCATTCCTGCCGACGTGAGGGCACGGATCGACCAGGCACGGGACGAGATCATCGCAGGCACACTGAAGGTTCCGACGGCGGAATTCTGAACATGACTGTGCACACCGACGCGCCGGCGCTGCTCGCCGTGCGCGGCGTCGGCAAACGCTTCGGCGCCGTCCAGGCGCTAGGAGACGTCACCCTCGAATTCCGCGCGGGGGAGATCCATGCCTTGCTCGGCGAGAACGGCGCCGGGAAGTCGACGCTGATGCACGTGCTGGCCGGGTTGCTGCAGCCGGACACCGGGACCATCCTGCTGCACGGCGCTGCAGTGTCGTTTGCGTCGGCACGCACGGCACGGCAGGCCGGCATCGGTATGGTGCATCAACACTTCACGCTCGTTGATGCGCTCAGTGTCGCAGAAAACCTGGCGCTCAGCCTGCCCGAGCACTCGCGCTTTCGCTTTGATGCTGATGCCGCCGCCACTGAGGCGCGGGCCTTGGCAGAACGCGTCGGTTTGGAGCTCAGTGCGCCCGACACGCCGGTGACGCAGCTCCCGGTAGGTGCCTGCCAGCGCCTCGAGATCCTCAAGGCCTTGGCCGGTGGCGGCCGAGTCTTGATCCTCGACGAGCCCACCGCCGTGCTGACGCCGCAGGAAGTGAGGCCACTGTTTGCAATGCTGCGCCAGCTGCGCGAGCAAGGGCGGGCGGTGATCTTCATCACGCATAAGTTGCGTGAGGTGAAGGCGCTTGCCGATCGTGTCACCGTCATGCGGCGCGGTCGTGTCGTCGGCACGTACGACGTCGGTGCGACCACCGAGAGCGAGATGGCCGAGCGCATGATTGGGACGGTAGCCGCACCGCCAAGCGTCTCACCGCGCGGGTCCGTCGATGGGCCGGTCGTGCTCCAGGTCGCGGAGCTCTGCGCGCGTGACACACGGGGCCTGCCCGCATTGCAAGGTGTCAGCTTCGAGGTGCACGGCGGTGAGATACTTGGTGTTGCCGGTGTCGATGGGAACGGTCAGCGCGAGTTGTTCGAAGTGCTCGTGGGGCTGATGCCGCCGGCGTCTGGCGCAGTCAGTGTCAGCGGGCGTACGCTCACGCACTTCACTCCGGGCGCCGCGTTGGCGTCGGGCATCGGGCACATCCCGCCGGATCGCCAGCGTGAAGGGTTGGTGTTGCCGATGACCGTGCAGGAGAATTTCCTACTCAACCGCAAGCTCCTCGACCGCTTCAGCCGGCGCGGTATGCTCCATACCGAGGCGGCACGCCACTTCGCCGCCGATCTCGCGGAGCAGTACGCCATCCGCTTTGCGAATCTCGACGCCCCCGTGCGCTCCCTCTCCGGCGGCAACCAGCAGCGGGTCGTCGTTGCGCGCACACTGGCCGACGAGCCGCAGGTGTTAGTCACCGTCAACCCCACCCGCGGCCTCGACTTCGCTGCGACCGCTGCGGTTACCGAGGCTTTGCGAGCCGTCGCACTTCGAGGGTGTGCCGTCGTAGTGATTTCTACCGACCTCGACGAGGTGCTCGAGCTGAGTGATCGAGTGCGCGTGCTGTCGCGCGGCCGGCTGAGCGAGGCGCTCCAGCCACCGATCGATCCTGAGCACCTAGGTTTGCTAATGGCCGGCGCAGCATGCTGAGGCGATTCGCCGCACGTGCCCTGCCATCGCTGCTTGCGCTGGCCGGCGCATTCGTCGTTAGTGCCATTATCATCGCAGCATCCGGCAGCAATCCGGCTGCAGCGTTTGGCGCACTCATCGGCGGCGCGTTCGGCAGCCTCGACAGCCTCTCCGAAGTTGGAGTGAAGAGCTGCCCGCTGCTGCTTGCGGGTCTCGCGATCGCCGTGTCGTTTCGGGCCGGTGTCTGGAACATCGGTGCCGAAGGCCAGTTGTTGATGGGAGCGTTGGCGATGGCAGCGTTGGGCACGCACGGCGGGCATGTACCTGCCTGGTTGGATTTGACTGCCGATCTCGCCGTCGCAGCGCTGGCGGGCGCGCTGTGGGGCGGTATCGCCGGTCAGCTCAAGTTGCGGCGCAACGTCAACGAGGTCATCAGCACCATCATGCTCAACTTCGTCGCGCTGGGTCTGATCAGCT
>JBGQHM010000362.1:0-6897 GCA_041497995.1 Binatia bacterium | reverse complement strand
TGGCCTCGCAGGCAAATGCCACCGCCCGCGTGTCTCCCTTGTCTTTCAAGGCCTAGCAATGTAACCCCGCTGTCCGTGCGTCGCCCGATTATGTTTGAGTTCCGCCGCCTGCTGCGCTTCTATTTATTTACAGCCCCTTAGGGAGCTGGAGAGGTGCGTCCTCAAGGCCGTCGGCGAGGTCCCGGACGCCATCAATTCGCGCGCGGCTGGGCTCCGCACGTTCCTATTGGAGGCGAGCTCGAGTGGAGAGCACTGGTACTTCGCGTGCGATCGGCCAGAGCAAACGAAGGCCGTCGCCTCGCTTGCCCGGGCGCTTGGGTTGCGCGACGTCGAGCCGGCCCTTCTCCGAGACATCGCCGTGTGCAGCCCCTGTCTAGTCGCAGGCTGGGTCAGCGCATCGTTCGCGCGGCGCCTCTGGGCACACACGTCGCGGACGATTATTGCGCTTGTGGACGAGAACGATCGTCACCGATGGGAGCGTGCGACCGACGCGCAATGTCATCCGGGCGGGCAGTCGTTGCTCGGGGCCGTTGGTGGTTCTCGATCTGCGCCTGACCTCGGCAGCTTCTCCACGCCCGTAGTCGACCAAGAGGACTACAGTAGTGACGACATCAACCTCGAATCGAGCCTGGTTGAACGTACGCCCTGCGTGTTCCTCTGGGTGACTGGAGAGGCGGAGGCCAAGGTACTCGCGCGTGACGGTCGCGTGGTGGTTGAAGAGGGTTGTTCGGGACCGCATCGCGGCAAGGCTCTGCGCCGACGATCGCGTAATTCTTGGGTCGGGCACCAGCTGCTGGTCACCTGCCGACGAGTTTACGGAAGCCGTTGTCAATGCGGTCGAGACATCCCATCCCGCGCTGGTGATGACCGCGAAGGAGTGGCGGAACGGCCTGCGGCGACTGCAGGAAGCGCAACGGATGTCCCTCCCACAGCTCCGAGCAAGGCTCGCTGCCCTCGGCGTGGAACGCGAGGGCCAAACGATTGAAGGCTGGCTGGAAGTCGAACGCGCCTCACCGATTGCGCCGAGGGCGCTACATGCAGAGCTTGCTGCACTCTGGCCGCTCATCGAGCAGCATGCGGAGCATTCGTTGGGCGACGTCGTGTCGGCGTGTGCCCGCTTGCGTTCGCTTCGAAGTGGGGTGGGGCGCGCGCTCCTCCAGCTGTGGAAGGGCCGGACTGTCGATCTCGGGGTCGATCAGTCTCGGCTCGACGAGCTCGTCGCGCGGCTACGGCAGGAGGTTCACGTATACGAAGTGGAGGCAGTCACGTTGGGGGAGGTTCCCTCCGCCATGCTGGGCTGGTGGATTTCGCCCGCGCTCGCCGCTCGATTCGAGTCGGACGCCGCTCAGACGTCTTCTGCACCCGAAATGGAAGGAGAAGACGATGCCGGGCTGACATGATGGGCACGGCGCCGACGGGTGCAGCGCTTCCTCAGGGCGCCGGCAACGTAATCCGCGATCTCACTCGTCCGACTCAGGACGTCTGTTTCCCAGAACCGCAGGACCAACCAGCCCGAGGCCTCGAGCGCGCGGGTTTGCTGACGATCACGCTCGGCGTTTCGCCGGACCTTGGCGACCCAGTACGCAGCGTTGTGACCTCGCGCGAGCTTTGCCAGGCGAGCTTCAAGATCGCGCCCGTGCCAGAAGTCGCCGTCGCAGAAGACCACGACGCGGCTTTTGGGGAAGACGATATCGGGGCGTCCGGGCAGGCCGGGATGGTGGAGCCGGTAACGCAAGCCCCGGCACCAGAGCACCCGGCGGAGTACCAGCTCGCAACGCGTGTCCGTCTTTGTACTGGCTCCGCGCGCGGCCGCTGATGCGCGCGCTGAAGCTGAGCGCAACCCTGCGAACGAAGACGACACACGGCGTTGCGTCATTGAGTGTCTCGTAAGCATAGTTTCTGCGAAAATGCAGCCCCGCGTAGGCATCCGCGTCGTCGGCGAATGCATCAACGCCGGCACCCAGCCGCCCGCGCAGTGACTGCGGCAAGATCCAATCTCTTCTGCGTGAAATCTCGGACTCACCCACCTCGGACGTCACTGACGTCCGAAGCGCTACCCGCAGCTTCCTCGACGAACTCCTCGGCCGCCTCGCTTGGGGCAGACGACTTCCACCGCCGTATCCAGATCGTCGGAATGGAGTCGCTCATTCGTCACATGGCGAACGTCGTGATCGCTCAACGACTGGAGTTTGCCCAAATGATCTCCGCTCCTCCGTGCGAAGTAGGGACGCAAAATCTACGACTTCCCAACGGCGCGTACGTAGATGGCGATGTCCTCCTTCACGAGCAGGTCGTCTAGCTCTGGGTTCACCAGATCCAGTACGTCGAAGTCATCGTCGGTGGGGACGTGAGCGTCAATGACTGCCCCACGCTGACTTGGATGCGGACAGACGTCGAAGGTCGCGCCCGGAAATTTCGCCTTGATCTTCGCGCACGTTTTGTCGACTAGAGTCTGCACGTAGTCATCCTCGCTGGCGTCGGTACGAATGCTCATGGCACCTTCTCCTCTATCGCGCGGACGAAGTCTTCGGCTTCCTGGAGCACTCGCCGCGCGACGCGCTCACTAACTGATGATGGCGTATAGTCTGCCTTGTCTCTGACCTCTATCGTGTCCCGCAAGACGCGCCGCAAAGGGGCCGGATACAACTTTCGACGATTCACAAGCCGGCCGTTGAACTGACTCTGCACGAACTCATGGCTCCATTCGCCCTTCGGATCCGCCGGCCGAATGCTGGCAATGACGAGCGCGGCGACCGCAGCTTGGAAACACGCAAAGTAACTGCGATTCGCACACGAATTGAATCGTGCCGCCGCAAAGTCGCTTCGCGCCGAGGCAAGACTTTCGAGCGCCTTTTCGATGTATATGCGCGCTTCATCCACAAGGACACCGTTGGCAAACACGACTCATTGGGTGCATCACACCAGCGGGAATTATCTAGCGGCGCGACAACAAGCGCAATGACTAGACCTGAGTCGTTCGGAGGACTTGGGAGGCAGGGCGGAAACAGCTATGAGAACTGGAGCATGCCGTCGCTCCTGCCCTGTTCGTGTGTGGCCTGAACCTAGACGCTATGAAGAAGTCCGCCTACTCCATTGCCGTCGTCGGCGCGACCGGCCTGGTCGGCCAAGAGATCCTGCAACAGCTCGACGACCGCGGTTTCCCAATTGCCGCCTTGCAGCTCTACGCGTCGCCGCGCACGGCGGGCGATCTGTTTCGGTGCGGTGGTGTGTCCGCCCGCGTCGAGTTGCTCGACGGCGCGCGCTTCGACCAAACCGATCTCGTTTTTCTGGCCGCCGGCGAGCAGGTGAGCGCCGAATGGGTGCCGCGCGCCACCGATGCCGGCGCGGTGGTCATCGACACGAGTCAGCTCTTCGCTACGGATGCCGACGTGCCGCTCGTCGTTCCGGAAGTCAACGCCGACTGCCTTGCCGAGTACAGCCAGCGTAGCCTGGTGTCGAGTCCAGACGCCGTCGCGATTGCCATGAGCATCGTGCTCAAGCCACTGCAAGGTGCCGGGCTCCTAAAGCGGGTTGTCGCATCGACCTGTGAGCCGATGTCCGGCGCCGGCCGCGCCGGCATCGAGGCATTGCAACAGGAGACGGTCGAGCTGATGAGCGGGCGCAGCGTCGAGCCAGGGCTGTTCGCGCACCGCATCGCCTTCAACCTGGTCCCGCAAATTGGTGAGTTCCTCGACGGGGGCGCGTCGCGAGAGGAGCAGTACACGAAGGACGCGCTGCGTCGCCTCCTCGACGAGCCGGAGTTAGGCGTCAGCGTCACCCGCGTGCGCGCACCGCTCTTCTATGGGACGGCGATCTCCATGAATGTCGAGACGGTCGAGGGGATCACAGCGGCCGACGCGCGTGAGGTGCTGCAGGCGGCGCCAGGAATTCTGCTGCAGGATGAGGTGACCACGGCGACCTATCCGCTACCCGTCGATGCGGTCGGGCAGGACGCCATCTGCATCGGCCGCATCCGTGCTGACGATGCCACCAACGTGTTGGATGCGTGGATCGTCTTCGACAACGTGCGTAAAGGCTCCGCCGCAAACGCCGTACAGATTGCCGAGCTCCTCATCCGCGACTATCTCTGAGTCCCAAGCGTGCCCGCGCACGCGTTTGCCGCCATGCGCTTCAAGCTCATCGTCGAATACGACGGCACCGCCTATCACGGCTGGCAGATCCAACCCGACGGCCCGACGATCCAAGGCGCGCTGGAGGACGCCGTCCGGCAGATGTTGGGTGAGTCGGTCCGCGTTGCCGCGGCCGGCCGTACCGATGCCGGCGTGCACGCGGCCGGCCAGGTGGTCAGCTTCTCGGTGCAACGCGACGTCGACGCAGACAGATTGCTCGCTGCTCTGAACGCGCTGACCCCGCGCGACATTAGTATTCGCCGGGTCGAGATGGTCGCCGACGACTTCGACCCGCGCCGCGCTGCCCGCAGCCGCGTGTACGTCTACCGCATCTGGAACGCCCGCTCGCCCTCGCCCTTCTGGCGACACTATGCGTGGCACGTGGCGCGCCCGCTGGACGTCGAGGGCATGCGTGCCGCCGCCGCCTACCTCATCGGCGAGCACGACTTCACCTCATTTCAGGCAGCGGGCTGCGATGCGGAACACCCCGTGCGCCGGGTGCTGCGCAGCGAAATCGAGAGCACCGGGCCACTGCTCAGCTACACCATCGAAGCGACCGCATTCTTGCGCCACATGGTCCGCACCATTGTTGGAACGCTGGTCGAGGTGGGGAGTGCGCAACGCGCGATCGACGACGTGCCACGGCTATTGGCGGCGCGCAACCGCACCCTCGCCGGTCCCAGGGTACCGGCATGCGGGTTGTGCCTCACGCGAGTGAACTACTGACGCTGGCGTGGCGATCAAAAAGAGGTCATGACGCCCAGGCCAAGACCCCAGTCCAACGAGGTGGCGGTACCGCCAGCGAGCCCGGTGGGACGGATCGTCAGGCTGTCCGACCATTTGAAATCGACACCTGGCAGAATCGTGAGATCGTCGTAACGCGTACCGCCTTGGTTGAAGACGCGCCCCACGATCTCCGTCCGCAGCGCGAAATTCGCCGTGCCCTTGACGATCACCTCGGCGCCGTAATTGAAGACGTCCGGCACGCTGCCCTTGTAGAAGTTCCAGCCAACGTTTGCGCCGACACCGAGGCGCCCTTCCTGGTACCGGGTCGAGATGATCGGATTGACACCGAGCTCGCCGGTGCCGAAACCCTTGTTCACCGGACCGTTGGGGAATGTCATTTCGAGTCCGGCGCCGATGTTGCAGTGCTCCGCCACGGGCCGCTGGAACTTGCCGTAGACCTCCACGTCGCCGATGTCTGAGTTGTTGACCTTCGGGCCGCCGGTTAGCAACGTGAGCGATTGAACGTAGCTCGGAACGATGAAACCAACCTCGGCGTTTTTGGCGACGCCGTAAGAGCCGACGAGGTCGATGATGCCGCCGCTCAGGTCTGCAACGCCTTTTATGGGGAACCCCAGCAGGTTCAGTTTCGTATGGGTATCGTCTTGCTCCATGAGCCCGCGCACTTCGACGCGAACTTCGCCCTGTTGCACGGTGGCAGTCTCCCGCGTGAAGTTCTTGTACGTCCGGTCTGTGTCGGTGACCTGCACGTCGGCGGCGGATGCAACCGTCGCCGCCGCAACCAAGCACAGGCCGGCAATCTGAGCCACCATCCACCTCTGCGCTGCGCGCTTCATTGCCCCTCCTTCCCCTGCCAGAGCGTTCCTGGCGTTGGCCGTCTCGATGTCCAGGTTCCGTTGTTGGGCGGGGATGCTATGCCGTCCGCCACAAAATTGTCAAGAAAAAAGGGGCAGGCGTTAGCGGGAGCGGATACCGAGTCCTTGCAGCGAGTGCTCCAAGTACTGCAGGCGACATGCTGACTCTGTCGGCGTCGGTGAGGGTGGCGTTGAGCGGCACCATTGCGTCCACGATCGCTAGGCCGGCACGGACTGCCCGTTCCGGGTCATCCTCGCGCGCCGTGGGCCAGCCGAAGTAGATGAGCAGCCCATCGCCGAGGTTCTTGGCGACGTAGCCGCCGAGGGGCAGGTTGTTAGTTGTTAGGTTGTTAGTTGTTAGGGTGCTTGCGAGCGGCTGTTGGCGTCCCGCCAACGTGGTGCCGCACTCGTTGCAGAACTTGGCGTAGCCCGGCTGCTCGGTGCCGCACGCACCGCAGCGCAGGGCCAGCGCTCTGCAGGCGCGCGGCGAGATTGACGGTGTCGCCGATCACCGTCCAGATGAACCGATCCGACGACTGGATGTTGCCGACGAACGCCGGCCCGGTGCCGATCCCCACCCCGACGGAAAGCGTTGGCATCAGGCCTCGGACCTCAGGCTTCGGGTCCGGATCCGAATCCTTTCCTGAGGAATGATCTCGCAGCCCACCTGCACCGCGGCGCGCTCTTTCATCGGCATCTCATCGGGGGCGCCGAAGACGGCCAGCAGCCCGTCGCCGTGGAACTCGACGACGCTGCCACCGCGCGCCCGCACCACCTGCGAGACCATCTCGGTGTAGCGATTGACGGTGTGGAAGATCTCCTCCGCCTGGCGCGCTTCGGAGAAGCCGGTATAGCCGCGAATGTCCACGAAGAGCACCGTCACCTCGCGCTCGCCGGCCTCGATGTCCTGGCCGCTGGCCAGGCGCGCGGCGACCACCCCGGGCACGTAGCGGCGCAGCGCCTCCTGCATGGCACGCGCCTGCTCCGCCACGGCGGTGGCGTCGAGCGCGAGCAGGCGGTCGGAGACCTTGCCCGCGACGGCGCCGAGCCAGGCGAGGTCGGTCGGCGTGTAGATGTCGCCGGAGCGCTTCGGTCCGAGGCACGAAAAGGCGACGAGGTCGGGCCCGCGGCGAAACGGCACCAACACCGCGACCTCGAGGGTCTCGATC
>JBGQHM010000361.1:0-6920 GCA_041497995.1 Binatia bacterium | reverse complement strand
CGCGGAGGAACGGTTGCGTGCCCAGCTTGCTAGCGGACCTGTCCGAGTCGCGCTCTCCGTCGATGCTGTCCGCAGCCAAGCGATCTCCCACAACATCATCGGCGAGTTGCCGGGTGCAGACGAGGAGACGGTTGTCATCGGCACCCACCACGACGGGCCGTGGTCCTCCGCGGTGGAGGATGGCTCGGGGATGGCGCTGGTGCTTGCCCAGGCGACGTACTGGGCCGCAGTCCCACGCCCTCAACGCCCGCACCGTCTGCTGTTTCTGGTCAACGGCGGACACATGGCAGGCGGAGCCGGCTGCCGCGCTTTCCTCGAACGGTACGCCGGAGTGCTCGACAAGATCGTGCTCGAGCTGCACCTCGAGCACGCGGCCGCCGAGTTCGTCGAGCGCGACGGGACGCTCGTACCGAGCGGCGAAGCAGAGCCGCGCTGGTGGTTCACGAGTCGCATCCCGAGCCTCGAAGCTGCGGTGTGGAATGCGCTGCAATCGGAAGGACTCGACCGCTCATTGCTGCTGACGCCCGACGCGCTCGCGCCACACCCGACCACCGACGGCGGACTGTTCCACCTCAAAGGCGTCCCGCTCGTGAATTTCCTGACCGCGCCTTTCTACCTCTTCGATCCGATGGATGTCCTCGACAAGATCCATGTGTCGAGCCTGGTGCCGGTCACGCGTGCTGCCATTCGGATCATCGAGTCGACGCGCGGCGTCTCCGCGCGCGCGATGCGTGCGGCGTGCGTGGCGTGAGAGCGGGCGCGCCCGTCAAGCGGCGCGCGCGCCGCGCTCACTCTCCACACGACGCAGACGCACCGGCACGCCGTTGAGGATCGACTGACCGACGACGCTTTCGACATGCTGGTCGTCGGTGAAGTCGTTCGCGGAAATGCCGGCGTGCGTGCCTGCGACGGACTGCCACTCGGCGCTGGTCGCGTGTCCCCACCCGTGAGGCAAGCTGACGACGCCGGGCATGACCTCGTCGGTGACGCGCACTGGGACAACGCCGCTGTGCACGCGGCTTTCCAGCATCGCCGGCTCGCTGTCGCGCAGGCCGGCACGCCGCGCATCTTCTGGATGGACGTACAGCACACAGCGATCACGCCCAGCGACGAGTGCCGGCACGTTGTGCATCCAGGAGTTATTGGTGCGCAGCTCGCGGCGCCCGATGAGCAGCACCTCGTCGTCGGCGCGCTCGCGTCGCAGCTCACGCTCCAGCTCGGTCAGCGCCCGCATGAGCGGTTCGGCCACCAAGTGGATCTTACGGTCTTTGTGCTGCATACGATGCAACCCTGGTCGTGCGGCACCGAGATCGACACCATACGGCGACGCTTTCACCTTCTTGAGATTGATCCCGTTGCTCCACGGCATGTACCGATCACCGTGCGGACCGATGCGGAACAGCATGTCGAGCATGCGCTCTGGGTCGTACTTCCAGCCGAACCGACTGGCGACGCCCAAGATACGGTCCATCCACTTCATGCCGGTGGGCCCGCCCCCCAGCTCTTGCGTCAGACGCAACAGGATCTCCCAATCTGCCAGCTCGCCTTCTCCACGCTGCACCACTGGAGGACACCACCGCGCGCTGTTCCGTAGAGAGAAACCCGGTGACAACGGCTCGGAATGATCCTCGGCCAGTGACCAGCACGGCGGGAGGATCACATCGGCGTGCTGCGTTGTCTCGTTGATGTAGAGGTCGACTGCGACGACGAACTCGAGCTGCTCCATGGCGCGCTCGAGCCGCCGGCCGTTCGGTGTCGAGAGCACCGGGTTACCCGCGACGGTCACCATCGCACGCACCTGCCCGGTGCCCGGCGTTTCCATCTCTTCCGCGAGAATCGACGCGGGCAGATCGCAACCGGTTTCGGGAAGTCCGCGCACGCGGCTGCGCCAACGACCGTGCCCGTTCATGCCGCCGAGCTTCACGAACTGCGAGCCGTCCACCGCGGGCTCGGGAAACATCACGCCGCCTTCAACGCCGAGCCGGCCTGCAACGATGTTGAGGAGGTCGTTCGCCCACGTCGCCAGCGTACCGAAGGCGTTGTTGCACGTGCCGATGCGCGTGAAGACCACGCCGCGCGCCGCGCTGGCGAACTCCAACGTCAGGCGCCGCGTGACGCTCGGCGGGATGCCGGTGAGGTGTTCCGTTGCCTCGGGCGTAAAGGCTTGCAGCCGGCGTTCGATCTCGTCCCATCCGGTCGTGATGCGCTGCAGGGCAGTGCGATCGACGTGGCCCGCTTCGATCAGCGCAGAGACCATCCCGAGCAGGAAGGCCGCGTCGCCGCCCGGTCGAATGAAAACATGTTCGTCCGCAAGCTTCGCCGTCTCCGTAAAGCGAGGATCGACGGTGATGACCTTACCGCCGCGCTCTTGGATGGCGCGCAGGCGCGCACGAACATTCGGCACGACCATGGCGCTGCCTTGCGAGATGGCGGGGTTGGAACCCACGCACAGGAAGTAGTCGGTGCGGTCGATGTCTGGGACCGGTGTCACCAGCGTGTTGCCGTAGAGATAGTACGAAGCCGCGAAGCGTGGCGACGTGTCCTGCGAGCCGGCGCCGGTGCGGTTGCGTGTGCCGAGAGCGTTCAGCAATGACCCGAGCATGATGATGCCGCTGTAGCTGTGTACCAACGGATTGCCGAAGTAGACGGCGACGGCGTCGGCGCCATGCCGTGCGCGGATCTCGCGCAGGCGTGAACCCACGAGCGCGAACGCCTCGTCCCACGATACCTCGTGAAAGCATCCATCGGCGCCGCGGCGCATTGGGCGGCGCAGCCGGTCCGGGTCGTGGTGGATGTCGGCGATGGCGATGCCCTTGGGGCACACGTAGCCGTGCGAGTGTGGATCGTTCTCGTCTGGGTGCACAGCGACGATGCGATTGTCCTCGACCTCGAGCTTCAGGCCGCAGCCGGCCTCACACAAATTGCAGCTCCTCAGGACGGTGGTTGCCATGCGCGTCTCCCTCCGGGTTCACCAATGGTGGAGTGTGAACGGGCGCATCATCGACGTTGGCGCCTGCTACCGCAAGCCGGGGACGGTGCGCTTCGAGCCCGCAGCGAGGCGTTGGCGAATGGGACGAATGCCCCGGAGCTGGCGTTTGCCCGTCGCAGCTCAACGGTATAGCGTTCGGCGTCAGGACACGGTCCGCACGGGCACAATTTAGAGAAGGGAGGAAGACGACATGAAGAGAGCGGCAGTTGCAACCACGGGTGCGGCGCTCGTTGCGATCCTCGGGCTGCTTGCGCGAGGGGCGGGGGCGCAATGTTGCGGCGACTGCAACCTGGACGGCGCGGTGACCATCAACGAGATCATCACCTCGGTCAATCACGCGCTCACGACCTGCTCGGACGACGGCATCTGCAGCGCAGCTGGCGTCCGCGGTCTCGAACGCGTCGATTTCTCCAGCGCGGCGAACAGCACTTCACCGAAGAAAGCCTTCGCCAAGTGTCCGACCGGCAAGAAGGTGATTGCCGGCGGTGCGAGAGTCTTCATGGCTGGTCAGGCCACCGGTCCGGTTGCCTTGAAGGCGAGCTTCCCGAGTGACGCGCTCGATGGCTGGGCCGCGACGGCGGAGGAGATGGTTGCCACGGATGCGAAGTGGTACGTGACGACCTTCGCGTTGTGCGCGCCGCAGTGACTCCCTAATGAGGTCGCACAGACTGATTGAAAAGTTTCGGAGGAGGGCTTGGCGGCTCTTGCAACCTGCGTTGCAAACCCTAGCAGCAAAAACAGAGACTGCGGTCTTGTTCTTGCGGTGATGCCGCTGCTGGCGCAACCAGCCATGCCGCCTGCGGCCGTCCAGCCATGCCGCCGGAGGCAGAGCCAACAGCGCTTCGCTATAAAGTCTAACTACACGCCAAGCCCTTCTCCGAAATCTCTACAGCCGAATTCGCCGGCATCAGCATGAACCTGCACGCCTGCCTCACCGACCCGCGACGGTACGAGCGGCAGATCGAGCGGCTGCATCAGAAGTACCTCTGGACGCGCCGTCTGTACGAGCTCCAGCAGTCCGACGTGTCGCTTGCCAGCTTCGTGCTGAATCGGTCGAAGGTGGCGCGCAAGATCGCTCGCACCGTAGGCAATGGTGAATACGGTCTGCAACCGGCGCACGTTCGCACCATCATCACCGACGCCAAGGAACGCATCGTCTTCGCTTACCGGCTCACCGATCTCCTCGTGCACGGCCTTGTCGCCGGCCTCCTCGAGGAGGCCCTCACCCCGGCGCTCTCCGCCAGCTTGTACTCCTACCGCAAGGGCGTGTCGTGGTGGACGGCCATCTCGGCCTTCGCGTCGTACGCCCGCATGCACCGCAAGAACGAGCTCGATGTGCGACGCCGCGGCTTCTACGTCATCCGCCGCGACATCGAGTCCTACACCGACTCGATTCCGGTCGGCGCAACCTCCCCGGTCTGGGGCATGTTGCGCAAGCTGTTGCTCACCTTCGACGACGGCCGGTCGCTGTCCGCGCCGCATTGGGATCTGATCGAAAGCGTGGTGCGGCCCGTGGCGTTCGTCACGGAGGGACAACTCTTCACTCAGTACCGCGGCGTACCCACGGGGCAGCCCATCTCGTGCGTCCTGTTCAATCTCTACCTGTCCGGGCTCGACGCTCAGCTCGAT
The DNA here is from genome assembly GCA_041497995.1 of Binatia bacterium. Taxonomy (GTDB): domain Bacteria; phylum Desulfobacterota; class Binatia; order HRBIN30; family HRBIN30; genus DATKMS01. The sequence goes on along the minus strand of JBGQHM010000361.1, from coordinate 2,302 downwards.
CGGATTCCGGGCGCGTTCTACGCGCGCTACTGCGATGACCTCATCTTCGCCCATCCGGATCCTGACGTCGTGCGGGCTGCCGACGCGTGCATGCGCAATGCCCTGTCCGCTCTCGCCCTGCAGTTCAACGAGAGCAAGAGTCGCGACCTCTACCTGACGGCCGCGGGGCGGCAATCGTCAGAATGGCCGGAGGCACACGGGACAACGGCGGTGCCGTTGCTGGGCTGTCTGGTCTCAGCACAGGGGACCGTGTCGTTGAGTCGCAAGAAGCGCCGGCGTCTCTTGGCCGACCTAGAGGATCGCGCCTTTGGCACCGCGCGCGCTTTGAAGACCCGCGACCCGGCGGCTGCCGGCCGCACCATTTGCTCGGTCATCAATCGTGCGCTGGAACCCAGATTGGAGTTTTCCCAGCAGCGCTCGGCAACCTTGCTCCGTAGAGCCGTGACGGACCGTGAGGATCTGAAACAGCTCGACTACTGCATCGCGCGGATTGTGCTGCGCGCCATCACGGGCCAACGCGGGGCGCGGGGATTCCGGGTGATTCCGTATCGGAAGATGCGCGAGGAGTGGCAACTGATCTCGCTGCTCCAGGCGCGCAACAAATGGCCCGCCCGTCACGCGACATGACACCGATAGACGCCTGGCTGCACCGCCAGGCTACGCGCGAGAAGCGCTTGATTACCTTGGAGGACGCCCTCCTCGGAAACAGGGCCAGAGCGTATGCGTTCTATCGCCTGCGGTACTTCTCGCTCCGGTGCGTGTCGTCGGCGGTTCTCCACGGCATCCGGCTCACCCTCTTGCAGTACATTTTCTCACACCAGGCCTTCCTCACCACATTGCTCCTCAACGCCATCGCCGGGCTGGTGACGAGTTTCTGGTGGGGTGCACTCGAGGTGTTGCGGGCACGCGTACGCCATCTGTCACGCGACGCGCAGCGCCGCCGCATCCCCGAAGAGATTGGGCAGTGGTTGACCATCGCCGCCGTGCTCGCGGTCATCAGCCTGTTGCTGCCGGCGGGTTGGATCGTGTGGGAGCATGCGTTTCATCACCGCGCCTTCGACGTGCTGCAGCTCTACATCTTCGCCATTGGCTTCAGGGTCGCCACCGATTTCCTCACCCTGATGTTTCATTCCGGGGTCTATGCAGTGCGCCGGGTGTACCGCCCGATGCCCGCGATGGTTGCCGTCGAGCTCAGCAGCATGCTCGCAGTCCTCGCCTTGTGGCCATGGCTGGGGCGTTGGAGCTTTCCGATCGCTGTCCTGTTGGGCACAACCGTATCGGCGGGGCTCGTCGTTCACTACACCGCGCGCTTGTATCGGCTGCTCGGCTGGCTGCCACTGCGGCTGGGCAAGCCTCAGCGTGCCCTGTTTGCGCGCTGGAGCACCGTCGCCGAGCTGCTCGCTGCGGGGTCGTCGTATGCGCTGATGAAGCTAGACGCGTTTTTGATGCTGGCGATGTTCCATTCGCGGATGCCGGCGGCCAACGGCGTCAGCTTGTTCGTATTCTTCGTGAGCATTGGCCCCGCCATCCAGGCCGGGTTTGATTGGGCACAACTGCTGTACTTCGATCTGAAGAAACTGAATACGCGCTGCCTGCGCGCCATCCGGCAACGCTACGAGCAGTCGGCCTTTCACCTCGCGTGGGTCGTCGGTGTCGTGCTCTGGGGCTTCGCGTGCGTGCTCGGGACGGCGATCACCCGCCACAACCTGGGCGATCTCTATTGGCTCATCGGCCCGTTTTTCCTCGCGCGTTCGTTCCTGGCGCTCGCGCAGATCCAAGCCTTCACCGCGCGGCGCTATCGTGCGCTCTTCTCGAGTGGGGCGCTGCTGCTCGCTTTCATGGCCGCGCTGCAGGTCGGCATGCCTGCCGAGCGTTACAAGCTGCTCGGCCTGGCGTTCGTGACCATCCTCGCCGCCGGGTTGCTGAGAATGAGAGCGCATGCGGCACCTGACGAGATGTTCGAGCGCCGAGTGCTCCCGGTGACCGACTGGTTGGAGCGTTTGAAGGAGGTGCGAGAGCCGGTTCGTCTGTGCTCCCTGCGGTTCCGCACCGAAGCAAAGCCGCATCTGGGGCCAATGAACAGCGGCAGAGCATGGGCCGACGAGGAACGGTGGAAGCTGCGACGGATGGCACAGCGCGTGTCCAAGAAGATACGGGGCTGTGGCGCGGTGACCGTGCTCTACCCTGGTCAAGTCGCGTGGTACGAAGTCGCCCCTGGGCGCACGATCAGCCGGCATACACTCCTGCGCTGGGGCGGCGGCTTGATCCACACAATTACCAACACGCGCGTCGAACGGGACGG
>JBGQHM010000360.1:0-6958 GCA_041497995.1 Binatia bacterium | reverse complement strand
CCACCGCCGCTCAGGTGAAATGCAACCACAGATGAACACCGATAAACACAGATAGGAAAGAACCAACAGAATGCTCTCTGCTTTATCGGTGTTCATCTGTGTCCATCTGTGGTTGCATTTTCTTGCAATATCCTCGGCACGCGCTTGCCGAGGCGCGTCAGTACTTCGTAGCTGATACTCCCTTGCCAATCAGCCACCTCGACGACACTGATCTCCGCGCCGTTCTGGCGGCCCCACAAGACGACCTCGTCGCCGAGCTGTGCACTTTCGATGTCGGTCACGTCGACCATGGTCAGGTCCATGCACACGGCACCAACCACCGGCGCGCGCCGGCCGTGCACCAACACCGCGGCACGGTTCGAAAGCGCGCGCGGGTATCCATCGGCGTAGCCGATGGGCAACACGGCCAGGCGGCTCGGCCGTCGGGTGACGAAGGTTTGGCCGTAGCTCACCGGAAACTCCGACGGCACGCGCTTGAGCTGCACTATCTGGGTCACCAGACGCATCACCGGACGGAGTCCCTTCGGCGCCACCGTCGACGTCGGCGGCACACCGTACAGCGCGATGCCCGGACGCACCAGCGAGAAGTGCGTGTCAGCGCGCGACAGCGTCGCGGCGCTGTTGGCAATGTGCGTCCAGCGCGGCCGTACGCCGGCAGCCGCCAGGGCGTCGATCGCCTGGCCGAAGCCGCGCACTTGGTAGTCCGAGTAGTCATGCGTCACGCCGTCGGCGTTAGCGAAGTGAGAGAAGATCCCTTCGATCTCGAAACAGCCCGCACGCTGCAGCTCGTCCACCAGCGCCGGCACGTCGGCAGGCAACACGCCGAGGCGGCCCATCCCGGTATCGACCTTGATGTGCACCGGCAAGCGCTGCGTGCCCAGACGCGACGCGAGATCCCGCGCCATCTCGCGATGCAAGACGGCCACCGATAACCGATGCTCCAGCAGTGCCGGCACGTCGCCACTCCCCGCACCGGTGAGCACGAGGATCGGTGTGCGGACGCCGGCGGAACGGACCTCGACGCCCTCCTCGACCGTTGCGACACCAAGCCAATCAGCGCCCGCTTTTTCCAAGATGGGCGCCACCAGCGTCGCCCGGTGCCCGTAGCCGTCGGCTTTGACAACCGCCAGGATCGACGTCGTCGCCGGCAGCGCAGCGCGCAGCAACGCGAAATTTTCGCGCAGCGCGCTCGCATCAATTGCGGCGAAAGTTGGACGTCCAGCCGATGGTATGGTCATGGTGGAGCGGCGAGTCGGCCCGGCTTACCAGATGGTCCCAATGTTGTAAAGGTAAGGTCGGACGACTATCTTTCTCGCGTGCGCGTGACCATCAACGGCGAACCACAATCACTGAACGAAGGACTGATGCTCGCCGATTTGCTCCATCAGCTCCAGCTCAATCAGCGGCGCATCGCCGTCGAAGTGAACCGCGAGATCGTCGCGCGCGAGCTGTACGCTGCACACACACTGACGGAGGGGGATGAGATCGAGATCGTCCACTTCGTCGGCGGAGGATGACGAACGACCATGACAGATCCATTTATCTTGGCGGGGAAGAGCTATCGCTCCCGCCTGATCGTTGGGACGGGGAAATATCGCGACTTCGCGGAGACCAAGCGCGCCATCGACGCTGCGGGAGCGGAGATCGTCACCGTCGCGGTGCGGCGCGTCAACATCACCGATCCGAGCAAGGAGAACTTGCTCGATGTGCTCGACCCGGCACACTACACGATTCTGCCGAACACCGCCGGCTGCTACACGGCCGACGAGGCGATCCGGACCGCGCGCCTGGCGCGTGAGGCCGGCATCGGCAACCTGGTCAAGCTGGAAGTCATCGGTGACCAGAAGACGCTCTTCCCCGATGTGCCGGCCACGATCGAGGCCGCCGCCGTGCTGGTCAAGGAAGGCTTCCTGGTCCTGCCGTACATCACCGATGACCCGATCGCCGCACAGAGGCTCGAAGCGATCGGATGCGCCGCGGTGATGCCGCTGGCGGCGCCGATCGGCTCGGGACTGGGCATCCGCAACCCGTACAACATCCGGATCATCTTAGAGCAGAGCCGGGTGCCGGTGATCGTCGACGCCGGCGTCGGCACCGCGTCGGACGCCGCCGTCGCCATGGAGCTCGGCTGCGATGCGGTGCTGATGAACACGGCGATTGCCGGAGCCAAAGATCCCATCCTAATGGCCGACGCCATGCGCCAGGGAGTCGAAGCGGGGCGCAAAGCGTTTCTTGCCGGCCGCATCCCGCGCAAGCTGTACGCAACGGCGTCGAGCCCGCTCGATGGGTTGATTGAATAGCCGTCAGCCATCAGCTGTCAGCTGTCAGCTATCAGCTATCAGCTTTGAATGAGGACTCGTGCTCCAATCCATGAGCTGAATGCTGACAGCTGATGGCTGATCGCTTCTTTTTGTACCTCGTCACTGATCGCCATCGGACTGCAGGCAGGCCGCTGCTCGACGTCGTCGAGGCGGCGTTGCAGGGCGGCGTCGACGCCGTGCAGTTGCGTGAGAAGGACCTTCCCGGCGGTGCGCTCTTCGAGCTGGCGTGCCGTGTACGGGACCTCACTCGCCGATACGGCGCCCGCCTGCTCATCAACGATCGCATCGATGTCGCGCTCGCTGTCGGAGCTGACGGCGTGCAGCTGCCTGTCGACTCCTTCACACCCGCAGAGGCGCGCCGCCTGCTTGGTACCAGGGCACTCATCGGCACGTCGACGCACAGCGTGGAGCAAGCGCGCGCCGCGGCAGCCGGTGGGGCCGACTTCGTCGTCTATGGGCCGGTGTTCGACACACCGTCAAAGCGCGCCTTCGGTGCTGGGCTCGGACTCGAGGCGCTCGCGCAGGTCACTCGGGCAGTGACCCTGCCAGTCCTCGCAATCGGCGGCGTAACGGTCGACCGCGTGCAGAGTGTCCGCCAATGCGGCGTGCACGGCATTGCCGTCATCGGGGCGATCCTCGACGCTGAGGATCCGCACAACGCCGCTGTGACGCTGCGTCGCCGCCTGCTGCGACCTTGACAGCTTCGGAAGCGCTCCATACAGTCCGCGCCACATTCCAGCGAGGAGCGCAATCGTGGGAACAATGTTGGAAGGAAAAGTGGCCGCCGTCACCGGCGCCGGCCGAGGCATCGGACGGGGCGTCGCCCTGGCCTTGGCCGCAGCCGGCGCGAAGGTGGTCGTGAATGACTACGGCGTCGACGTCCACGGCCAGGCACCGACCACCGGGCCGGCGTTCGACGTGGTTGCTGAAATCAAAAAGGCAGGTGGTGAGGGTGTAGCCAACGGCGACTCGGTCGCCAGCTGGTCGGGTGCGGAGAACATCATCAACACCGCAGTGAAGCAGTTCGGCCGCATCGACATCGTCGTCACCTGCGCGGGCATCCTGCGTGACCGCATGGTGTTCAACATGAGTGAGGACGACTGGGACTCGGTCCTGGCGGTGCACCTGAAGGGCACGTTCAACTGTATCCGTCACGCCGCACCGTTGATGCGCGAGCAGCGCTCGGGACGGCTGATCACGTTCTCCTCAGGCTCCGGCCTGTTCGGCAACCCGGGGCAGGCGAACTACGGTTCGGCAAAGGCTGCGATCAGCGGGCTGACCAAAGTCGTGGCGCGCGACCTCGGCAAGTATGGCGTCACGTGCAACGCGATCTCGCCGGTCGCGGCCACGCGCATGACGATCACGCCCGAGGTCATCAAGGCGCGCGAGATCCGCAAACAGCAAGGGATCATTCGCGAAGAGAAGGCGCTGGCGCAGCTCGAAGACCTGAAGCCCGAGGACATTGCGCCAATGGTCGTCTTCCTCGCCAGCGAGCACGCGGCCAACGTGAACGGACAGTTCTTCCTGTGCGCCGGCGGCTCCATCTCGCTGGTGTCGCAACCGCGTGCGATGAAGACGATTTACAAACCGGATGGACGCTGGACGCTGGACGAGCTCGATGAAGTCGTGCCGCTGACGCTCGCTGACGGGCTGGTGAACCCGGCACCGCCGAGATCGTGACTGGTGACTCGGACTGGATCGTGATTGGTGACTCGTGATTCGTGACTCGGAATCTGTAGGGTGCGCTGTGCGCACCGCACTAACAGTTCGCGGTACGCTACGAGCCGGCGCGAAGAAGGTGCGCACAGCGCACCCTACGTTTCTCACATCCAACGCTTGAGGAAGACATCCATGGGAAGCCGATTGAAAGGGAAGGTAGCGGTCGTCACCGGCGCGGGACGCGGCATCGGGCGCGGCATCGCGCTGCTGCTCGCTGAGGAAGGCGCGGCGGTGGTGGTGAACGATCTGGGCGGCAATGTCGACGGCTCGGGACAGTCGAGCAGCCCAGCTGAAGAAGTGGTGGCCGAAATCGAGTCGAAGGGTGGCCGCGCGGTCGCCAATGCGGACAGCGTCGCCGGCTTTGCGACGGCGGAGAACATCATCAACACCGCCGTCAAAGAGTTCGGCCGGATCGACATCCTCGTCAACAACGCCGGCATTCTGCGGGACCGGATGATCTTCAATCTCAGCGAGGAAGATTGGGATGCAGTGATCAACGTCCACCTGAAAGGGGCGTTCAACTGCACGCGGCACGCCGCCGTGCAGATGCGTCAGCAGAAGTTCGGACGCATCATTAGTATGTCGTCGACGTCGGGACTTTACGGAAACTCGGGCCAGGCCAACTATGGCGCCGCCAAGGACGGCATCGCCGGCTTGACGCGTGTCGTGTCGCGCGACCTCGGGAAGTACGGCATCACCGTCAACGCCATCGCGCCGGCCGCCGCCACGCGTATGATTGCGACGGTTCCGCAGAAGGCGCGGCAGATCCGCCTGGAGCGCGGCGTGAGCATCGCCGCACCACCACCCGCAGCGTTGCCCCCGCTCCGGAGCGAACCCGAGGACGTCGCCCCATTTGTCGTCTATCTCGCCACGGAGGCGGCGGGCGGAATCAACGGACAGACCTTCATGGTCCGCGGCGGTGTGGTTTCGCTGCTCAACTATCCCGCACCCGCGCGGACCATTACGAAGCTCGGTCGCTGGACACCCGAGGAGATCGCCAGCTTGTTCCCGCACACCTTCGGCATGGACTTGGTCAACCCGGCGCCGGCGAAGGAGTAGTGGTGACTCGTGACTGGTCACTCGTGACTGGTGACTCGTGATTCGGTCGTGAGTCGTACGGCGTCTCGGAAGCCGGATCAGTTACGCGCGGATCGCGGCGCAGCAATCCCGAATCACGAATCACCAGTCACCAATCACCATCTCATCCTCGCAGCGCTCGTCCCCGTCGTCGCGGCGATTGCGCTCTACTTGCCAGCGTTGCGCAACGGTTTCGTCTGGGACGATCCGCTTGTCTTGCAGCAGCTCCGCGCCATTCACTCAGTCGGCGATCTCTTCGTGTTGCCGCCGAGCATCCCACGCTACTACTTCCGGCCGCTCATCTTCGTCACGTATGGCGTCGACCGGATGCTCGACGGCGACGTGCCGTACTGGTTCCACGCTTCGGTCATCGGCTGGCACGCGCTGAACACGCTCCTCGTGTTCCTGCTGGCGCGCCGGCTGTTTCCTTCAGACTGGCGGATCGCCAGCGGCGGCGCATTGCTCTTCGCCGTGTTTCCGGCACACGTCGAGTCGGTAGCGTGGATGGCCGGGCGCTCCGACGTGATCGTCTGCACCTTTGTCTTGCTGACCGTCCTGCTTGCCATGCAACGCGATCAGCATTGGTCCGCATGGGCGGCAGGTGCAACGTTTCTCCTCGCGCTGTTGTCCAAGGAGCTTGCGGTTGCCGTGCTCGTGTTGGTACCCGTGCTCGACTTCATGAGCACTGGGCGTTTGTCCTGGCTGCGCTATGCGCCGTTGGGCATCGCGGCGGTCATCTACTTTGTTCTCCGCAGCACGGCGCTGGGCACCATGGTCGGCGGCATGTCGACCGGAGCCGGGCCGGTGCAAGTGGGAACCGACCTGCTGGGCGCCATCGGCTTGTACATCACGCGGGCGATCGTTCCGGTCGGACTGTGTCCCTACATCCCCGACGTACCGAGCAACCCCGGCTATCTCCTGGTTGGAGCCGTCATCCCAGTGGTCGCCGTTGGATTCAGCGTGAGGGCGTGGCGCAACGGAAATTGGCAGCTCGGTTTCCTCGTGGTGTGGTTCTTCATCACCCTGGCTCCGTCACTCACGGTCATCATCCGTCGCAGCGCGTCTGCCGCGGTGGCGGATCGCTATCTGTATGTGCCATCGGTCGCGTCGTGCGTGCTCTGCGCGTGGGCGCTGACACGTCTTGCGGAGTGGTGGCGGCTCGCCCTTCGGTGGCCCGCGCCGGCGGCGGCGCTCAGCCTGGTGTGGGCAGTGCTCGCCGTGCCGTACACGCGGGTATGGACCGACAACCTCACGTTCTGGAGCTACGTCACCGCGACGGCACCGTCCGACGCCCTGCCCTATCGTGAGCTGGGAACGGCACTGATCGATCGCGGCCGTCTCGATGACGCGGAGCGCGCTTTGCGAGTGGCGACCGCCGCCAAAGCGGGTCCGGAGAGTCGCGCCATGACGTACGGCAACCTGGGAGCCTTGTATCGACGTCAAGGCCGCTACGACGACGCGCTGCAGGCGTTCGATGCCGGATTGAAGATCCGTGTGCATCCGATCATCTACCACAACGTCGGCATGACGCTGATGGTGAAGATCGAGCAGGAGCAAAAGGCCGGAGATCAGGCCGCCGTGCTGCGCGACATCACTCGGGCACGTGACGCGTTCGAGGAAGCGTTGCGGGTCGGCACCGCGGCGAACGCTCCGCCGGCCTTTCAGCAGGAATGGAATGCCGCGAAGACGCACTCGCTGCTCGGCCAAGTGCTATTCTCCATGGGCGACCGCGCTGGCGCTCGAGAACACCTCGACGCGGCGCTGCAACTTGAACCCACGGGCCCCGTGGCCGACTTGACGCGACAGTATCTGAAGCAGATAGAGAACTGAAACCGCCGATG
>JBGQHM010000359.1:0-6971 GCA_041497995.1 Binatia bacterium | reverse complement strand
TGCGAAAGGGGGGACTTGAACCCCCACGGGTGTTACCCCACAGGATCCTGAATCCTGCGCGTCTGCCAATTCCGCCACTTTCGCGCGGGGAGGAGCAGCTGGGGTACTTAGCGTTTTCCCCGGTGCAGGGTCAAGGTGACGCGCAAACTTACGGCGCGGTGCCCGGCGCTGACTGCAAGCTCACGTCGCCGGTGACGAACGCGTAGTCGGCACCGCTGTCGCCGAGGGTCTGCACCGTCGCGGGTGCGCTGTCCGGCGGTGTGACGAACGCGAGCACCGCGAGCTGCACGCGCACCCCCTGGGCGGGTTGCTGTGTGGCGGTGCCGATTGCGACTGCGGCGTCGAACTCCGGCGCACTGGGCGAGCCAGTCGGCGCCACGTCTGATCCGAGCGTCCACACGCTTGGCGGATCGACTGTCCGCACTGCCACACGGAACACCGTCCCCACCGGGAAGCCGTCGGGAGCGAACGGCAGGACGAGGATGCAGCCGTTGCCACTGTCGGCGGGCGCGCAGGGGATGGAGCCGTCCTGGATTCCCGTGTCCACAACCGGCAGGTGGGGTGGGTGTATCTCCGCGGTTGGCGTCGGCGTGGCTACCCTGGTCGGAGTGGGACTCGCCGTTACCAGCGCTGTCGCTGTCGCTGACCTGACTGGAGTGGGGTTGAAGCTGCTCGTCGGCGTCCCGGTCGGCATGCGCGTCGGCGTCGCGCTGGGTTGCGTGCCCTGGTTGGTATCGGCGGGGCAGATGTTCAGCCCTTCGAATTCGACGCAGCGCTGTTCATCGAGTGCCGTCTGGATGGCGGCATTTTCGGAGTTGGGGAAGGTGTCGAAGCCGCTGGATCCACTGCCACCGGCGCAAGCGGAGAGCAAGAGTCCGAGGACAAACAACACCGAGAGGTAGCGCCGCAGCTGCATGATCGCCTCGCTCAGAACGTCGTGGAGGTCACCAACACGTTGAGGAATCGGGTCTCCGGTGAGGCGTCGACGGTGAACTCCTGAGCCAGTTTGCGCACCGCGTCATCGAGCCGCTTCTGGAAGTCCACCAAACGCGTCGGGTCGATGTTCAGGTAGTGGTTACGTAGATACGTGCCGGTATCCGTGTCCGCCAGCGCCAGCTTGTCCAGCAAACCCTTCGTAAACAGTGCGCAGAACTCCAATGCCAGCGCCTGCCGTTCCTTCGTGTCCTGTGCGACGAAGTGGCGGCCGCGGCGTCGGACCTTGCCGGCACGCAGCTCGATCAGATCGCGTGTGCGCAGCGCCTCTTCGACCTGTTTGGCCAGCGCGTCGCTCACGACCGTCTTCTGCGCGCGCCGGCGCGGTCCGATCCGAAACTGCTCACGCCAGCGCGCCGCGGCGATCCAGCTGCCATCGTCCGGCAGTGCTGCAATGGCTTGGCTCACGACCACGGCCAAGTCGGCATCCTCGACGCCGGCGACGCCGCGCGGCGCGTGCAGCACGCGCCGCAGCTCTTTGCTGAACGCGTAAAGGATGCGATCGCGCCACAGCAGCGCCAACAGCCCATGCGGATCTTCTTTGCGAATCGCCGCCAGGCGGCGCACCAACGCCTCGCTCGGGAAGCGCTTGCCCTTTTCGATGTACCCGAGCATCACCGGATCCACCGCGCCGCCCAACGCCTCGGTGGCGAAGCGGCGCACGGTGTATTCGCGCCCCATGAGCACGCGGGTCTCGTAGAAAACGTCCTTGATGCTCTTGCGCGGTGCCGGTGCGGGCATGACGGGATCATACCCAAATGGAAATTGATTGACAAGTAAACAAGAGTTGTTTAGAAGAGAAACTATCTGAGGCGCTCACGGATGCGAAACCCACTGGGAGGAGGGATCGGGAAGCACGGCCGCCGCGGCGGGTACGGCGCGCGCATCCGGCCGGTCCACGCCCGCTTCCTGGTGATGCCACCGTTGCTGGTGGCAGCAGCACTCGCGCGCGCCGATGTCGATGTGTGGACCTTCATCGGACCGGGCGGCGGTACGGTCAGGACTCTGGCGGTCGACTCCTCTGCGATGGGCGTCGTCTACGCCGGCACGGAGCAGGGCGGTGTTTTCAAGAGCACCGATGGCGGCGTCAGCTGGGGTACCGCGAACCGCGGCCTCCCGGCGCGCGCTGACGTGCGTGCCGTCGCCACCGACCCTGGGGACTCAATGATACTGTACGCTGCTACTTGCGGCGCGGGTGTGTTTCGCAGCGGCGACGCCGGAGCGCAGTGGAGTGCCGCAAGCTCAGGGCTGAGCAGCCTCGGCGTCAACACGCTCGCGGTTCCCGCGGCGAACACACTGTATGCCGGAACCAAAGATGGTGGAGTGTTCAAGAGCATCGACGGCGGAACGAATTGGGTTGCCGTGAACGCCGGGCTCGCAAACGTGGAGATCAATTTCCTCGCTTTCGATCCATCGGCGTCGACGCCGGTGTATGCAGCCACCCAAGGTGCAGGCGTTTTCAAGACTACTGACAGCGGGGCCCACTGGCAGGCTGCGACCGCCGCCCCACGCTACGTCAACGCGCTGGCGATCGACCCGAGCAGCGGGGCGACCCTTTACGCCGGCACCTCCGACGGCTTGTTCGCTCTGCACCGGACGGATCTCGATCCTTCGCGCGCGACTCCGACACCGACTCCTACCGCTGATCCGCGCTGCGCGCCCGATCAGATCACCCTGGTTCCCTCGAGTGCGCCTCCGGGGGCCAGGGTGATGCTGAGCGGCCAATGCTACTTTCTCCATTCCGGTCGTCGCGCCGACGTGTTCTTCGATACGATACCTGTGGGTACGGTGAGCGGCGATACGGGTGGCAGCTACACGCTGGCGTTCAACGTCCCCGGCGATGCGCTGCCCGGGCCGCATCAGGTACGCGTCGTCGGCGCCCAGTCGGTGACGTTGGTGGTCCAATCCGACGACAACATTCCCACACCGACTCCGACGTTCGGTGGCGGTGGCCTGTGTCCGTCCGACAACATGACGGTGGTTCCGAATGCAGGGCCGGTGGGAACGAGGGTCGTGGTGAGCGGACAATGTTACTACCTGCACTCGGGACGCGGCGGCGAGATCTTCTTCGACGACACGTCCGTCGGTCGTGTGCAGGGCGACACTCCCGGCAACTGGTCGGGTGGCTTTGTCGTCCCGAGTGACGCGGTGCCAGGAACACATTTCGTCAAGTTGGTCGCCTTTGGCGGCACGTACCAGTCGGCGACTTTCGAGGCCGAAGCGATTGCGGAACCGCCGTCGCCCTCATCCACACCAACTGCGACACGCACGCCCACACCCACGGCCATAGACACGGCGACGACCAGTCCGACGCGCACCGCGACCGCTAGCGCTACCAGCACCTCGAGTACTACGCTGTCGAGCGCGACAGGCGGTGCTGGTGGCTGCGCCATGTCACCAGACCGGAATACCGCCGACGCCAGCCTCATCTTCCTGTACGTGCCGGCAGCCTTGTTGGTGAGACGGTTGGTTCACAGACGTAACCGAGTGTTAGTGACGAACAGTCAGGGAGGGGAACGATCATGACACACCCGAGAACGCGACAAGTGCTGCGCCCGCTGAGCGCCGCGCTCACACTCCTACTCGCGGCATGCGGAAGCGATAGTGGAAGTCCGCCGCCGACCGCGACGCCGACCGTTACCGCAGTCAGGACGGCGACGGCCACGCCGACGAGAACCGCGACCTCTGTTGCGATTCCGCATCCGAGCCCTTCAGGCACACGCACACCCACGACGATACCGACCACCACGCCGACGCAGTCGGCGGCGGTCAGCGGCTTGGTCGTGGTGAATCGCACCGTGATGTCAGGGCCAGGCGATGTTCTCGGAGCGCCGCCGCCGGAGTGGAGCGGCAGCCCAGACAACGCGCCGTTCGATCGATCACTCGGCAACGCCGATTGGTCAATACCCGAGGCGGACAAGCAGGGCGTGACCGGTCCGGACGGTCGTTTCGCGCTCTCCGGCTTGGCCCCGGGACACTATAGCTTCCAGGTGACGAAGACCCTCGATGGCAACCTGGCAACCATGAGCTTCCCATTTTCCGTCGGTGACAACGGAGCGGCCGACGTTGTCGCCGAAGTGTCGTTGGGACTCGTGCGGTCCGTGTCGACGTACACACGGGCAGGTGCGCAGGTGCAGGAGATTCGCGGTCCGTACGGCTCCTGGTTGACGACGCAGGATGGCCACGTGCGTGAGCTGGGCGACCCGAGCCGCAGCTTCGTCGACCCCGATGGGGACGGCCAGTTCGTGCCGACGCCGTGCTTCGCGAACGTAACGAGTTGCCGGGCCGACTCGGAGTGTGGGCCCGACCGCGCCTGCCGCTGCACGGAGGGCTGCCCATCCTGCCCGACTGTTTGCAACCCGGGCGTGTGCGTGCCGTTCGGCGCGACCCCGCCATACAGCTGTGATGTGACCAGCAAATGCACCGGCCCCGGCGAACGGTGCGTGTGTGTGCCGAGTTGTCCCGCCTGCGATGACTGCGTCCGCAGCCTGTGTGTGCCCGGATGCACCCCGGTGCAGATGACGGCGATTACGATCACCGGTGCGCCTTCGCAGCTGATTGTCGGACAACAGGGCGGCGCGTTCGCGCGTGCGCTGTTTTCCGATGGCGGCTTCCTGGACGTTACCTACCTCGCCACATGGCATTCGTCGAACGATGCGGTGGTCACAGTCGACTCGTGGGGAACCGTGGTCGCACACGGAGTGGGTCAGGCGACCTTGACTGCCACCATCGGCACACTCTCGAGCGCGCCATGGTCCGTCGAAGTCGTCGCGCGTCCGTCGTTGCAGCGTATCGATCTCCAGAACATCTCCTGTATCTACCCGCTTGGTGTACCGACGGACTTCGGCTCCAAGCCGCCGGTCGCGGCGCCATCGGACAGCGCGATCCTGCAGCCCAGGCCGAGCTGCGGGCCGGTGGTGCAGATCGGCAAGACCGTTCAGTTCAGAGCGTTGGGTGAGTTCGCCAATGGCTACTACCAAGACATCACCGATGAAGTGCAATGGCAGGCAAGTCCTGCTGCGGTAGGGACTGTCGTCGGCGGTCTATTTACAGCGCAGCAGGCAGGCACGACCACGATCACCGCGTCACTTGACGGTGTGGTGAGCGACGGTACGGAGATCCGCGTCGTCACCGAGCCGACGGTTACTGCCCTCTCCATCTATGCCGACAACGGGATCATCGCCTTCGTCGACGGCGGGCCTCAACGCGTCGACGTAGCGATCCCTTGTGCCATCGCGTCGCCAAGCGGCCTGTGCTGTTGCCCCGGGCCCCTCTTCGATGCCGCGGTGAATCCGTGCGATTGCGGCTACTCCATCACGGTGCTGCGTGGCGACCAAGTGAAGTTCCGTGCCACAGCACAGTACGACACCGGTGAGTTCCGCGACGTCACCGATCAAGTCACGTGGCGCAGCACCAACGCCGCGGCAGCGACGATTGACGTGCAAGGGGTCATGACCGCGATCGAGGCGGGCGACGCGACGATCGACGCCACGCTGGGAAGCGCCGTCAGCAACACCGTCGGTGCGCACGTCGTGAACCAGGCGGCGCTCCAGTTCCTCTACATCTACCAGGATGGCACCGACCGCGTCGTCGCCAAGGGCGACCAGCGGTTCTTCAAAGCCACGGGGAACTACGACATCGGCTTCGGGCGCGACGTCACCAGCTCGGCCACGTGGCGCAGCAGTGACGACGCCATCGGCGGATTCGATACGCCCGGTGTATTCACCGCGCGTGCTGCCGGCATGGTGCAAGTCTGGGCGGAGCTCGATGGGACGCAGAGCGACCGCGTATCGCTGGAAGTGTACGAGACCAGCGACATCACCTACTGCGATCCCGCGCACGTCAACCGCGCCGTCTGGTCGGACAACTTCAACCTCGTGACGCTGGAGTCTGACTGCGGCGCATACCGGCAACCCGGGGTGGCCGGGCTACGCTACACGGTTGCCGAGCTGCAACCGCACGGCGGCATTTTCGATCCATGCCTCGACCTCTACGTCTACCAAGGCGACCAGCGCGCCCGCACCATCCGTGAGGAAGGCTGCGGCGTTCCGTTCCTGGCGGCGAACGCGCCGGAGCATGACGCCGCAGTGTTGAAATACCAACTACGCGCCTTCTGGGATCTTAAGGGGGACGATGGGCAAGCGGTCGCACCGGGGACCTACACCATCTATGGACGCTTCTATTTGTATTACGATCCCGTCGTCAGCATCGCGGTGGAGGTGCTGTCACCCGACGGCACCTTGCCGACTCCGATGCCGACGCGCACGGCGACGCCGCGGGCGCTCTGCACACCGGTGTTCTGCCCGACCGGCGTGCTGATCTGCCCCGACGACAATTGTCCGGGCGGCTGCGGGTACGTGTGTGTACCGGAAGGCAAGCTCGCGACGCTCGACGTCGAGTCAGTGACCGGTGCCCGCGGCGACGCGGTGCAGTTCGGCGTCACTCTGCACACCCAAGGGCAGTCGGTGGCAGCGAGCCAGAATGATCTGACCTTCGATCCGACCGTGCCGGTTGCCGCACGCGCCAACGGTCGCCCGGAGTGCAGCGTCAACCCGGATATCGACAAGAACGCCACGGCGTTCTCGTTCCTCCCGACGGGCTGTCGTCCCGGTGTGGATTGCGGCGGGCTGCGCGCGATCGTCCTCGCGACCGACAACAATGCTGCAATTCCAGATGGTGCGGTGCTCTACACCTGCAAGGTTGCCATTCGCCCGGACACGACGCCCGGCAGCTACCCGCTGTTTGCTGTAAACGTCATCTTGAGCGATCCGAATGGCGGTCGCATTGTCACGACGACCAATAGCGGCGTGATCAATGTCGTCCCGAGACCTGGAGAGGTGATCCCGACGGTCAGCGCGACACCCACACCACCGCCGTATCCCGTGTGCACGCCGCCGCAGTGCGGGCCGGGGGAGGTGCGGTCGTGCCCTGACGGATGCATCGGCGGCTGCGGATTCATCTGCGCCACGCCGACTCCG
>JBGQHM010000358.1:0-6984 GCA_041497995.1 Binatia bacterium | reverse complement strand
TTCATCGTCGCGGCGACGAGTTCCCGCCGGGACGCTGACCGTCGAGCTCTGCGGCGAGAAGTGCTCATGCCGGTACGCGTAGGTCGCTTCCACAGTCGAGTCCAGCGGCAGCGGCCAGCCAGCTCCGCCGTTCACCTCGTTACCGTCATACCCAAAACTCTCGGCTGCCGTTGTGTTCATGATGGGGTCCTCCTGGTCGTACTGATAGCCGATGCTCACGTACTGGTCCGGCGAACCGATGTAAAAGAACTGGCGTCCTCCGGCGGCGTAGTCGAAGCCGTTACGAACGCTGAATGTCTGGTCCTTGTAGTCCTGCCGCAACATACGAAAGAAAATTTCGGAGCGCCCGACCGTCCCGAGAGCCAGAGTTGCCCACGGCAACGCCGTCGCCTCCTGGAGGAAGCTCTGGTCTTCGAGCAAATAGTAGTCGTAGCGACCGAGCAGCGCCAGGCTCACCGGGCCGAGTTGCGTGGCGATCTGCGCGTTTGGACCGTGATCCTGCAAGTTGAACTGATGCAGATCCTTGTGAAGGCTCTGGTAGAAGTCGTATCCGACCGTGAGTTGCGTCGTATCATTGTGCCACGGAACGGCCGATCCCCCTGCGGCGATTGTCATGACGAAGTCTCCCTGCTGGCTGACATTCAACACGCTCTCCGCCGCGCCGGCACCGATTGAGGGTGCCAGGATCACATTGCTGTCGTATAGGAAGCCAAGCGCGCCGTAGAGTTGGTAACGGCGGTGCTGGCCTTTGCCGAGCTTCACCAGGAATGCGGCGGCCTCGCGCCCCATCGGTGTGTCGGGACTGCTATTGACGACGGAGTCGAAACGTTCCGCCGCGCCCGACCAGTTGCCTGCCTGATAGTCCGTAACTCCCAGGTAGTAGCGTGCGGCCAGCGCCTGCTCCGGATCCTGAGCGGCGCGCTCGAAGGATGACTGCGCTCTTTCCAGCTGCCCGCACCGCAAGCAGGCGATGCCGAGGAACAGCGACGCACGCCCCGCAAGGGCAGGGGTGCCCTGTGCCTGCTCGAGCCACGGCAGCGCCTCGAGGTACTGCTTGGTTTCGATATATGCCACGCCCAGATCGAGCGCCGCCTGGTCGAAGTTCGGCTGCTCTGCGATCACAGCCTTCAGATCGACAATCGCACCAGGGTAGTCGTCGAGGCGGGCGCGTACGGCGGCGCGATAGTAGCGAGCGGACACATCGGTGGGATCTTCAGTGAGGGCTTGCTCAAAGAGCTCGAGCGCCTTCGAGTAGCGTCCCGCGTGGAACTCGACCAAGCCACGCGACGCCAATACTTGCGAGCGTTCCGACGCCAGCGCGACGAGCGGCATCAGCCAGCATCCTACTCCAACAAGGGCAGCGAGGCGGAGCGTCATCAACCGAGCCTCCGAGCCGCCGCGAGGCCCTCATGTTCACGTGCGGAGGGCGAAGTGACCGCGTCCGAGACGCTGACGTTGTCGGCCGGTGTTGGCGTAGCAGTGTCGGTTGCTGTCGGCACAGGCGTGGGCGTCAGACTCGGCGTCACGCTTGGCGTAGCAGTGCGGCTCGCCGTCGGCGTTTGAGTGCGTGTGGCGGTCGGTGTGCGCGTTGGCGTCCGCGTCCGAGTCGACTCGGCGCATTCGAATCCGGGGAGGCACAGCGGAGTGGCCGTACTCGTCGAGGTTGGTGTCTGCGTCGAGGTCGCCGTAGCCGTCTGGGTCGTGGTGTGGGTCGGTGTCGGCGTCTCGGTGGGGCTCGATGTGTCCGTCGGAGTCGGCGTTGGTGTGGCGGTCGGCGTGGCTGTCGGTGAAGCCGTCGGCGACGCGGTCGGCGTGAGCGTGGGCGTCAAACTAGGAGTTGCGCTCGGCGTGCTGGTCGGACTCGCCGTGGGCGTTCGAGTCGGTGTGAACGTTGGTGTGAAAGTTGGCGTCTGAGTCGGCGTCCGTGTGGGCGTGGATGTCGATGTGTTGCTCGGGGTCGCCGTCGCGGTGCGAGTAGAGGTGGGCGTCGCGGTCGCTGTGTGTGTGGGTGACGGGGTAGGTGTACGGCTCGGGCTCGGAGTGGTCGTTCGCGTCGGCGTCGGGGTCTGGCTGGGTGTCGGTGTCGGAGTGGGCGTGAACGTGGCCGTGACCGTTGGCGTCTGCGTCGGGGTCCGCGTGGGAGTGGATGTCGGTGTGTTGCTTGGCGTCGCCGTCGCAGTGCGCGTAAATGTCAACGTCGCGCTCGGGGTGGCTGTCGGTGACGCAGTTGGTGTGCGGCTTGGGCTCGATGTGCTGGTCGGCGTGGGCGTTGGCGTCTGGCTCGGTGTCGCCGTGGCCGTCGGCGTCGGAGTGGGCGTAAACGTCGCGGTCACCGTTGGGGTGTGAGTCGGGGTCCGCGTCGCGGTCGGCGTTGGTGTATTGCTCGGGGTCGCCGTGGCAGTGCGTGTCGGCGTTGGCGTTGCGGTTGGCGTCAGCGTTGGAGTGAGGCTCGGCGTTGCAGTGGGCGTGTTGGTCGGAGTTGCCGTCGGTGTCCGCGTTGGTGTCGGCGTCGGGGTCGCGGTCGGGGTATTGCTCGGGGTCGCCGTTGCAGTGCGCGTGGATGTGGGCGTGGCGGTTGGGGAGACCGTTGGTGACGCGGTCGGTGTACGGCTCGGGCTCGGCGTGCTGGTGTGCGTGCGCGTCGGAGTCTGGCTGGGCGTCGCCGTCGCAGTTGGCGTTGCAGTTGGCGTGAATGTCGCGGTGACCGTTGGGGTGTGAGTCGAGGTCCGCGTCGCGGTCGGCGTAGGTGTATCGCTCGGGGTCGCGGTCGCAGTACGCGTGGCTGTTGGGGTGGCTGTCGGCGTCGCAGTCGGTGAAGCGGTCGGTGTACGGCTCGGGCTCTGGGTGCTGGTCTGTGTGCGCGTCGGCGTGGTGGTTGACGTCTGCGTCGGGGTCCGTGTGGGAGTGGCTGTTGGCGTCTGGCTCGGGCTGGCCGTCGTCGTGCGCGTGGAAGTTGGCGTCGCGCTCGGACTCGCAGTCGGTGATGCCGTCGCGGTACGGCTGGGGCTTGGCGTGCTGGTGTGCGTGCGCGTCGGCGTGGCGGTCGGTGTCTGAGTCGGGGTCCGCGTGGGAGTGAGTGTTGGCGTGTTGCTCGGCGTTGCAGTCGCAGTGCGGGTAGGTGTGGGTGTTGCAGTCGGGGTCGCGGTCGGCGAGTTAGTCGCAGTGTGGCTCGCGCTCGGGGTGCGGGTCGGGGTATGCGTCGGAGTCTCACTCGGTGTCGGTGTCGCTGTTGACGTCGCTGTTGCCGTTGGAGTCGGCGTAGGCGTCTCTGTAGACGTCAGCGTTGGAACGGCCGTCGCTGTTGGCGTCGTGGTCGGAGTGCTCGTTGGGGTCGTAGTCG
Source organism: Binatia bacterium (assembly GCA_041497995.1). Taxonomy (GTDB): domain Bacteria; phylum Desulfobacterota; class Binatia; order HRBIN30; family HRBIN30; genus DATKMS01. Next base: position 3,644 of record JBGQHM010000358.1, on the reverse strand, counting down.
GTGTTGCGGTTGGGGTCGCGGTTGGCGTGTGAGTCGGCGTAGGCGTTGGCGTGGTTGTAGACGTGTTGGTCGGGCTCGCCGTCGGGGAAGCGGTCGGTGTCCGGCTCGGGGTACTGCTCGGCGTAGGTGTGGGAGTGTGACTCGGAGTCGATGTCGGCGTGTTGCTCGCCGTTGGCGATGGCGTTGGGGTCGGTGTCGGCACCAGCGTTGCCGTAGCGGTCGGGCTGGGTGTCGGTGAAGGCGTCGGGGTCGGAGTTACAGTCGGCGTGTTGGTCGGTGTGATCGTTGGCGTGTCCGTCGGCGTATGCGTCGGTAGCGGGGGGAGCACAGTGAACGAGTAGGTGAACTCGAGTGCGCGGGGCATTGAGCCGTCGGCATCATGCGCTGAGATGTGAATCTGAACGCTGCCTGTGTCGAGCGCCTGCGGGTCGGTCGTGACGATGAAGCCCCTCACCTGTAAGCCGCCCCCAGTGCTGCACGGTGTCGCGGTCGCATCGTCGCACGGGCTGAGCATGACCGGAACGTTTGTGGAGACACCGCCCTGTACGATCTCAACTGTAATCGAGGCGCCGTCGACGTCGTTGCTGCCATCGACGACCTTGAAGCTGAAGGAGATGGGGCTGGGGATCGAGTCACTCGGTGCGGGCATCAAGTCCAGCAGGAACGGAAACCCGACAATGTCAACGTCGCCGCCATGTGCGCTTCCGGCCGGCACGATGACAACGTTCACTGGCGGGCTCTCGAAGGCGGGTACGGCCGATTGGTCGCCGTCGCAGGCTTGGCCCGCTCCGGTTGGTTGAACCGGGCAGACGTCGGTGATCCCATCCACGGCGGGCGCGAAGTCGGTGTCGAATCCCGCTACGCTGAGCGTTGCCGGCCCCCCCGGCAGGTCAGCCAGGACCAGCTGGCCTCCATTCCCATTGACGAGGTCGATCGCTAGGCAACAGCGTTGCCCTGTCGCGGACTCGAAGACGACGCGCACCGTGTGAACCGCCGCCGGAATGTCGTTGCTCAGCGTGTGATCGGGTTGCTCCCACAGGATACGAACGTCAACCGGTGAGGTTCCCGGTGTGTGGGTGAATGCGACGGGCGGCGAGGGGGTTCTGGTGGCCGTCGGTGCCGCAGTGCCGCTAGGGAGCGGGGTGTCCGTCGGCGCCGCAGTGCCGCTCGGGACCGGTGTGTTCGTCGGCGCGGGTTGGCCAGATCCTCCACCGCTGCACGCCTGGACGAGAGCGAAAAGGCCGAGAGCGGACAGGCGCCCGGGCAACGCGATGCGGACGCGACGCACCCTCTGCGTCGTCGGCATGGTTGCCTTACGGCTACACTCCCTAGGCTGCATGATTTCCAATAATGCGAGGTTCGTGGCCCAGGTGCTATCGTAGTGCCAGCACATTTGGCAAGAGAATGCTGACAATTCTAGGGCGGAAGAGTGTCCGAAAGCTCACAGGAAGCGGGCACAGCCGGGTCTCGGTGCCCGGGAAGTGGGCATGGGGATGCGCCGTACGTCCAAGCGTAGCTCCGTCCCCGCACGTGCGCACGATCCTAATCTTGACGTAGCTATAGCGCCGATATAGCACGGCGCCATGGTGGCTGTGGCTGTGGTGTCACGCGCCGGTCGACGCGACCGCGCGGCGGAGGCGACGCGCCGGCGCATTCTGGCCGTGGTTGAGCAACTCCTTGCCGGGGGTGGCGCAGCGGCGGTGTCGATCCGCGAGATCTGCGTGCGTGCGGCGGTGACGCCGCCGACGATCTACCATCATTTCGGCGACAAGCAGGCGTTGATCGAACGCGTCGTGAGCGACTGCTTCCTGGCATTCGATCGGACGCTGTCGCGTCGGCGGGTGCCCAAAGATCCCGTCGAGGTTCTGCGCGCCGGCTTCGATCGCTACGTCGCGTATGGGTTGGAGCACCCCAGTCACTACCGCGTGATGTTTCAACATCCGGCACGCACACCGACCGCGGCGGGGTTGGAGTCGTACAACAAGCTGCGCGCCGCGGTTGCGGCAATCGCCGCTGCCGGCCAACTGCGTGTCCCAGTCGACCAGGCGACATTCGCGTTCTGGAGTGCGGCCCACGGCATCACTTCGCTGCTCGTGGATGGAGTCGGCCGCAAGGATGATCCGTCAGTCGCGCTCGTCCGCGACGCCCTTATCAACGGGATCACTATTCCTCAGTCCAAACAGGTGAAGACGAGAGGGAAAGGAGTGCGGTCATGAGTCGAGAGAGCGAGACCAATCCGTTTCTGCAGGGCAACTTCGGACCGATTCAGAGCGAGGACGACTATCCGGACCTGCGCGTGCTCGGCGAGATCCCGCGGGAGCTGGACGGGACGTACTATCGGAATGGGCCCAACCCTGCCTTCGAGCCGAAGGGGCGCTACCATTGGTTCGACGGCGACGGCATGATCCACGCCGTCACGCTGCGCGATGGCAAGGCGAGCTACCGGAACCGCTGGGTGCGCAGCAAGGGTTTGCAAGAAGAGCAGGAGGCGGGGCGCGCCCTGTTCCCGGGGTTGCTCGACGTCGGCAAGGAGATGACGGAAGCGCCGCAGTTCAAGAACACGGGCAACACCAACATCGTCGTCCACGCCAACAAACTGCTCGCGCTGATGGAAGGGGCGCTGCCGACGCAGCTACAGACGCGCACGCTCGAAACCCTCGGCGAGTACGACTTCAACGGCAAGCTGCAGACGGCCATGACCGCGCATCCGAAGATGGACCCGGAGACCGGCGAGATGCTGTTCTTCGGCTACGCCCCGTTCCCGCCGTACCTGACCTATCACGTCGTCGACAAGGCGGGCGGGTTGGTGCGCAGCGAAGAGATCGATATCGCGTGGCCCTCGATGATCCACGACTTCGTCACGACGCGTGACTACGTGATCTTCATTCTGTGCCCGCTGGTGTTCAGCCTGGAGAACATCGCCACGAAGGGGACGCTGTTCACCTGGGAACCGGAGCGTGGGACGCGCATCGGTGTCATGCCGCGGCGCGGCGGCAACGCCGACGTGAAATGGTTCACCACCGATGCCTCCTACGTCTTCCACCCGATGAACGCCTACGCCGAAGCGAACACGCTCGTCGTCGAGGTGGCGCGCTTCGGAAAGCTGGTCTTCATGGACCCCACAGAGCACCAGCGCCCACAAGGTCCCGAGGTGAATCCGCGCTTGCATCGCTGGACGATTGATCTGGCCGGCGGGTCGATCAAGTCGGAGCAGCTCGACGATCGCGTCGCCGAGTTCCCACGCGTCAACGAAGGCAAGGTCGGGCTGAAGCACCGCTACGGCTACATGGCGGGCGCCGGGCAGTGGATGGATGGGCCGCCGAGCTTCAGCGCCATCTACAAATACGATCAGCAGACGGGCCGGCAGGAAACCCATGACTTCGGCGCCGGGAAGGCCTGTGGCGAGGCGGTGTTCGTGCCCAAGAACCCGACGGCGGGCGAGGACCAAGGGTTTCTCATGACCTTCGTCTACGATGCCGCGCACAATCGCAGTGAGTTCGTCGTGCTCGATGCACAACACGTTGCCGGCGAGCCACTCGCGCGTATACAGATTCCACGCCGTGTCCCGTACGGGTTCCACGGTAACTGGGCACCGACGGCGTAGCCGCACCCTCATGACAGAGGAGGCGCACCATTGTGTGCCT
>JBGQHM010000357.1:0-6997 GCA_041497995.1 Binatia bacterium | reverse complement strand
CCGTTCTTCAGCAACATGGCGCGCATGGCGCGGCGCCTTGACGAGGCTGGTGCGAACGCGCTGGTGCTGTTCAATCGCTTCTACCAGCCCGACATCGATCTCGAGGCGCTGGAGGTGCGGCCGCACGTGCTGCTCAGCACGCCGCAGGCGATGCGCCTGCCGCTGACGTGGATCGGGATCCTCTACGGCCGCATCCGCGCCCAGATGGCAGCCACCAGCGGCGTGCACGATGCAGAGGACGTCATCAAGCTCCTCATGGTTGGTGCCAATGTAACGATGCTGTGCTCGGTGCTGCTCCAGCGTGGCATCGAGCATATCCGAACAATCGAGCAGGGCATGCGCGCGTGGATGGAGACGCACGAGTACAGCTCCGTACGTCAGATGCAGGGCAGCATGAGCCAGCAGAACGTCGCCGACGCATCAGCGTTCGAGCGCGCCCACTACATCACCTCGCTGCACAGCTACAAGCCGGAGTAGACTTCATTACCGGCGGGGTTGAGTGATGGTGGCACGGGCCTCTGGCCGGTGCGAGCCGCACCGGCCAGAGGCCCGTGCCACCATTTGTCATTCCGACAGAATCCAGTCAGGAACGCCGCCCGCCCTTGCCGCCGTTGGCGCGCGGCTTCGGGTTCTCGGGTTCCTTGGCGGGTGCCGCCTGCGCTTGCTGACTCGGCTGGCTCGTTGGAGCCGCAGGCGGATCGTTATCACCGATCCCGAACTCGTCGAAGAGCAGCCAGTAGGCCACCAATATGTCACGCTGCATTCCCGGCTTCATACCTCCCTCCCCACGGTCGACTATAGCACGACGCGCGGGGCGGCGCACACCGCCGGTCACGGACCGGCCACTGCGCAGGTGCAGCCCTCGATGGCGCCGAAGGAACTGGCGCAGCCTGCGACGCTGCAGCTGACATCTGACGACGCGACCGTCGCGCCTGCACAGCTGTCGAAGTCCACGGTGAACAGTCGGCCAGGAGGGATTTGGCTGGAGCGCGTGAGCACAACCCTCACCGCGTAATCAAGGTCATTGACGCCGAGGATAGAGTTCATCGGTTTGTTTTTCACGCGGCCGGTCACCGTGCTCGCGCTGCCGGCCCCCGGAATGCTGACATGGTCACTGCGGTAGCCGACGAGGACGGTCACCGACGAGGCATCTTCTCCCGGCGGGGGAGCGAAGTTCACGGTAAAGGTTGTCTGCGCCCCGCTCGCAGTGCACGCCCGCGGGGTACAGTCGGTCGCACACGCGTCGCACGTCTCCCCGTTCTCGATCAAGCCGTCACCGCAGGTGGTCGCGGGACTTGGCGTCGGAGTCGGGGTCGGAGTTGATGTCTGCGCGACGGTTGGCGTCGGGGTGAACGCGGGTCCGCATTGCGACGTGTCGAAGGTGCAGCCGGTGGTGCAGCGCAACGTCCCGCCGTCAAAGCCCAGGTTCTTGCAGGTGAGGCTGAGGAAGTTGTTCGTGTCGCAGTCTTCCTTGCCGACGTACACCCAGCCGTCGCCGCAGAAGGCGATCCGGCACGTGGTGAGGCACGCGCCGGTGTCGGAGTTCATGTCACCATCGTCACACTGCTCGCCCGGGTCGATCACGCCGTTGCCGCACAACCGGAACGGGTTGAGCGTTGTGCCACTGTCGCAGGCCGCGAGCGTGGCACTGAGTGCGCCGGCAACGACGTGCAGGACGAGCGTGCGATACGACATCAACGATCCTTAGGCGCTCTACGGCGCCACAACCGTGCACCGGCAGCCGTCGATGCTGCCGAACGAGCTGGCGCACCCTTCGACGGTGCAGCCGAAGTTTGCCGCCGTCGGCGCCGCGGCACCCTGACAGCCGAGGAAATCCACTGAGAAGATGCGGCCCGGCGCGATTTGGCTCGATCGTGTGAGCACCACGCGCACGGCGTAGTCGAGGTCGTTCACGCCGACAATCGAGCCGGGCGGCGTGTTCTTCACGCGGCTGCGTGGCTGAACACATTGCCCACCCGGACAATCGGCGCCGCTCGCGCATGCCTTGCCGTCCTTACTGCCGCCGACGCACGAGCCGGTGCCCTTGCCGGGAAGGCCGACGGTGTCACTCCGGTAGCCGACCAGTGCCGTGACGGATGATGCGTTCTGGCCGAGCGGCGGAGCGAACGTCACGTCGAACGTCAACACGGTAGTGGTCGGCGTGCAGCTCTTCACTTTACAATCCACGGCGCACTTCGCGCACGTCTCCCCCTCCTCCAGAAAGCCATTGCCGCACACCGCCGGCCGCGGCGTTGGACTGGCCGCCGGTGTGGCGGTGGGTGTAAACGTCGAGGTTCGCGTTGCGCTCACGGTTGACGTCACCGTCAGTGTCGGAGAGCGCGTCGCGCTGGGCGGTGGGGTCAGGGTGCGGGTGAACGTCGTGGTGAACGTGGTTGTGGGACTCGGCAGTGGCGCAGTCGGCGCCACAGTCGGCGCTGGTGTGGCGGTATCGTCCGGTGGGACGGTTGCGGTCTCGGTTGGCTCAGGGGTGTCGGGAGCGACCACGGGACAGGAAGTGGGATCACCCAGGAACGAGTTCACCGCAGCCACCACCTCATCGATGCTGAGCGATCCATCGCCATTCCGGTCTGCATTTGGGCACGTGGCCATCGGCATGTTGCCGAGGAAGATGTTCACGACATTGACGACCTCGTTGATCGTCACACCGTCCCGATCATTACAGTCCCCCACACACGCGGCGAGGACCGCAGGCGCCCGCGCTGCGCCACAAGCGGCAAGGAGCACGAGAATCGAAGTTCGCACGGTGGACATGGCGCTACCTCACGGCACCGCTACGGAGCAGGTGGTATTCGTGACCGACTCGTTGTTCGTGTCCGCGGCGCTCTCGACTCTGCACTGGAAGTCTCCGCTCTGCGGAGTTGCGGCGTTCGCGCACGCCTCGAACTGGATCGTCGCCAGGCGTCCTGGCGCGATCGGTGACGAGTCCGGGGCGAAGGCCACGAGACGCAGCGCGTAGTCGAGATCGTTTGGCGTGCTGAAGACGTTGTCCGGCAAGTTGGTGATGCTGTTCTGCACGGCGTTGTCGTTTGCCATGCCGGGAATCCGCACGACCCCATCGGGATAGCGGAGGAACACCGTCAAGCCGGCGAGGTCGACGCCCGGCGGCGGCGTGAAACTAACGTCGATGGGCAGCATCGTTCCGGTCCTTGTGCAGGGGGCGATCCGGCAATTCTTGGGACATGCGTCGCCTTCAATCGTGTTGCCGTCGTCGCAGGTCTCACCCCGGTCAAAATCCACAATGCCGTTGCCGCACGTTCCGGTAACCGGTGTGGGTGTAGGAGTAGCCGCGCAGCCGTTCAGCGCGTTGTTCACGGCGGCGATGATCTCAGTCACCGTGACGTCGCCGCTGGCATCGGCATCGAACACCGCGCAGGTGGTCAAGGCACTCGTTCCGAGCGCGATGTTCACACCGACGATCAGCTCGTTGACAGTGACGTCGCCGTCCGCATTGCAGTCCCCGACACACGCCGCGGCGCTGGGAGCGGCGAGCGCCACTACCAGCGCCAGTGACATCAGCAACGTTCCAGACCCGATCGCTCTCTCGTTCATCGGCGTACCTCCTTGCATGTCAATAGGTGTACGAGACACCAAACGTGAACTTCACACCGGTGCGATAGCGGCGGACGACTTCGTCCCCCTGCGTCTGCTTGTAGACGTCGTTCAGAATATTTTCGGCGGAGAACTTCGCGGTGAGCGGCGTGCCGAACGGGTTGATCTTCCCGAGCAGCACGAAGTCGAGCTGGTTCCGCTGCTCCTCGAAGATGTCCGGCAGTTGATCAGTGCCTGCGGCCACGAGGCGCTGTCCGGCGGTATTGTAGAGCAGCCGCGCCAGTCCCTGCCACGCCGGGATCTCATACTCGGCGGCGGCATTGACCACGAAGGGGGCTTGCCCCTGTAACGAGCGTGAGCTCGACGTCTGGACCTGCGTGCCAATGGCTGGGCCGACATTCACTGTCGAATTGATGTAGGCGACGTTGGCCAGCAAGTTGAGATTCGCCAGCCACTCGCCGGAACCGAGGCGCCAGTGCTCGTACGGTGAAATGAGGAAGCCCATGTTCTTGCGGCCTTCCACCTCGAAGCCGTACAGCGTCGCGTCCGCGGCGTTCTTGAAGCTGTCGGCCTCACCGGCGCTCTCGCCGATGACGACCTGCTCGATCGGGTTGTTCAACTGCTTGTAGAAGAAGCTCGCCGAGACCAGCTCCAACGGTGACAGAAACCGTTCCCAGCGTATGTCGTAGCTATCGATAGTGGCGGAGGTCAGAAACGGGTTGCCGATAACAGGGCGTTCGCCGTTGGGTACCGGAAACTCCGTGGGGGTCAGTTCGCGAAACTCCGGACGCGACACCGTGCGGCTGTAACCGAGACGAAAGTTGGTGGTGTCCCAGGGACTGTAGATGACGTTGACCCCGGGGAGCGGGTCGATGTTGTTGATGGTCGGATGCACCGGCTGATTGAGAATGTCGACGGCGTCGGTGGCGATATACGAGTACTCCGTGCGGACCCCGGCGACGAGCCGTAGCTGATTCAACAATTCCCCATCGTCGCTGCGTGTCCCCGGCCAGATCGGTGTATCGACCATCCCGTAGAAGGCGGCGACATCCTCGCTGGCCGTGAACGAATCCCTGGGCTGTGTCCCTTCTCGGGACTTGAAGTTGACCCCAATGTTCTCCGGGACCAGCAGCACCTGCGGGGACTGGCTTGGGTCGATCCCCTCGTAGGTGATGCGGTCGTACAGGAAGCGGCGGAAGTCGAAGCTGCGGTGTCGGTAGGAGTAGGCCGGTCCGAGCTTGAACTTGGCCGGGAGCCCCGACCACACGTCGGTGAACGGCAAGCGCGTCGTAAACGGGATCGTCAGGTCGACAGCCGAATCGGAGAGGTGTTCATCGAGGTTGCCGAACAAGCGTTCCAAGGACTCGGGGCCGTCACCCGTCGTGTTGATCTGCCGCGGCTTGTCCGGGAAGAGGTTGTACGAAAAGAAGCGCGTGTCAGGTTGGTCCTCGGTCGTTTGTGAGATCGCGGTCCGCCACTTCAACTGGGCGACATCCCAGCCGTGCTCACCGGCCAATTGTCCAAAGCCGAGTTGATCGACCGTGTATTGGAACCGGGTCTGCGAGATCGTCTGATTGCACTGCCCGCTGCCCTCGATCTGGTTGCGGTCGCACCCGACGCCGTCGAGGACTTCGTCAAACGAGCTGCGATTGACGAGTGCGCGGAAGGTGACCTTGTCGGTCGATGTCGGTTGCCAGGCAGACGTCAAGACCCCACCGAGTCGCGTCTCGAAAGTATCGCGATCGAACGTCAGTTCCCCGGCCGGCCGCAGCGTCACAATCCCGTTGGTGACGCCGCCGTTACTGAAGTTCTCCGCAAATTCCTGGCGGTTCACTTTGTACTCGGTGGTGTAGATGCCGCCGAGCGAGGCGCCCACGGGTCCCCAGCTGTTGCCGATGGAGAAGTTGAGGCCGGTGTTCGGTGGGGCAATCATGTCGTGCACGTTCCACACGTTGTGGAAGCTGCTCGAGTAGTCACGCCCTTGCGCCAGCGGTGGTGTACCGAGCAGCTGGTTCGGGATAGTGCCAGGCAGGTGGCGATAGCCGCCGCCACCGCCGAAGTAGTCCGGCCACGGGCTGGCGTGATAGCTCTCGAATGTGCGGAAGGTGGCGTTGGTGTTGCCGCCAGTGGTGGCACCGAGCGTGTACGTCAGCTTCTCCGGGTAGTCCTTGAGGCGGATATCAACCAACCCGCCCGAGAAGTCGCCGGGCAGGTCCGGCGTATAGCTCTTGAGTACTGAGAGAGACTGGAGGAAGTCCGCGGGAAAGAGATCGAGCGGCACGACCCGTCGGTTCGGGTCGGTGCTGGGCAAGCGGCTGCCGTTGAGCAGCGCCCCGCTGTACCGTTCACCCAGGCCACGCACGAAAACATACTTGTTGTTCTGAATGGTCACGGCGGGCACGCGCTTGACCACTTCTCCAGCATTCGAATCCGGGGACTTCTTGATAGTTTCCGCGGCGACGTTATCGCTGACCACCGCGCTGTTCTTGCGTTCCAAGAGCTGGGTCGCCTCCGCCGCCTTGTTCGCCTGGGCGACGACTTCGACCACTTCCACCGAGGCTTTGCCTTCGCCGAGAAGATTGGCGTTGGTGGTGGTCACGGCGTTGGCGCGCACCACCACGCCCTGCAGCCGCGTGCCGGTATACAGCGGCGCAAAGACCCGCAACTCGTAGGTCCCCGGCGGCAGCGTGAGCTTGTACTTGCCGTCGAGGTCGCTGCGCACACGCTTCTTTGTTTCGACTACTTCCACCCCAGCCTCGATGATCGGGTCGCCGGTCGAGCGGTCCAGCACTCGCCCGGAGATCGTTCCCAGCTCAGACGGTGCTGCTGCACCGCTCTGCGCCCACACGGGCCCTCGCGGTGTGCTGACCAGGACGACCAGGCTGCACACCACGCTCGCGATTCCGCGGCTTCTTCGGACGCCATTCATTCAGCTGTCTGCCCCCGCAGCCGCGCCGCCGACGCCAGCAAGGGGCCGCGCCATGACGCCGCAGAACGGGCCGAGACATAGCGCGGCGCCGATTACGCCAGGGTTACGGTCGATTGAAGGTTGCGTGATGATCCGATGCGCCGGACCTTCACAGAAGAATCATCGGCACGAAACGATCTCGTAGCGCTGCCCCTGCTACACACCGCCGCGGATCGCGCAGCAGTCGTCACGCAATCATCGTGCAGCACTCACTCTCTCGTAACGTCGGGTGGCTAGTGTGTGATCCGTGGGGGCGAAAAACGTGGTGATCGCAAGACGAGTGTGATGTTTCAGTGGGGGCTACGCAGCCGCGTATCGTACGACGATACAGTGCGGGCGTGGCGGTCACCCAACCTTGCGTCGCGTGCCCTGAGGGGGCGGCGCGCAGCTAACGGAAGGAGGCCGATATGTGCCGAAACGTGTGGATGAGTCGAATGCGCATGCTCAGTGTCTGTGCGG
>JBGQHM010000356.1:0-7062 GCA_041497995.1 Binatia bacterium | reverse complement strand
TCCGGGCTGCAGTACCGGACCATCGAAGAAGATCTGATGCCCACCCTTCGGTTTCGGCGGTGGGTTGGACGGGATGTACCGCTGAGGCGGCAAGCAGGGAACGCCCGGAACCGTGCCGGTCTCCGGCGCACCTCCATTGATCCACGCGTCGACCAAGTCGAGCTCTGTCTGCGTGAGCGGCGACCCGACGAGCGGCATTTGCGCCCCTTCGCCGGGCCCGAGCAGGCCGTGTAGCTTCTGTGAAAGAAAACTGTTTGCCGCGTCGCCGGCCAGGACGCGCTTCTTGCCGGCCGTTTGGGCGGTGACATTCGCGGCTGCCACATCGACGAGATCGCCGTATGCGGCGCCGGAGCGGAGGTCAAGATCGCCTTGTCGCGACGGGCCGTGACACGTGCTGACGTTGCAGCCATGCGAGGCGAAGATACGTTCCTCGATCAGGTCGAACGTATCAGCACTCTCGTCGGTGCATGGATCGGTTTGGCGGGTCGCGCTGAATAGGCGCTTGGCGCTGACGCCTCTCGTCTTGAGAGTCCCTTGCATACTGCCGCAGGTGGCGGGATCGATCAGGGCTGAAAGCAGGTGCGGCCCTGGAATGGATCCGCAGGAGCTCCACTTGACCCGCACCTTGGTGCCTTTGCTGGTTGCTCGCACCGTGCCGCGCACCGGCGGGCAGCCACTGGCGGTCGAAACCTCGGTGCCGGCGATGTACACTTTGTCGCTGTCCGCTGCGCCGTTGCCGAGCAGTGGCTGACTCTGGACCAAGAAGGGACCGCCTTGACAGGGTGTCAGCTGTGCCGCATCGGCCGTCATGCGGCGCACGACTAATGCTGCCAGCGACAGGAGCAAGAGCACGAACACGCGCACTGGCCACCTCCCTGCGCCTGTAGCTACCATTGCCGCGTCTTTCCCGTCAAGAAAAATCCTAACGTGCCACGCAGTGATACGGCTTGCCGAGATGTGTGATCGACTCATTGCGCGTGGATCGTCCTCAAACCTTCAACTGGTGCCACCGTTGTCCCGTTGAATCGCCACGTCGCTCGCGCCTTCGTTGCCGGTAGCTCACTTCCCCGTGAAGACCGGCGTGCGTTTCTCCAGAATGGCGCCGGTCCCTTCCGCATAGTCGTGACTGTCGAAGACGGCTTGGCGCAAGCCCTGGATACGCTCGAAGGTCTCCGGGGTCAGGGGGTGTGCACTGCCGAGAATGCGCAGCTGCTCCTTCACGACGCTGATGCTGAGTGGCGAGTTGGCGGCGATTGCTCGCGCCAGCTCGTAGGTGACGTCTTCGAGCTCGCTCGGCTCCACCAGGCGGTTCAAGATGCCAAGCTGCAACGCGCGCTCCGCGTTGATGGGCCGCGCAGTGAAGAACATCTCCTTCACTGTATTCATGCCGAGGGCGTTGATGAAATGGATGAGGCCGGTCGAGTTGTATGGAATCCCGATCTTGGCCGGCGTGATGGCGAAGGACGAGTGGCGCGTGCCGACCAGCAGGTCGCAGACGAGCGCCAGCTCGAACGCGCCGCCCCAGACGCTGCCGTCGATCATGCCGATGACGGGGGCGGGAAAATGCTCCACCGCGCGGATGACGCGCTCGACCGGGTCAGAGTACGCCAGCGGGTCGGCGCCCGACTTGGGAAGCTCTCGCAAGTCGTGTCCCGCCGACCACACGGTGGCGCCGGCGACGGCGCGCAGGACCACCACGCGCATCTGGGCCTCGCGCAGGTGATCCAGCGCCACAAGGAGCTCGTCGATCGTTACCTTGCTGAGCGCGTTGCGATGCGCGTCGTTGTTGAACGTGAGCGTCCCGATTGCGTTATGGGTCTCGACTAGAACATACGCCATGCACCGACCTCCTCGGGCAGCGATGCTACCACGGCGGCCATGCACGGTCTGTACAGCAGCGCAACACGCCAGAGTGCCGGTGTGTGCCCTTCGTTTGTTAGTCCTGATGCGGCGGGGCGAGCCAGGGCGGCAGCTGTTCGAGCCGGTCGCCGTTCCGCTTGGCCGCCGCCTTCTTGGCAACGTGCGGGGTCGTCGCCTTCCGGGGCTGCTGAGGTTCGTGGGGCGATTCAGCAGCCAGGAAGCTCCGGAACGCGCTCTGGCACTTCTTGACCGTGTGCGCCGCCGTCAGGTCGAGCATCCATGACGGCGCGACGCCGCCATTCTTCTTGCCGGCCACCTGATCGATGACTCCTAGGTAGTCGGTGGCGTCCGTCGTGGCGGGACCCACGAGCTCCGGCGTGTCGTTGGCCTGGTGCTCGATCATGGCGCGCCGGACGCACACGTCGAATGCCTCGCTGAACAACCCCTTGTCGGTCAGAGCCTGCAACGTCGATTCGCTCTTGTTGTCCTGCTTGCTATCCCACCGCGCGAGGACGGGGTGTGGAGCGGCGAAGCAACCGACGAGCGCCACAGCCAGAGAGCCAACCAGCTTCATCACATCACACCCCTGCAGCTTCGCGAGAGCCTTGGCCGGACTCGATCAAGAAGTCAACCAGTGGCTAGCGGACTCGCGCACGCATGCTGCGTTCCACACGAGCGAAGAGGACGAGCATGACGCCGGCCGAGAGCACGTTGCCGGCCGCGACCGACACGAAGACGGCTCGGTCGCCCATGCCGAGCCACTGCGTGCACACCAGCGCTGCCGTAAGAACCGCCACGACGCGCACGATCATCCACATGAGCGGTGCCGTCGCCCGTCCGAGCCCCTGGAACGCAAAGGCGATGACCATCGCGACGCCCATGAAGGGGTACGACGGCCCGATGATGTGGAAGTACGCGGCGCCGACCGCCTGGATGCCGGGGTCGTTGGTGAAGATCCCCAACCAGAGCGCCGGCCGCCAGTACATGAGCGCACCGGCGACGGTGAGCAGGCCGACGATGATGGCGCCGGCGCGGGTCACGTACGTGATCGCCCGGTCGGCGCGCTGGGCGCCCGTGGCCAGGCCCACCAGCGTCAGCACGGCGGCACCGAATCCGTACGCGAACGACAGGAGCAGGAAGTCGAACCGCGTCCCCAAGCCGTAGGCGGCGAGATGGGCTTCGCCGAACCGTGCGAGGACGCCGGTGAGCACCATCATTCCTATGTAGTTGATCATCGTCGAGAGCGAAGCGGGAATGCCGACGCGCAGAATCTCACCCATTGGCGCGAGTGCGAAGCTGCGCGGGAACGCGGCCGGGTGGACGACGCCGCGCCCACCGAGCACATACCGCGCCCGCGGGATGGTAGCCAAAAGCTGACTCGTCAGCATGGCCAGCGCCGCGCCGATCAATCCCAGGCCACCCACGAACATGAAGAGCGGCGTCAGCAGGATCTGCAGGAGCAGCGAAGCGCTGGACCAGATCGCCGGCACGCGCACGTTGCCTTCGCCGCGCATGATGCTGTCGAACATCGCACCCACGAACGTGATGGCGGCGCCGCCGAACAGCACGCGCGCAAAAGCCACGGCGCTCCGCAACACGTCACCTTGCCCACCCATCAGCCGGAACAGCGTCGGCGCGCCCATCAGAATGACCAACGCGAAGACCACACCGATACCGACGCTGAGCACCAGCGCATGCTCGGCGACGGCGACGGCGTGGCGCCGGTGGCCGGCACCCAGCGTGCGCGCCACAGCTGAGGCCGCGCCGGCGCCGATGCCACCGCCCATGGCGGTGATCGCCAGCAGCGAGATCGGGAACACCAACGACACCGCGGCAATGGCATCGGGGCCGAGCCGGCTGACGTAGTATGTGTAGAGCACGTTGGAGGTAGCGGCAATGAGCATGACCATCGTCGTCGGAGTGGCGAGGCGGATGATTGCGCGCAGCGGCGGCATCGTTAATAGCAGCTCGGGCTCGACGCGCCGGCCGGATGGCGCGGGCGTTGCGGGAGCGATAGGCGTCGCCGCGACGGCCGGCTCAGCGCTCATCGGAGCTCCGTGTGGTGGCGCCGGCCTCTGGCCGCTGTGCCGTTCGTACGCGCCAGAGGCGCATACCACCAATTCATGCCCCTGAAGGGTTCATCGCCGCGCTGCATGATGCGTGCGGAACATTGCGCCACTTCCCTGCGTCGTGCAACTCGGTGCACCGTCCTGCCTGCGCTCCCCGGAGCGGCCCCTCTCGACCTGTGTGCATATGCATGCAACACATATCGGCATCAACCTGGAGGGCCGAGTGACGCAGTGAACCGCACGGTGTTGAGCGATGCCAGAGGAGTCAGCCGAGCTGCACTTATCGCGGCGTTGCGCCCGGATGGCGACGAATTGGCCGACAGTGTCCGCGCGCATTCCAACCGCGTCGACTGGCCATGGCTTCTTGAGCGCGCCGCTGCTCACAAGGTGATCGCGCTTCTCGCGGCGCGTGTTGAACAGTATGAGCTGGCGTCTGCTCTTGGTGAGCCGGTTGCCGAACGACTGCGGGCGGCTCGGGCTGACTCGCGGCGCCACGCAGAAATCGCGCAGGAGACGCTGCGCGCGCTGAGCTCCAGCTTCGAGCGCGAACGCATCCCGTTCTTCGTGGTCAAGGGGAGCGTACTGGCCGAGCATGTGTATGCCGACGCAGCGCTGCGCCGGTTTTTTGATGTGGACGTAGTCGTGCCGCCCGATGCAATCGCGCGGGCCGAAACGCTGCTGCGCTCCATGGGCTACCACTTGGGGCAGGTACAGAAGCTCCTTGCGGACGAAGCGCGCGGCGATGCCGAGGTGCGTCTAGCCGAGGAGCTGACGCATAGGTTCTATCGGCGCTGGGAATACGAGCTGCCCTTCGCTGCGCCGAGAGGCGAGCCCCGCCTGGCGGTTGACCTCCACTGGCACATAGCGCCGCAGAGCAGGATGAGGGTCGGCGCCGAAGAGCTGTGGCAGCACACAACGCAGGTGAGGGTCGCGGACCTGCAGGTGCTGACGCTGACACCGGCGGCGACGGTGATTCACCTCGCGGTGCATGCAACCACCTCTGCGTTCGCCGGCTTCCGGTTGCTGCATCTCTGCGATGTCGCCTGGGCAGCGGCGCGTTTCCGTGACGAGATGGACGGTTTCTGGTGGCTGGCAGACAAATGGGGCGCCAGCGCGCATCTCGCTGCAGTCTTCGAGATGACTGAGCGCGTGTTGGGTGTCACGCTGCCGCTTGCGCTGCATCGTGCCGGCCGGCGGCCCGGTGTCGTGACGCGTCACCCATTCGATGTAGTGGCGCGCGATACGTTTCTGCTCGGAGATGCCGATGCGTCGAGCGCAGCGTGGTGGAGACGTGCCTGGGTCGAAGCGCTGTGGAGTATCGCGATGGGCTGCCTGCGCCACAATCTCGTGCGCAGTCTGCGCGTGCGGATCGCCCGGATACACTGGCAGTGGGAACGGCGGCGCTTGCCACGGCACTCGGGCGACCGCTGAGCTAGCGCGGCGACGTCGCGGCCGCGCCATCTGCCTGGAACTCTCCCAAGAGCTCTCGCCGCAGCGGCGGTCGGTCACGATCTTCGGGAAGAGTCGACCGGCGGACCTCATAGAACTGCAACGATTCCCCCGGTTGCAGAGTCAGCTGGCTGTCAGTGAGCAGGCCGTGCAGTGCGCGCAGGCGCCCGCTACGTGTGGCGGGATCCCCCTGAAGCAACCGCTCGAGGGCCTGCGGGTGCAAGGCGATTTCGACCGGCCGCATCTGTCCCGCTGGGCTGCGCACCACGGCTTCCAGAGTCGTCCGTGTCGGAGAGCGGTGGATTCCGGAGAACTGCGGATAGACTGAGAACGGCCACGAGATCGTTCGGCTGACGCCACAGTAGATGTTGACGGCGAGCAATAGACTCCCAACGATGGTGACTGCTGCCAGATGCGGTGGTGCATCGATTGGTACCGCACGATCGGGGTTACCGTGTGGAGCGGGGACCGAGCGGGCATGGCGTCCAAGCGCCATGGCGAGGAGGAGCGGGATCGCCGGGACGATGAGCGGCACCCGTGCGATGACCGCGACCCAGGCGTGGAGCCCGGTCATCGCGCGCCTGCCCGTCGTTGTTACAATGCCACCAACGGAATCGGGGGGCGGTCGGGTAGTGCCGTCGGCTGATGCGTCGAGGTAGCGGATGCGGTGCAGAACATCGAGGCTGCGCAGCGCGGCGACTACTTGGCGCCACAGGATGCGGCGCCCGTCGTATACCAACGACAGCTGCGTCGGATACAGCGCCCGCCCGACGTGGATGCCCACCCACCTCCAGTCGATGAACGCGGCGTAACACAGCAGGAGGCTGAAGAAGAGGATCCGCAGGTAGACCGCCGTCATCGCATGGAACAGCACTCCTGCGGTGACGGCGAGCAGACGAAGGCGAGGGAAGAAGAGGCAGGCGACGAATGACGTCTCGAAAAGGATGGCCCCGAGACCCGCTGCGCGGCACAGGAGCGGGTAGCGATCAATCCGAAAGAGTGGAAGGAAGCCTTTCTCCGACCAGAATTCGTACATCATGAACTTGATGTTGTCGCTGAGGAACCACTCGGGACCGGCGTACAGCTTCCAAATGCCGGGGAAGAAGTAGATCACGCCGATCAGGAGCCAGACGAAGCGCAGCGGTAGTGCGTAGGCCACTGCCGCCGGCGGAGGCGCCGTATCACCGCGCTCCGCACGTCGCCACGCGACGCGCAGCGCATCGATCGACAACGCATCTCCGGAGCGCGCCACGGCCAGTATCGCCGTGAACCAGATCAGGTGATGGTGCAGGTGGTCGATCTTCCCGAAGAGCTCGGGCAGTCCGAGCAGATATGTTGCGCACAAGCAGGCGATGCCGGCGGACGTACGCGTCATGAAGCCCGCGAGCGCCGCGGCGCTCGCCAGCAGCGCCACGCCCCGTGCGACGGTGACCCAGGCGTCTTCGATCGGAATCCAGTGGAAGAAACTTTCGTAGCCGCCGGGTCGGACGCGCAGGCCCGCCGGCGTATGTACGAAGCGCCAATAGTCGGTACGGGCAATCAATCGCAGGAGCCACGCGAAGACCACCACTCTGAAGACGGCAAGGTTGAGTGGGTCGGTCGCGCTGCAAAAGAACGATAGGATCCTCTTGCTCATGCGGTTGCCGGAGCGGTGCCAGCGCCGACGATCGCATCGAGGGGGGAT
>JBGQHM010000355.1:0-7067 GCA_041497995.1 Binatia bacterium | reverse complement strand
GCACTGCCGGCGATGCGAACAGTGACTTGGAGATTACGATCAATGAGATCCTGACGGCGGTGAACAATGCGCTGAATGGATGCGGGTGAGGTCTCTAGAGTGGTTCGGTGGCTTACGCCGCCACGCCGGCAGCCTCCGGGCACCATAGTTTCGCGCATCGGTCCCGATGATTCCCACCACGGGACCGTTGCCGGCGGAAGGAATGGGCTCCTCATGCCTGCCGCTGGTGCGTGCTGGAGAACCTACGTGGTGTACGCTGCCTTGGTGCTTGGTGTTAGCGCCCCGAAGACAGTTCACGCTGGGGCCAACGTATGGACCAGCGGTGGACCCTACGACGGTGGAGTGATGGCCTTGGGTATCGACCCAACGAACCCAAGCATGCTCTATGCGGGTACAGACGCGGGTGTATTCAAGAGCACCGATCGCGGCACGACTTGGACGGCCGCGAGCAGCGGACTGAGCTCTCCCGAGGTGAACGCGATAGCGATAGATCCTACCAACAGGGCGACGCTTTACGCCGGCACTTACTACGGCGACAAAAGCACCGATGGAGGTGCGAATTGGGGTCAGACAAACGCCGGAACCAGCAGCGTGCAAATGACCGCCTTGGTGATCGACCCGAGGGCAAGTACAACTGTCTACGCCGCGACGGAGTTTGCCGGCGTGCTCAAAAGCACCAATGGCGGTGGCGCCTGGCGCTCCATGAATAGTGGCCTCACGAACACAAATCTCCACGCCCTTGTCATAACCTGTCCACCCCTTCAACTCTCTACGCCGGGGCGGACTTCGGTGGCGGTGTATTCAAGAGCACCAATGGTGCGGGTAGCTGGTTCGCGGTGAACAACGGGATCATCTACACTGACGTACAGGCCCTCGCGATCAATCCCATCTCACCTACCACTGTCTATGCCGGAGGCACACTCGGCGTCTTCAAGAGCACGGACGGCGGCGTCAGTTGGAGTCCATCGGGGCCTGAAGGTGTCCACGCGCTGGCTGTCGACCCGGTCAAACCGAATACGGTGTATGCGGGTTCCTACACCGTGCTCAGGAGCGTGAACGGGGGCCTCTCTTGGGTCCAGCTCGATTCCGGTCTTGGCAGTCCAGGCGTGTCATCCCTCGCAATCGACCCGGTCAATCCGAGAACACTATATGCGGGAACGAGCCACGGCGTTTTTCAGATCACCCAGGAGCCCTGCAGGAGGGCCGCCGACTGTGACGACGCAAAGCCGTGCACTGCAGATAGCTGCGATGGAACATCAGGATTGTGCTCCAACGAGCACGCCCCCGACGGGACGACATGCTTTGATGGCGCAGGTACCTGCCGGAACGGCCAGTGCACTTCGACAGTTCCAGATTTCCCATGCGGCTCCACGGTGTCGCCTCATCTCGGTGAATCCGTGCGCTTCCTCATTCGAGCCTCTGACCAAGACGTCGGGGATACGGTAACGCTGACTGTCTCCGGATCGCCCCCCGGTGCGCGGCTGACACCGACACTCCCGATTACCGGAAATCCAGTAGCCACGACATTCGAATGGATGCCTGGTCCCGATCAGTTTGGAATTTCTTATGTTGTTACAGTCGGTGCGACGGACAACCACGGAGCAAAGACGACATGCGCCGCCACCTTCGTTCTCTCACCCCCGTGCCCGGAGAGCACGCCTGGCGATCTCGACGGCGACGGAATACCAGACGATCTGGAAAACCAAGATCCCCCGAACCCGATCTTCGATGTGAACCAGGATGGGGTTGTGAGTGCTAGTGAGCGCCCGGATCCGAACCATAAGGATGTGTACGTCGAGGTAGACTGGATGCAACTGCATCGGCCGAACAAGGACGCCCTCGATTTCGTCGCGCGACGGTTCGCTGAAGGGCCGGTGTGCAACCCGGATCACCAGACCGGCGTCCGGCTCCATATCGAGATCGACGCTGAGCAGGCCGTGGCACACAGTGATGACCTATCCTTTCCCCAGGTCGGGTGCGGGCCGGCAGAAGATCTATTCGACTTCGACATCGTCAAGGCTGACCATTTTGGTACGCCAGGAGAGCGAGGGTTGCCAAACAGCGCCACCATTCTGCAATTGAAGGCGAAAGTGTTTCACTATGCGCTCTTCGTCCACAATCTCCGTGGATGTCGTGGTGCGGGTGGGACCATCGTGTATCCGTCTGGGGCGTCAGAACCGCCGAGCAATTTTGTCGTATCGCTTGGCAATTTTGACGAGATCGGCGGCCACAAGATTGGGAGTTTCGACCAGCAGGCCGCGACGTTCATGCACGAGCTGGGGCACGACCTTGGCCTGTGCCACGGGGGTGGTGGCCCACGTAGTCGCTCAGGCGACCAAGGGCAGTGCAATGTGAATTGCAAGCCCAATTACCTGAGCGTCATGAACTACAGCCGACAGTTTAATCTCTACAGTCCGTTCGACATCCGCAGGCGCATTGACTACGCACGCGCCGGGCTTCCCGACTTGGATGAGGTGGTGGACATTTCCGTTGTTCCGCACAGACTGGGATTGCGGGAGCCAGCCGGCATTGGTGGACCGCCTGGTGAAGAGACGGTTTACGGCCCCCTCCCAGCGCGCCGAGCGGCCGCCGATGGCCCGATAGACTGGAATCGCGATGAGAACGCCACGGAGGTGGGCATCTCCGCTGACATCAACAATTTTGGGGGCGGTAGTACTGGTTGCGATGGCGTCGGTTCACTGCTGCGAGGCTACGACGACTGGGCCAACCTGCAGTACGGCCTGCAGGCCGCACCGAACTCGGGCCGCGCCGCGCAGGGTCCTAGCCCGGCAAGCGAGGAGATGACGCTGGAGCAGTCAGTAGCATTGAGCCTGGACAGCGACGGCGACGGGGTGCCAGATGTTGTTGACAACTGCCCGCTGGTGCCAAATTCAGGTCAGTCGGACAGCGGTGGGGATGGTGTTGGAGATGCTTGCCGCAAGGCGACATTGGTTTTCTCTGGTGCTGCGCAGGGAGGATTGGTTACGGCTACGATCGACGCTGTAACGCTGCAGGTGACGACGCACGCCGGGGATAGTGCGGAGCAAGTGGCCGCAAAGGTGGCAGCGGCAATCATCGAGGATGGGACGCTGGCGCCCGCAGGCGTTGGCGCGCTCGCGTTTGGCAGCCGGGTCGTTAGTACTGGGCCGGTGAGTGGCGTCGCGAGCACCGATCCGGGAGTGAGCTTCACAGTCGTTGCCCCGCCCGGCGCCTGTGTCGGCGACTGCGATAGCTCTGGGGACGTGACCGTCGATGAGCTTCTGACCATGGTGAACATCGCATTGGGCAGTGCCGACATCTCGGCCTGCATGGCTGGCGACACGAACCACGACGGCTCGATCACGATCAACGAGATCCTCGCTGCGGTGAACAAGGCGCTGAACGGGTGCGGCTAAAGGCCAATGGTGAATTGTGAATGGTGAGTGTTGAATGTCGGACAGGTAGACGATCGGACTCCATTCTTTTGGAATCGGCCGTCGAGAAGGTAGAAACCAGTGAATGCCAGAGACGAAGCGCTCGCGGTCATTCGTCGTTGCCGAGTGATTCCATAGCGGGGACATTCTGGAAGAACTGCTCTTCAGAGCCTACGTCGACAAGGGGCTGAGGGACATCGAAACCGGCCGCGTCTTGCCCGGCAGGCATCAAACGACGCCACATCATTTCGTATTGAGTGCTCTCGATAGATAGATGTATGCTCATCGACACCGTATGACGCCTAACGGAGATCGCGGCCTGCGAATGGAAGCAAGAGCAGGGATTGTATGGACTGGCAGAGAGCGGCGCTGGCTGATGGTGGCGCTATTGCTCCTCTCCGGTATCGGATGCGGGGGGTCATCCAGCGTCAGCCCCCAACAGGCGGCGCCATCCTTCACCCCGACGCCTTTGCGCGCACCGGGTGGCTTTCCCCCGCCTCCGCCGGTGACACCCGGTCCCCGCATCCACGGCACGGTTCGTATGCCGAGTGGACAGATAGTGCAACGTGAGCGTTCTCTGCTTGAACGCTTCGCTGGGTTGCTGATCGGCCCCGCCATTGCGCTCACTGGGGACGTGAGTCCCGTCGGAGCGAATGTCCGGGTGGCACTGAGCCTCCGGCGCAGCGGCGGGTCGGTGCAATCGCTCGACACGACCTTTACAGATGACCAAGGAGAGTACGAGATCGATCTCCCGCCGGGTACCAGCGCGGACACTTGCCGGTTCATCGTCTCGGTCGGCGCCGGCGTGACGTTGACGCGCGCCTTCGTGTTCAGCACGACGGAGCCAATCGACATCGACTTTGCGGCCGAGGCGGCCGTCGCGTTGGTACTCGGCCAAGTGAATCCGGGAGCCGATCTGTGCACCTTCTCGCCGGAGACAATCCAGCAGCTGGTCGACAAGATCCGCGACCTGCCGGGAAATGTGTCGGGAAGGACTGCGTACGAGATCAACAGCAATGCCGTTATTGCAGCGGCCAATGACCCGACGCTATGCATAGAGATCTTCCCTAACCCATGTACGCCACCGGGGCGGCAAATGGACGGGAGACCGTGCAACGATGGAGCGCAATGCAGCACGGGCTATTGTATCGATGGCGTCTGCTGCGGGTCCCCCGCCTGCCCGCTCGGCCAGCGCTGCGACATCTTCGACACCGCCGGTACGTGCAGGCCACGCCAGGTGCAGGACAGTACGTGCCGCACCGATGGAGACTGTGCGTCTGAAAACTGTGAGCCCGGACCGCCAGCGCACTGTGGAGCACCGCGGCCTCAGCCGACGGCCACGGCCGTGCCGTCGCCCCCATTTCTACAAGCGAGCACTACCGCTGCCGAGCCGGGCATGCGAGTGACCATCTCGGTCACACTCAGGGCACCGCACTCATTGGTCGCCGGAACGCAGAACGACCTCCAGTTCGATCCGGACAACGCGCCGATTGCCGCACGCGCCAATGGCAAGCCGGACTGTAGTCCGAATCCCGACATCAACAAGGCGGCAACGGCGTTTGCCTTCTTCGCACCGCCTGGCTGTCGCGATACCGCATGCACGTCCATACGCGCCCTGGTGCTGTCAACTGAGAACATCGATCCGATCATCGACGGGTCCGTGCTGTTCACCTGCACGGTCAACGTCTCGGCGAGCGCCACAAACGGGCGCTACCCGCTAGCACTTAGTGGCGTCATCTTCTCCAGCCCAGAAGGTAACGCGATACCCGGCGCATATGGATCCGACGGCGCCATTGTCGTTGGCGACTAAGCGGGCGGCACCGCTATCTGTTCGAAGCGGTCGGCGGGTTCGCGCACTGGCGGGAAGTCGAACTCCTGCACCGTCGTTCCCTCGAGCGCTTGGTGGATCATCGCGGGAATGTCGAGCGGCTGCTCGGCGTCGTGGGCTTCCTCCACGGTCATGCGAATCGCCGGGTGGCGTGGGACGAACAGTTGGCAACAGTCCTGATCGGGTTGGATGGAGATCTCGTATGTTCCGATGTGCTCCGCCTGTTCACTGATCTCCGCCTTGTCCATGCCGACCAGCGGGCGCAGCAGCGGGAGCGCGGTCGCGTCTTCGACCACCGCCATGTTCGGCAGGGTCTGCGACGCCACCTGGCCGAGGCTTTCGCCGGTCACCAAGGCGCTCGCGCCCGTCGGACCGGCGATAGCGTCGGCGATGCGCATCATCATGCGGCGGTACAACACGACACGGAACGGCCGCCGCACCGCTGCCACAATCTGGCGCTGGATGTCACCGAACGCGACGAGGTGCAGGCGTGAGTGCAGCTGATAGCGCGTCAGCAGACTCACCAGCTCGACGACTTTGTCGCGACTCGTGCGATCCTGGTAGGGCGCCCCGTGGAAGTGCACGAACTCGGCACGGCAGCCGCGGCGCAGCATGCGATAGGCAGCGACCGGCGAATCGATCCCGCCGGAGATCAGTGCCAGCACCGTGCCGCCGGTACCGACCGGCAAGCCGCCGGGACCGGGTAAGCGCTCCAATCCGACGAACGCCTCACGCGGCAGTACCTCGACGTTCACCACCAGCTCGGGGTGGTCGAGATTCACCGCGGCGTGCGTATGATCCTGGATGGCGCTCCCCACGATGCGGCTGATCTCCGGCGACTGCAGCGGGAAGCCTTTGTCGGCGCGCCGCGTACGCACCGCGAAGCTGGCAAACTGCCGGCCGTCAATCGCGATCAGCGCGGTTGCGGTGATGTCATCGATGCGGCGGCGCGTCCGCCATGCCAGCGAGTAGTTGGCGATGCCAAAGACCCATTGCAGGCGCCGGCTGATCTCCGGCCAATCGGCGTCATGCTTCAGGTGGATGACCAGGCGCCCGGGCGCCGAGCGCACTCGCTTCACGCCGGTGGCACGCAGGGCACCACCGATATTGTCGATGAGCTGGCCGACGAAGACGCGCCGGTTGCCCCGTTTCAACGCGATCTCGTGGTAGTGGACGATGATGCGATTCATCGGCGCAGCAGCTCGTAGGATCGGCGCCTCACGGCGTCTTCGGCGGCTGATACTCCATCGTAATCTGCCCCTTGTTGTCGGCGAACTGCGCGCGGCTGATCAGCACCCGCAAGCCCTTGAGCTTGGCCGGCGCCTTGGCGTCGGTGAAGTCGAAGGTGAACGTTTCGAAGGGGCTGTCCGCACCCGTGACCTGCGGCGGCACGCTGAACTGTTTCGAGAAGTGGTCGGCTGCCGCCTTCAACTGATCGGGCGCCATGAGGAAGATAACGATGCGCTTGTCGCCGCCGTGTTCGAGCGCGATGGCGTCGACGCTGAACTTGCGATTCAGCGTCCCGCCGGCAAACGGCGTGATTCCCAGCGTTGCCGGGTCGAATATGCGCGCCACCCACTGCGCCGGAGACTCCTGCGCGCCAGCGAGGCTGGTTGAGGCAAGCAACAACGTCAGAGCGAACCCGGCACGTTTCAGCATGGTCAGGACCTCTGGATCAGTTCGATGCGGTAGCCGTTGGGATCTTCGATGAAGGCGATCTCGGTGCTGCCATGTTTCATCGGTCCGGGCTCGCGCACCACCTTCACGCCTTTGGCGCGCAGCTCGTCGCACTTGCGATAGATGTCCGACACGCCGATCGCCAGGTG
>JBGQHM010000354.1:0-7090 GCA_041497995.1 Binatia bacterium | reverse complement strand
TCTGCCGGTGGCGGCGCTGCAGCTGTCTACCCTCACCGGTGTGCCGTTTCACCTGACGATGAAACTCTTTCCGCTGCTCGGTGACCTCGGCACCGCAACGCTGGTCTACTTGGTTGCGCGGCGTCGGTGGCCGACGCGGACCGCGATGCTGGCCGGCCTCTTCTTCGCCTTCAATCCAGTTTCGATTCTGGTCACGGGTCTGCACGGCAACATCATGCCCTTGAGCGTCTTCTTTGCTTTCTGGGCTTACTACCTCGCGGAGTTCGGGGAACACCGGCGCAGCTACGTGCTGTCGGCGCTCGCCCTCGGGATCGCGATCGGGTTGCGCAGTTGGCCGGTGCTGCTCACGCCGTTGCTGGCACGGCCGGGCAAGCTGAACTGGGGGCGGCGCATCGTGTATGTCGTGGTCGCGGCGTTGCCCTCAGTATTGGTGCTCGCACCGTACATGCTGTTCGACTACGCGGGCGTGCTCCGCGAGGCGTTCGATTACAAGTCGACCCCCGACTTCGGCTGGGTGGCAATCTGGCGCTACTGGCGGTTCCTCAACGTCGACAACATTTTCATGCCATGGCCCAAAGACTGGATTGCCAGCAGCCGCTTCTATTTTCTGACCGAGTACGTAGTGCTCGTCGGCTTTGCCTACCTGCGGCCGCGTGCGATCGACACCGCCGGCTGGATCATTGCCGCACTGCTCCTCGACTACACCATGCTCGGAGGCGTTGCCGCGCAGTACTACTCGTGGATCATCCCGTTCCTGGTGTTGCGGCCGTACTTTGGGCTCACCTTCACGGCGGTCGCCACCGGCGCGATGCTGGGCTTCTATCTCATGTGGCACCCGGGAATTCTTTTCGGGCCATACCAGCCGTTCGCGTATACCCGCTCGCATGTGGTCCTGTGGAATTTGTCTTGGCTCGCGGCGTTGTGGGCGGTTGGCCTCCTCTGGCTGCTGGGGTTCTTGGCGCAAGTGGTTCGCAGTCTTTGGGGTGCCAAGCAGGCGGCAGTGGCGGTGGCGGCGCCTCCAACCGTGCGGACGACCGTGCGCGGCAGCTGGGTTGATGGCGGCATCGTCGTACTTGCCGGTACAGTCGCGCTCGCACTGGCACTGGAAATTCCGTATCTGCTGCGCAGTCAGCAAACGGCCGAGCTGCCCGCACATCTCGCGTGGGTGCTGAATCAACGCGGGCACGAGCCCGGACAATTCTCTGCACCCGTCGGCGTCGCCGTGGGGCCGTCGGGGGACATCTACGTCGCCGACATCGCGAACGCCCGGGTGCAGCGGTTCAGCTCGACCGGAACGTTTCTGAGTTCCTGGCCCCAGGGGGAGAAGGTATCGCCCGCGTTCGAGCAGCCGTGCGACGTGGCAGCCAGCGCGACCGGGGCGGTCTATGTCCTCGACTCCGCCGGGAGGATCGTCCGGCTCGAGGAGGACGGAGGGATGGTGCTGGTCGTGGATCTGGCACCATGGTCGGTGTTCTCACCGCGCGGGCTCGCGGTGGATGACACACGGCACCGCTTCTACGTCAGCGACACTGGGAAGGGGCGCGTCCTCGTGGTTGGGATGGATGGAACCCTCATCGATGCGTGGGGCGGTGTGGGCAAGGCGTTCAGCTTCGACGTCGGCTGGGGCATTGCCGTCGACACGCGAGGCAACGCGTTTGTCGGCGAGCAAGGGAACTCGCGGGTCCGCAAGCTCAGCCCGGAAGGCGCGGTACTAGCGGAATGGTGGGTCAGAGGTGATTTGTACGACATCGCCGTGGGACCGGATGATCACGTGTACGTCACCGCGTCGGACCGGGCGCGGCTATGGGTGTACGACGATGACGGCAGGGAGGTCGGCCAAGTCAACGATGCGTTTGAAGAGCGGCGACTGCCACGCACGCGCGGGGTTGCAATAGGCGCTCCCGGCGACGTCATCCTGTCAACGGAATCCGCGGTGATCCGGCTGTTGCTTGACTCCCCGCTGCCAGGTTGAGGTCAGCTCGTGGGTGCCGCGGCGGGCACCGTTGCACCCTCCTCTGCCGGCGTATCCGGGGGTGATGGCTCGAGCGTGAAGGTGAGTGTGCCGACCGCGTAGGTCTTCGTCGCCACCTGTAACCGATAGGGCACACCGGCGCGCGCAACGAAATCGACGTGGGCGGTGTGCGGCTCACCGGTGAGCGCGTTGCACGCCACGGGGACCAACGACGTGAGCTCGGAGCCCTCGAACACCCCAACCAGCGTCCCGCTCGTCGTACCCACGGTCTTGGCAGTGACGCGGATGTCCGAGTCGCTGGTGAATGCGTACCACGCAGTATTGTTCGTCCCACCGCACGGAAGGGAGTCGGCCGGTTTCGGCGGACCGGGCTGCGGCTCGTGCTCGTCCAGAGTGGCGGCTTTGGCGCTGATGGTATCAGTGAAGGGTAACGTCCTGACGACGGTTGCGTTTGCGAACTTGTCATTCGCCGGCGGCGGCTCCAGCTTCGGCAAGCAGGTGTTGTCGTGCAGCAGCTCATACACCAGCAGGACCTTGTCGCCCAGGTGTTTCAGTATCCTCGTCGTTCCACCGGGACACTGTTCCTGCAACGCCGGCAGCTCGTCCTCACGATGTGCCATGAAGAGGTACACAGAGGGCGACGGATGGTCGACAGGTAACAGTGCGTGTGGTGCGGCATCGAAGACATCGATGAGCTGGCGGTCGTACAGGGAGGTTGCTGCAAGGCCGGCGTACGCCCACGGCGCGCCGTACCAATAGACACGGGTGTCCGTGGGAAGCTCTCTGACGTACTGCACCGTTACCCACCGCAGCGGCGGGCCGAAGACCTTGTCCTTGAGCGCGGAGCCAAAATAGATGTGCGCGTTTTGCGCGGCGAGCACTACTACGGCTGCGACAGCCACGGTCGGCACAAACGACGGCCGCCAGAAGAACAGCAGCGCCGCGGCTTGCCACAGTCCAATTGACACGAATGCACACACCGCCGGGATGGTTCCGAGAAAGCGTTGCCAGCTCGTGGCGGGAATCGTCAACACCCCGCCCAGCAATGTCGGGATGACCAAGGACAGCAGGACGAGCAGGTACTCCTTGCGCCAGACGTGGAGCAGCGTGTAGGCAGCGCCGATCAAAAACGGCACGGCGGACCATCCGGGGATGAGCGGCAATGACGGCAAGTAGAGGCCCGCGTTCGACATCACGGGGTAGTACACAAAGACGCCGAAGGCATGCTTCAATTGATCCCAGAAGATCGATGTGGGGGTGTTGCCGAGGATGATCTGCCGCTCGTACCACCCCGACCAGAACACACCGACGGACGAGAGCCGCCCGGCAAAGACGTCGGGGCGACTGAGGAAGAACGTCCCGATCGGCAGGCCGACGATGCAGAAGGCCGCCGCCGCCAGCAACATCCCCCGCCAACTCGCACGCAGAAAGCCGCGCTGGAAGACGATGAGCAGTAGAAAGAAGACTGCCATCACCAACGGCACGGCCCGCGTCGTCGAGTACACGTAGAGACCGAAACCGCACACCAGACCGAGCGCCGCGAAGTCGAAGGATCGCTGCGCGCGCGCCGCCCGGTAGGTGAAATAGATCGCCGCCGGCATCACTAGCGTGTCGCCGACGTTGGTAAACCCCGTCCGGCTGAACTGCAGGTGGAAGTGATACGCCGTCATGAAGAGCGCCGCGACCAGCGCCCGGCCGCGACCGAAGAGCTCGCGGAAGGCGATATACGTCACGACAACCGCCGCGGTGCCGGCGACGGCGGACACGAAGCGCACGGCAAAGATGCCAATGCCGAACACCCGATAGACAAACGAGATCACAAAGAAATTCAAGCTGGGCAGCCCTTCCCAGCCAGCCGTGAACATGTTCTTGATCACGCCGCGTAAGACCCGCATCGACTCCTCACCGAGCGTCTCTTCATCACCATGGATCAGCGGCGCGTGATCGAGGAAGGCGATGCGAAGCGCGAAGGCGGCCACTGCCAACAAGATGATGAGGCCCACATCGGACTGCTGCAGGTTGAACCAGTGGCGCGGCGCAACGCGGCTGGTGCGCAGACTCTGCCAGGTCTGGCGTGATGCAAATGAGATGAGGAAGAGGGCAATCGCACTGGCCCACAGGGCGAAGCCGGTCCGGAAGGGCGCGTCCGTTGTGGTGCTGAAGTTGATGCGTGTAACGATGTACGACGCGCACAGCGACACCGGCAGCACGAGAACCCACGGCGGGAGGGCGACCAGGCGCTCTACCCAGCGCTGCCCCCAATCCGATCGCCGGCGCACCTGACCGTGCCGGAGCTGCGCCAGGCCAACGAGCAACAAGGCCGGCACGCACAGCGCAAACACCAAGGGGAGGGAGCGCAGCGCCACACCCACCGCCGAGGGATCGGCCTTGATCGGTGTCAGGGCAACGCCTTGCGTGCTCAGCAGCGCAACCGCGGCCGCGAGGCCGAAACATCCGAGAGCCGCCGAGGTCGTTCGCCGCATGCCGCCGCCCTCCGCAGTGGCACGGCCTTCTCTCACGTCGGGGACCTTGGGCAATCCGCGCGCCGGCCCGGTGCGCCGGACGCGTCCCCTCACGGGCGCTACGCGGCGGCGCGATCGTTTCCGGCCTTCTTTGCTACCACGCACAGAACTTCGCCCCATCGCGTCAAGAAGAGGAGCAGGTTGATCAAATCGTCATACAGCTGACCCGGGCTGCGGTCGGCCTCGGTCGGCTCGCGAAGGATCAGCGCACATTGCGTACTCGCTCATGCAATCCCGCCCCTCTCAGCGTCCTATCTCGAGCGGCGGCTCGGTGGGCATGGCATCACCGCTCCCGAGGATCTCAAAGGACACGGGCGGCCCGACAGCCACACCCGGTGGCGGCGTCAATGCGGAGCGTGGAACGATGGACCACTGACCGCCGGGCGGGGTCCAGGTCCATTCGAGGCCACCCGGTCCGTCCCGCACCTCGTAGACGACTTCGACCGGATGCGGCCCTGCCTGCAGCTCGACGTGCGCCTCGATCGGCTCGTCGTGCGGGCCGTCGCTGTGCAGCACCTGCTGCCCATCGATGCGCAGATCAACCTTACCCTGCGTGAACAGACCCATCTGATAGGTCCCACCTACGGGTGCATGCAGTGTCCCCGTCCACTTCGTGGTGAAGACGTGTCCGCCAATCCTGGTTTGGGCGGAAAGCGATCCGGTGGCGAGGGTGCCGTCGAGGCGGTGTTGCTCGGGCCGGATGTCGCTGTTGACGACACCAAACAGTCCGTCCGGCCCATCCTGCGCGGGACGCAGACGTCCTACCGGAATGGGCCGCCAATCCAGCGGCGGCGCGGGTTGACCCGGCTCCGGCCTTTGCATCTGCGCCCATTCGAGCACAGCGCTCTTACCGGGCGCGGCAAGCGTGCCGTCGTACGCGACGAAGTGATCACCCTGCGCCAACGCCACCTCCGTGCTCTGCACACCCTCGCCTGCAGGGACCGTGAGCACGGTCTGGCCATCGATCGTCAGACGGGCGGGCCCGGGACCGATCCGCAATGCGTGATTCCAGTAGCGCGGCACGCGCCACATTGCCGTCCAGCGCATCGGGCTCGGATAGGTGGACCACTCCGGCGGCGCTTCGCCCAAATGCTCGACGCGCGTCGGTTCACCACCCGGTGGTGTCACCAGCGCCCCGAGCCGCGCCGCCCGCTGCTCCTTCGAGATGCGGAACATGGTGCACAGGTGATCAGTGCGATCGAGCACCCGCGTTTCCGTGGCCCCAGGATACAGATCGCGGAGATACGGGAGGTAGTGCGGCTGCTGCGGCGTCACCATGATCGCCAAGTTCTGGTTGTTGGGCTCAGCCGCGACGGGCAGCTCGGAACCGGGGAACGGAAGGCCGCCGCGAGGGGTCTCCGGGGCCAATAGCCGCACCCACCCTTGGTTCACGATGTGCGATTGCCGGCCCATGGTGAACACATCCGTGTCTGCACCCTGATCGCGGACCGTAGTGCCGAGCAGTGTCGGGCCGGACCACTCGTCCATCGCTCCATAGGTCACGAAGTAGAAGCGCCACTCTCCCAGCATGAGGACTGCCATGACCACGACCGCCGCAGCCGTGGCTCCAAGCGTGATGAAACGTTGCGCGCTGCTCTCGGACGCCGCAGCCGACTCGATCCGGCGTGCCAAATTGTCCAGCACGAGGGCTGGGAGAAACGCCAACATCGGAATCGCAGTCGCCATGCGCTGGACGTTCGGCGTCTCAACCGTAACGATCACTCCAGAGATCCCCACAAAAAACCAAATCGCCAGCAGCACGAAGCGCGGGTCGCGCGGCCGCGCGTAGACCCAGCCCAAGCCGATCACGGTAAGCATGGCCAGCGCACCGGACAGCAGCGGGTGGTTGGTCGGCCAGAAGCCGTTGCGATCAGCATAGCGATTGAGGATGCCGACGGTGCGCTCCACCTGCGCCCGCAACAACCGCCAGATACTCCAATCGTGCTGGTAGTACCCCAGTCGCGTGGCGTTGTTGTTCACGAAGATCGAGGTCTGCTGCGCGCGGACGGTGAACGTGTACCAGTGGTTCTCGGACGCGCGCAGCAGATACGGCCCACTGATGGCAAGCGCGGCGACCGCGGCCAGAAACGTACCTCGTAGAATGCGCCAGCGCTGGCCGCCCAGCCCGTGGACGAGCAAATACCCACAGAACAACGCGGCAAGCGCGCCCCACATGCGCCCGGTGGGATAGAAGTAAATCGAGAAGCCCCCGGTCAACCCGGCAACCACCCACGCCAGGCTCCTGCCGCGCCGCGCCGCCTCCAGAAAGGCCGCGGCGCTCAGCGTCCAGAGCATCGCCGTCGGGGTCGCCTCGGTGGTTTCGCGCGTAAACTGCAACGCAATACCAAGCACGGCGAGGAGGCCACCTGCCAAGACGCCGACGCGATAGCCAAAGTGGCGAATGCCCATCCAGGTCACCGTGGCAACGGTCACCAGGCTCGAGACCGCCCCCAGAACCCGTGCGCCGACGAAGGTGATGCCCACGACGTTCATCACCTGGGCGAGGATCCAGAAATACATCATGCTGATGAAGTACCAGCCGTACTCGAAGAGTGGTTGGTGGATCGTGCCGCGGAGGAGCTGGATCGATGTGGCG
>JBGQHM010000353.1:0-7112 GCA_041497995.1 Binatia bacterium | reverse complement strand
ACGGCCACACGAACGCCGACTCAACCGAACGTGCCCAGCCCCACGTCGACCGACACACCAACCAACACCGCGACGCCGACGTCCACGCTCACACCCAACGCTCCTACGGCCACACCGACTGCGACGCGGACCTCCACGCCGACGCTTACTTCGACGGCCACACCCACGGCAACGGTAGCTCAGACGTCGACCGCGTCGGCCACGCAGACGCCGACCAGAACACCCACTCCGAGTCTGACCCCGACGACCTCGGTTCCGGCGACGGCAACGGTGACGCCGACCGTTACACCGATAGCCACGGCCACGCCGACAGTCACGGCGACGGGGAGCGTTGCGGCAACGGCCACTCATACGTCGACAGCGTCCGCGACGCGCACGCCGACACCAACAACACCGCCCAGTGCCACCCCCACGGGTTCGGCTACGACCACTGCAACGGCGACGGTAACCCAGACCGCTTCCGTGACTGTCCCGACCGCGACGCCGACGGCCACGCCCACAGCGACCGGGAGTGCACCACCCGCTGCGACGCTGACTCACACCCCGACTGCTTCGGTCACCCGTACGCCGACACCGACAACACCGCCCAGTGCCACCCCGACGGGTCCGGCTCCGACTACAGCAACGGCGACGGTAACCCCGACCGGTTCCCCGGGAACTGCGACGCTAACGCGGACCCCGACGCCCACCGGAACAGCGCCGCCCGCACTAACACCGACTCACACCGCCACGACGTCGCCCACACGCACACCGACGCCGGCAACGCCGCCGAGTGCGACCGCGACCGGGTCGCCAGCGGCCGCAACACCAACGCGTACGCCAACGCCGACAGCCACCGGCACTGCACCGCCCGCAGCGACGGCGAGTTCCACGGCCACCGCGTCGGCCACGCGCACACCGACGCCAGCAACGTCGCCCAGCGCAACCGCGACCGGGTCGCCCGCGACGCCGACGCGGACGCCAACGCCGA
Organism: Binatia bacterium; assembly: GCA_041497995.1. Taxonomy (GTDB): domain Bacteria; phylum Desulfobacterota; class Binatia; order HRBIN30; family HRBIN30; genus DATKMS01. Next base: position 6,142 of record JBGQHM010000353.1, on the reverse strand, counting down.
CAGCCACCGGCACTGCACCGCCCACAGCGACGCCGAGTTCCACGGCCACAGCGTCGGCCACGCGCACACCGACGCCAGCAACGTCGCCCAGCGCAACTGCGACCGGGTCGCCCGCGACGCCGACGCGGACGCCAACACTGACAGCCACCGGGAGTGCACCCGCGACCGCAACGGCCACTCACACACCGACCCCTTCCCTCACCCGCACGCTGACCCCAAGCACGCCGGCGAGTGTCACGCCGACGGCTCCGGCGGTGACGACGGCGACGGCAACGTCCACCGTGAGCCCGACGGGGGCCACGGGTACAGCCACGAAGACGCGAACGGCAACGCCGACACTAAGCAGCACAGCCACACCTACGAGCAGCGCAACCGCGACGCCGACGCGTTCGCCAAGTTCGACGCGAACCGGCTTGGCCAGCACTACCGTGACACCCACGCCAACCGGAACAGTGAGCGGCTCTACGCCTTCGCCGACTTCTACATCGACTCCCGCCAACACCGCGGGCACGTCGACCGCTACTCCGACGCGTACGCCAACACCGCTGACAACGAGCCCGACCATCACACCAAGCATCACGGCCGTCGCGACGAGGACGAATACACAGACGGGCACGCCCGCCCCCAGCGCTACGTCGACCCGCACCGCCGGTGGTACGCCAACGCAGACACCAACGCGCACAAGCGCTACCCTCACGCCGTCACCGACGGCATCAGCCACTCCGACGCCAACTGCCCCGCGTCCGCTCTGCCTCGGCGACTGCAACCATTCCCTCGAAGTGACGATCGACGAACTGCTGACCGAGGTCGGAATTGGTTTGGGCGATACCGACATCGCGGCGTGTCCCGCCGGCGACAGGAACGCCGACGGTGCGATCTCGATCGACGAGATCCTCACCGCCGTCGGTTACGCCCTGCACGGTTGCCCGTAAGCGCCGTACACCCACCTCCGCCGAGAAGCTTGACGTCCGTCTGCTGGTGGCTTACGGGTCAATCTGCGTGGTGTCGTAAGCCACCGCGCAGCACAAGGGTGGGCGAGCGAAGCGATGTCTCAGAGAGAAATCGAGCTCATACTCACGCGCCAACTGGCAAGCTACCTCAGCGTGCCGATCCTGATTGTCGACCCGCAGGGTGATCTGCTCTTCTTCAACGAGTCGGCAGAAGCCATCCTCGGGCGTCGGTTCGATGAGACCGGTGTCATCCGACGCGGTGAGTGGTCCACGATCTTCCAGCCAACCAATGACGACGGCTCACCTGTGCCGCGAGACGAGCAGCCACTGTTCATCGCTACCGAACAGCGCCGTCCGGCGTATCGCCGCTCATGGATACGCGGCCTCGACGGCGTGAATCGACAGATTGAGGGTATCGCCTTTCCGCTGCGTGGCGTGGGCGACCGCTTCCTCGGCGCCCTCGGAGTGTTTTGGGAAGTCGAGCCGCGATAGGGCGGCGCCCCGACGTTTTCTTGCTGAATGCTGTTCCGCGTTCGTCGATCGCCGACCCCTACTTTAGTGCACTTGCCGTCCCGACGATTGTCTTCACCCCATCGGTCTTTTCGCACCAGACGTCGCAGTGGACGCGGGTCTTCGCACCCTCGGGAACTTCCTCGCGTATCTTGCCGCGCACCGCGACGCGGTCGTTCGGCCATACCACGTTAACCAGGCTGACGCTGAGCTTCCCGCCGCAGAACCAACCGGCGCCGAAGTTGCGGGTCATGATCTCCGAGATGAAACACACCGACATCATCCCCTGCACGACGACGTCGGGGAAGCCGAGCGCGCGCGCCATCTCCTGATCGGTGTGGTAGCTGCGGTGCGGACCGGAGAAGGCCTGGCACATGGCGAGGGTGATCGTCTTCTCGGCCGGGTCGAGGTCTTGCCCCGAACCCTCGCCAACGACGAACTTGCGGTCAGTCCGCTTCTCGCGGTCTTTGTCGACCACGAAGGCCCCCTCCCGACCCTTCGACGGGCTCAGGGCAGGCTCTCCCCCGCTCACGGAGGTGTTCGCAGGGGAAGGGGACTGCATGAGGAAGCTCTGATGTGTCCGGCTGCGTTGCAACCAGCGGCCGCTGGGATCGGTGATCAGCACTTCGTTCACGAGGTACTCGCGGTTACGTTTCACGTACCGCTCGACCACCGTGGAACGGGAACGCACGGTGTCTCCGACGAGCATCGGCTGGAACAGCTCCCACTCTTGCTTGGCGTGCAGGTTGCCGATGAGGTTGGGCAGATACCACGCCAGGTTCCGGTACACCTCGGAATGGAAGAGCAGCGCCGGCGCGACGGCGACGCCGAACGGCGAGTCGCCGCGATACCAGGCGTTGCGATCGTCCGTACCGTCGGCGTACACGCGAATCATTTCGGGTGTGACGGTGTATTCGTGGCCGCCCATGTCGCGGCCAACGAAGACGTCGTGCTCGTGGTGAAAGGTTTCGGTCATGCGGACCTCCCGCCGCGGAGCATAGGCGGGGCGTGATGCGTGCGTCAATGTTAGGCCGCAACAACGTCGGGGCACTTGCTCATCCCTGTAACGGCGGGTAGCGTGCCCCGCAGCGTGAGCGTCGGTTTGAAACCTGCCGCTCCAACGGACTAGAGGGACTCATGCCGGAACGCACGCGCACGGTGGCGCAGCTCTTGGGATATGCGAGCGACGCGCGCCTACTGATCATCAATGCGGACGACTTCGGCATGTGTCACGCCGAGAACGCGGCAACCATCGCGGGCTTGGAACAGGGCGCCTTTTGCTCCGCCACGGTCATGGTGCCGTGCCCATGGTTCGAAGAAGCGTTGGCATTCGCGCGCCGGCGGCCCGACGCCGACCTGGGTGTGCACATCACGCATACCAGCGAGTGGGTCACCTACAAGTGGGGCCCGGTGTGTGGCGCCGGCGCCGTACCGAGCTTGGTCGATGCGGGCGGACACTTCTATCGCGACGTCGAGTCGGTGTATGCGCATGCGCGCTTCGATGAAATCGAACGGGAGACGCGCGCGCAGATCGAGCGCGCCCTGGCAGGCGGGATCGACGTCACGCATCTCGATTCGCACATGGGGACGGTGCAGCTCGACGTCAACTATCACGATCTGTACGTTCGCCTCGCTGCTGAGTACCGCCTCCCCATCCGTATGGCGCGTCGGTCGTGGATGCACGACATGGGCATGGGACAGATCGTCGAGCTGGCCGACCAACTCGGTGTCTTGTCGCCGGATCATTTCTGGTACGGCGGGCCGCACCATCCCGATGAGACAGCTCCCTATTGGAGCAACCTGTTGCGCGACCTACCGCCCGGCGTCAACGAGCTCTACGTGCACGCCGCCTTCGATGAGCCGGAGATGCGCGCTCTCGGCGACACCTGGATGCAGCGCGCCGCAGACTATGAGTTCTTCACCGCGCCGGCGACGTGTGCCCTGCTGCGCGATCTGGGCATTACACTGATCGGCTATCGCGCCGTGCGAGAGCTGCAACGCCGGTTGCTGGCGTGCTGATTGCCGCATGCTGAACGCATTGCTCGCGACGGTTCTCGTCTTCATCTCGGTCGGGCTGCTGCTCTACCTGGTTGGCTTGCTGTTCAACGCGGCCAGCCTGCCGCTGGGAGGCTTTTTTGAACGGCAGCGCTTCGCGCGCTACGTCGCGCGGGCTCGCCGGTGTGATGTGCTCATGCAACGCGGTGACACCGACCAGGCACTGCGACAGCTGCGCGCCGCCTTCTATCTCTACGCGGTAACCAGCCGCTCGCTCGCCAGCGCTGTAGCCAACCATCACACCGGGCTCCTGAGCCGCCTGATCTCCATTACCTCCGATGTCCAAGGCGGTACGGTGCGCTTGCTGTCGCTCGCCAAGACCGACCGCCTGCTCACCGAGCGCAGCGAGCTGCAGCGCCGCTACTTCGCAGCGAAGCAAAGCCCGCGCAGCCAACGGCTGCGTGAGCTGCAACAACAGCTCGATGCGAACAGCCGCGAGATGGAGGCGGCCCTGGTGCAGTTGATCGCCGAAGTCCACGCGGCGCGCCAGCCACCCCGGTATCACTGACAGTCGTGCTCGTGTGCGTGCTCGTGCTGGTGTGAAGGATGGCGAGCCCTCCTCCCAAACACGCGCACGCACGCGAGCACGATCTCCGATTGCTTCGCCGGAATCGGGCTGGTAGGGAACCGGGCGACCGTTTGACGGAGAGCCAATCGTGGCCGCATTCAGAACCCGCCTCAACAAGCACCCGCGCATCGACCCCAAGCCGATCGGCAAGGGCATCTCGGTCACCGAGCTCGTCGATAGCACGTTTCTCGCTTACAACGCGGCGCGTTTGCGCGAGGCCTGCCAGCTGTTCACACGGCGCATGCTCGAGGACGACGTCACCATCGGCGTCAGCTTGACGGGTGCGCTCACGCCCGCCGGGCTCGGCATCGCGGCCCTCATCCCGCTCATCGAGCACGGCTTCATCGACTGGATGACGAGCACAGGGGCGAACCTGTACCACGACACGCACTTCGGCATCGGCCTGAACATGCACGTCGGCTCACCCTTCGCCGACGATGTCGAGCTCCGCGAGAAGGGGATCGTGCGCATTTACGACATCTTCTTCGATTACGAAGTGCTCCTCGAGACGGACGCGTACTTCCGCACGGTCATCACTGCCCCCGAGTTCCAGAAGCCGATGAGCACAGCGGAGTTTCACTACCGCGTCGGCGCGTATGTGAAAGAACGGGAGCGGGTGCTGGGCCAGTCGCGACGTTCTGTGCTCTCCACCGCGCATGAGTTCGGCGTACCGATCTACACGTCCTCACCAGGCGACAGCTCGATCGGCATGAACGTCGCGGCCATGGCGTTGCAGAACAACCGGCTCGCCTTCGACGTCTCGCGCGACGTGAACGAAACCGCGGCGATCGTGCTCGGCGCGAAGGAAGGGCGGGGAAAGAGCGCGATCCTGATCATCGGCGGTGGCTCGCCGAAGAACTTCGTGTTGCAAACCGAGCCGCAGATCCAGGAAGTCCTCGGCATCGCCGAGAAGGGCCACGACTACTTCGTCCAGATCACCGACGCACGGCCCGACACGGGTGGTCTGTCCGGCGCTACGCCGGCGGAAGCAGTGAGCTGGGGCAAGGTCGACCCCGACGCGTTGCCGAGCACCGTGGTGTGCTACCTCGACTCGACCGTGGCGCTGCCGATTCTCACGGCCTATGCCATCGCCAACCACAAGCGCCGCAAACCGCGCCGCCTTTACCACCGCCGTGAGGCGCTGCTGGCGACACTGACGCGACGCTATCAACAAGTGCTCAAGCGAAGGAAGTGACGGAGGTCATGGCGCCAGCAAGATTCGCCGCCGAACTGACGGTCGCTGTCGACGCCGCGCGCGCCGCCGGGGCGATCGTGCGCAAGTGGTACGACGGCGCCTACACCGTGCGCGACAAGGCGCACGATAGCCCGGTGACCGAGGCCGATGTCGAAGCGAATCACTGCATCCAGACCGCGATTCAGGCGGCGTTCCCAGACGACGGCTGGCTGTCGGAGGAGACGCGCGATTCGGCGGAGCGACTCGCAAAGTCGCGCGTGTGGATCGTCGATCCGCTCGACGGCACGAAGGAGTTCATCAATCACATTCCGGAATTCTGCGTCTGCATCGGCCTCGTCGTAGACGGCGTGCCGGTGCTGGGCGTCGAGTACAACCCTGTCCGCGAAGAGCTGTTCGCGGGTACGGACGGAACTGGCGTGACGCTGAACGACGCGCCGGCGCAGGTAAGCGTGCAGCAAGCCCTCTCCGAGGCTCGCGTACTCGTGAGCCGTTCGGAAACTGATCGCGGCGAGTGGGACGAGTTCCGCTCAGAGTTGCGCCTCGAGTTGACGGGCAGCGTCGCGTACAAGCTCGCTCTGATCGCCGCAGGGCGCGGCGATGCGACGTTCAGTCTGACGCCGAAGAACGAGTGGGACGTCTGCGCCGGCGCCGCGTTGCTGGCAGAGGCGGGTGGCCGGATCACCGATCGCTATGGCCAGCCGCTGCGCTTCAATCAGCGTGAGACGCTGTTGCCAGGGCTCATCGCCAGCAACGACGCGCTGTACCGCTCGATCGTCGAGCTGCTCCGTCGGCACGAAAAGCTAGGTCGCTAGCCCGTTACAGGCGTTTAGCGCCATCAAGTTTGCCGAGACCGCGATCGAAGGT
>JBGQHM010000352.1:0-7164 GCA_041497995.1 Binatia bacterium | reverse complement strand
TACGACGATACAGTGCGGGCGTGGCGGTCACCCAACCTTGCGTCGCGTGCCCTGAGGGGGCGGCGCGCAGCTAACGGAAGGAGGCCGATATGTGCCGAAACGTGTGGATGAGTCGAATGCGCATGCTCAGTGTCTGTGCGGCGAGCGTGCTGTCGATGGCGCTGGCGGCGAAGGCGCATGCGCAGGACGCGACGACGTGCAAGAAGACCCTTGCGTCGGAAACCGCCAGCTATGAGCGGCAGAAGCTGGGTATGCTAACGACGTGCGAAGACCAGAAGCGGTCTGGCACCTTGCCGGCGAATACAACCTGCGCCGTGAGCACCAGTAAAGCGGTCGCCAAGCTGCTGAAGACGACGCAGAAGAGCATCGCCAAGGCATGCTGCAAAGGGAAGACCTGCCCAGCCCTGTCAGCGCTCGGTTTCGGGAGCGACGGCTCCTCAGGCAATCCGGTACTGGCAAAGGCGTGTTCGGCGGGCGACGTCGCCGGTGCCCGCTGCACGCGTGAAACCGACTGCCCCGGGATTTGCGCGAACGGTGGGGAGAAGGAAGGTCAGTCCTGTAGCTTCAACTCGAGCTGCGCGGATCACGCTTGCGCCACCGGCAATTGCATCGGTGGCAAGAAGGACGGTCTCAACTGCGACGCCGCGAAAGACCGAAAGTCCTGCATCAAGGGAGGCGGCTTCTGCCCAACCCATGAAGCGCCCGGTCCTCCGGGGGCCGGCAACCTTGGAGCCTGCAACGGCGGTACCAACAACCAAGGGAACTGCGCGGCCGACTCGGATTGTCCGGGCGGCGGCTTCTGCGACAACGGCTGCAACACGGGCAAGCTGCTCGACAACAAGAATGGGCTCTGCGAAGGAGCGCTCTGCGCCAGCAACAAGGACTGTGGTCTGTGCACCGACGCCACGGCGCCCTTCTTCCAGCAGTCGTGCTCAGCCGATGTCGACTGCGGCAAGATCTGCGCCGGCGGTGACAAGCCGGGCAACGCGTGCAAGACCGCGGGCGACTGCCCGAACGGAACGTGCGGAAACATCGCGGGTGCGTGCAAGACCGGCACCTGCAGTGGCGGCTTCTGCTCCCCCACCAGCGGTGCGCACGGCCGCTCCTCGGCCGGCCTGTGCGCTGCCGCAGCACGCTGCCCCAACTTCAAGAACGATATGCTCCCCGGCGCGACGTGTGACGGCGGAAAGAAAAATGGCCTCGCATGCAAGATCGACAAGGACTGCGGCAAGGTCAAGGGCGTACAGATCAAGTGCAATCCCGGCTGCGACTTTGCGCTCACCAATGCGATCGACGTCGGCAACTGTTTGCTGTGCAACGGCGACGGGTCGGCGACGCAGTTGCACAGCCTCTACTATGGAGACCTGACGGCCACGAGTGGGAACGCGGCACTCGAGAGCTGCAAGACTGCCGTCGGCAAGGCGGGAGCCACGTTCTTCGACGCCAAGCGCGCCGCCCTCGCCACATGCGAAGCGACGGCGCTGGGGGGCTCTGGATCATGTCCCGATGCGACCGCCACCGCCGCTATCGATGCGGCGCGGGCGACATTGAAATCGACGATTGCCGGGGCATGCACCGGCGTGACTGCCGACGACATCGCTTCTGTCTTTACGTGTCCGGCAGTGACTGTGCCCGGCGCATCGGCGTCGTGTGCCGGCGTGACCAATCGCGGTTCCGTCAGCACGGTCTCCGACCTTGCCGACTGTATCGCGTGCGTGACCGACTTCCACGCCTCCTGCACCGATCGTTTGTCGGCTCCCGCAACGGGCGCCCCATTCCCCGAATGCAACTCGCTCTGCGGCAACGGGAGAATCGACGGGCGCTGCAGCAACAATTCGGCGCTGCTGTGCGGCAGCAGCATCGACTGCCCCGGTGGCACCTGTCTCCCGATCGAGACGTGTGACGACGGCAACCCGCAGAGTGGCGATGCTTGCCCGTCAAACTGCAACGTCACCGTCTGCAACCCTTCTGGAAGCCAGAACACCATGACCGTTGCGTTCAGCGCGCCAACCTCCTTGGGTGCGCTCTCCGTCTTCGTCGAGTATCCTGACGGCGTCGTCAGCATCCCCGGCCAAGGCACGTCCACCGACAAGACCCGATTCACGGCGGACCCCAGCTTGTTCTTTACCCCGAACGATCTGGACTACGCCGTACGCGTCGCGTTGCTCTCCACGGGGGGTGCGATCTCGTCACCGGCCTTCAGCGTCCAGATGGATAGCTGTGATGGGGCGCCGGGGGCGACGTCCGATCAATTCCATTGCCACGTCGAGTCGGCCTCCGACACCAGCCAGAACGTGGTCTCGGGTGTCCAGTGCACCGTTTCAATTCAGTAGGACCTCACGAACGCGACGGAGATACGGAGGAGCCCGCATGACTAAGACGACAAAGGAGAGATCAATGACCTACTGGTGGAAAACAATCGTGGCAGTAGTGCTGCTCGCTGCAGTCGCCGGCGGGCGCATCGCCGCCGCGGCCTGCGGCGACATCAACGGCAACGGCAGCGTCGATATTGGCGACGCGCTGTCGCTCTCAACGCTCGTCGCTGGTGGCAGCGTAGCGAACGTCTGTGGCACCGGCCATCCGCTGGACTGCGCAGACCTATTCAAGGATGGCAAGATCGACAACGCCGATCTGTCCGTTCTGGTCGACCACATCGCCGGGTTGAAGACGCTCTTCGACATCTGCACCGGCCCGAGCGATGCCACTACCCTCAAGTGTAGCGGCAACGATCCGGACACCGGCCGTCCGGTGGCGAACCTCAGCGCGCAGACCATCACCAAGAGCCAGATCTGGCCGGCAAACTGTACCGTCGTGCTCAAGGGCATCATCTTTGTCCAGTCGCCGGTGACGGGCCCGACCACGGTGATTACGATGCAGCCCGGCGTGATCGTCAAGGGGCTGGGCAACGGCACCGCCAACCCGGCCGTGTTGATCTTCCTCCCCGGCTCGAAGATCAACGCCCAGGGAACGCCGTCGGCGCCGATCATCATGACGAGCGGCCAGCCGGTCGGCCAGCGCGGCATCGGCGACTGGGGCGGCTTGCTGCTCAACGGCAAATCCACGGTGAACAGACCGAACTGCGTGAACAACGCCGAAGGCATCCCAGCCGTGTACGGCGGATGCGACGCGACCGATAGTAGCGGCATCATGACCTACACGCGCGTCGAGTTCTCCGGGATCGAGTTCACGCCGAACAACGAGTTGAACGTCATCACCTTGAACGGCGTCGGCAACGGCACCGTGATCAACCACATCCAAGCCAACGCCGGCGGTGATGACTGCATCGAATGGTTCGGCGGCACGGTGAACGTGAAGTACATGGTGTCGTCGGGCTGTGCCGATGACGGCTTCGACTACCAGCTCGGTACCACGGGCACTCGGCAATACGGGCTACAGGTGCAGTACGGGCCGTTCCTGCAGACCGGCAACCAAAGCCGCGGCATTGAAGCGGACAATAGCGAATTCGGCTTCGATGACTTGCCGCGTTCGAATCCAAAATTCTGCAACTTGACGATGATCGGCGCACGCGACAACGATATCAACCTCGGCTCGCAAGGCGGATTGTTCTTCCGTCGCGGCACCGCCGGCACCGTCGCGAACTCGATCGTCGCCAACTACCGCGGCTCGTGCATCAACCTGAATGACGCCGGCACGGCCAAGTTCGCCTGCGACAGCGCGTCGACGCTCAAGACGTCAGATCCGTTCCTGACCGTCGAAAACACTTTGTGCTTCGACAACGGCGGGACCGGCGCACGAGGCACTGGCACCAAGCAGATCGACGGTGTCAGCTCAGGCGCGAATTGCACCGCGACGCAATTCTACGGGATGATCACCGCCTCGAACAACGTCACGCCCGCGAGCGGTGTCGGGACCGATCCGAACATCCCGACCCGCTGGGACGACGTGCTGGCAACAGGGCCATATCCAGCGAAGGTTCCCAACGTCATTCCGACATCGACCACCGGCTTTCCGCCCGCGATCGATTGCCACACCGTCGATGACTCCTTGGACACGACCAACTACATCGGCGCGTTCGATCCAGCCGGCGGTCCCGGCGCGAATTGGCTCGACACGCCGGGTGGGGACCGCTTCCACCGTTGGATCAGCTTCGACGTGAACTGACACGAGGGTTTTGGCCGGTGATAAGTGCCTCCCCGTTTCACCGGTCGGCCAGAGGCGGTCGCGAGACCGCCTCTGGCCAGTTCCCCTCGACGAGAACAATTGGGAAGGATACTGAGGATGCAACTGTTGCGTACTGCGATAATCGGCTTCGTCGTGTTCGGTGCCGTTGCCCGGATGGCAACGGCCAAAGCAGTCCAACCAGGCGCGCCGCGGCAACTCACGGACGGAGCGCCGTCCGTCGATGCCTTGCTCGATCAATTCCTCGCCTCATTGGCGGCCAATGACGAGCAGGCGCTCAATCGATTGCGTGTCACCGAGCAGGAGTACCGCCGCATCATCATTCCCGGAACCGTCAAGCCGGGAGAACCACCGCGAGAGGTTACCGACACACCGAGCGTGTTCTTCTGGCAGATGGTCGATCAGAAGAGCCAAGACGTCGGTCGCCTGATCATCAAGCGGTTCGGTGGCCACGCGTACACCCGCAAGGAACTGACGTACACCAAAGGCGTGCGCAAGTTTGCGTGGTACACCGCCCTCGGCGAGGTCCGCTTGGAGATCGAGGACGACCAGGGGAAACGGCAAACCCTGTCCACCGGGTCGATCGCTGAGGTCAATGGAACCTACAAGTTCATCGGCTTCAACTCCAACAACTGACACGCGCCGCCGCAGGCGGCACTGACACTGTTCCATCACCGCATCTTCATTGAGCCGTAACCGATCTGTGATCTCGGTGGTGGCATAGACAGGGTGGGCTGGTGTCCAGAGGGCTGGACTCGGATCAAGTCACATGGACGAGACTCTCACGGCGTTTGGCCACTACGGCGAGACAGAGCACGTGCCGCGGCAATGGGCCGCGGCGCTGGTGACGTCGTCTGCATTTTACGCGGCGCTCGTTGTCGCCGCGGTAGCCATCGGTACGGCTACCAAGCACCTCGTTACGGCAGAGAAGCAGGTCGACGTCACCTTCATCGAGAAGGTGATGAAGCCGGCACCACCGCCACCGCCGGTCCTCGAAGCGAAGCCGCTACCGCCGCCCGCGGCAGCGCCGGTGGTGCCGAAGGACACGAAGATACGCAAGCTCGACAAGCCACCTCCACCCCAGGAGTTGGTGGCTCCGAAAGAAATGCCCAAGGAGGCTCCGCAAGAAGCCGATCCCAGTCAGGACAAAGGCATCGCGGTCTACGGCGAGCCCGGTGACGGAGATCCTGCTGGTCTCGAAGGCGGCACGAAGGGCGGTGTGGCCGGCGGCCAGGTAGGAGCTATCGCGTTGCCCGAGGATGCCGATCCGCCGATGCCACTGAAGACGAACAACGTGCCCATCTATCCGCAGGAAGCGCGCGCCGACGGCAAGACCGGCACGGTGATCTTGAAGGTGGTGATTCTCGCGGACGGGCGGGTCGCCGATGTCCAAGTGATGCGTGGCGAGGAACCATTCGTTAGCGCCGCGGTGAAAGCCGTGAAGGGCTGGCGCTACGAGCCGGCGCGCTACAAGGGGCAGCCGATCACGGTGTACCGAATCATTCAGATTCCGTTCAAGTTGAACGCGTAACCAGCACTTGGCAGGGAGGCGGAGCATGCAATTCAGTCTGATCGAGATCTTCCAACACATGGGTGTCCCGGCGATGGTGGTGGCGGGCGTGCTGCTGGTCTTCGGCTTGGCATCGCTCACCGTCTTCGTCGAACGCATCCTGACACTCCGCCGCTCGCGTGCGGAGTCGCGTAGCTTCGCCGGCGAGGCGGCCGGTGACCTGCAGCAGGTGAACGTCGAGGCGGTGATCGCCTACGCCGACAAACACAAGCGCGGGCATCTGCCGCGCGTCGTGCGCGCCGGCCTGACGACCTTCCGGCACGCGCAGCAGACGTCCGACGTCGCCGGCCTGCCGCCGGTCGAGCGCACACGCCGCTTCCTCGAGCGCTTCATGGAAGAGATCGGCGGCGACCTGCGCCGTGGCTTGTCGCTGCTGGCGACGGTCGGGTCGGTGGCGCCGTTCGTCGGTCTGCTCGGCACCGTGCTCGGGATCATCACGGCGTTCCAGGGCATCGCGTCCAGCGGCTCCGGCGGCTTGTCGTCCGTTGCAGCAGGCATCTCAGAGGCGCTGATTGAAACCGCCCTCGGACTTGCCGTCGCGATTCCTGCGGTGCTGGCCTTCAACTACCTCTCGGGCGTGATCACGCAGGAGGAGTTAGTGCTGAACCATTCTGCGGGTGAGCTCCTCGATCGGATCGAAGACTGGGCGGAGCGTCGCGCGCAAACGGGCGAGCCCACGGCAGCCGCTCTGCCGCGGGGCGACGGCGGCAAGGACCACAAGACCAGCGTACCACGCGTAGCGCCACTCCGACCCTCGACCAGCGAGGCGATGGCGTGACCAGCGGCTACCAGCGCCGCGCGGCCACCGCGCCTGACGTCCGGCCGGACATCAATGTCACGCCGCTCGTCGACGTCGTGCTCGTGCTGCTCATCATCTTCATGGTGGTGGCGCCGCGCTTGGATCAAGACGTCTCCGTCGAGCTGCCCGGCATCTTCAATCCCGACCCCGACGTCAAAGCCGACGAGCCGTTCAAGGTCAGCGTGCCGGCGGCCGGCGAGTACTTCATCAAGGACGAGAAGTACGACTTGGATCGGCTCATCGACTACCTGTCGGCCGAACACGCCGTTGACCCGATGCGACGTCTGGTACTGCGCGCCGACGCACGGTTGAAGTACAGGGACGTACGCGAGTTCCTCGCACGCACGCAGCAAGTCGGGTTCCCGGGCACCTCGTTCATGGTGGGCGAACGCCACCGCACCGGCGCACCGCAGCCGTCTGCACAGGAGTGATCCATGGCGATGAACGTCGGCACCGCGCCGGGAAAGGGACCGGCGCCCGTGATGAACGTCACGCCGCTCGTCGACGTGGTGCTGGTCCTATTGATCATCTTCATGGTGATGACGCCGCTGCTCAGCAAGAAATTCTGGGTGCACACCCCGAAGCAAGAGAAACAGGAAGTCGAGAAACAGGACCTCACAACCGATCCGCAGCCGCCGCTGGTGTTGCGTGTGGC
>JBGQHM010000351.1:0-7169 GCA_041497995.1 Binatia bacterium | reverse complement strand
GTGCTGCTGAGTCGTCAGCTGCATCGGGCTGTCCGCTGACTTAGCAGCCGCAGCCGGAGAATTCGACCGGCGGTGTAGTCGTGCCGCGACTATCGGAGAATGCCGCGGCACCAGTCTGGGGCAACCGGTCGGTATGCGACAGGATGGGACATTGCCAAGACACGCGCCCAACGCGGACCCTGGTATCGGCATCCACCCCACTAGGCCGACCAGCCTAACGCGGTCACGCTTTCGCAGAGGGGTATGGTCAAGGGATCGCGCTGCACGCAGATTTCAATCGCTTGCGGCCCGCGAACCAACTGGGCACTGGGCGACGCCCGTGGTATGAGAGTGACGTGGGAGGCAAGAGCATGATCGGACTTAGCCGCATCACGACCGACCCCGCCGTCATGGGCGGGAAGCCCTGCATCCGTGGACTGCGCGTTACCGACGGCACAATCGTGGGCCTGGTCGCGACCGGTCACCCTGACGCGGAGATCTTGCGCCTCTACCCCTACCTCGAGGCCGAGGATATTCGCGAGGCGTTGTCGTACGCCGCGTGGCGGGCGGAAGAGATTGAGGTTCCCCTGCTGGTCCCGTGAAGCTGGTCGTCGATATGAACCTCTCCCCTGACTGGGTAGCGGTTCTTCAGCGGCTCGGTTGGGAAACGGTCCATTGGTCGACGGTCGGCAACCCACGTGCCACCGATCCACAGATCATGGCGTGGGCGAATGCAACCGGTCATGTCGTCTTCACTCACGATCTTGGTTTTGGTGGCCTGCTGGCAGCCACAGACGCTGGCGGCCCAAGCGTCATCCAGGTGCCCCAGGACGTCACGCCTGGGCACCTGGAAACCATATTGGTTGCGGCCCTTCGGACTCATCAAGTGGTCCTCGAAGAGGGAGCGCTGGTGACCGTTGACGAGGGGCGATCTCGTGTCCGGATTCTACCCATCAAGCGGAGCGAACGTGTCTAACCCGGCGTATCTGGACTCCTCGATCGACTCGAAACCGCGGCGGTGAATTGAACGGTTTGGGTCCTGTGAGATCCGCGTTGGTGGCGGCGGTGCCAGATGTGGGTCAAGACGGCGAACGCACGAGCGTTGGAGATGCTCAGGGTCTGGGGGAGACGCAGCGCGTTCAACGTGCAGAAGGTCATGTGGGTGATCGGCGAGCTCGGGCTGCCGCATGAGCACGTCGACGCCGGCGGCTCGGCCGGTGGGCTCGACGCGCCGGGGTTCCTGGCCATGAATCCTCACGGTCGCATCCCGGTGATTGTCGACAAGGAGTCGACCGTGTGGGAATCGCACTCGATTATCCGCTACCTCGCAGCGGCATACGGTCCGGGCTCGTTGTGGCCCGAGGATCCGGCACAGCGTTCACTTGCGGATCGGTGGATGGACTGGACGCTCGCGACACTCCAGCCCGATTTCATGGCATTGTTCTGGGGCTTCTTCAGAACTCCCAAGGCGGAACGCGACACACGTGCCATTGAGGACGCCATGAATCGGTGCGCGCAGCACCTGCGCATTCTGGACGCGCACCTCTCCACACGCCCCTTCCTGGCGGGTTCTGCGTTCACCATGGGAGACATCCCGGCCGGGACATCGCTCTACCGCTACTTCGAGATGGGTGTGCCGGTGCCGGAGCTCCCGAACGTGCGCGCCTGGTATGCACGCCTCGCCGAACGCCCAGCGTATCAAGAGCACGTCATGATTCCGTTCGAAGAGCTGCGCGGCCGGCGCGCGTTTTGATGGTTGTGCGAATGGTCATTCGAGAGTTCACGCCTTCGGATCAAGACATCGCCCGCTCGATCGTTCTCGAAGGGCTCGGTGAACACTTCGGGTTCATCGACGAATCCATGAACCCCGATCTGCGCAGCATCTCGGACAGCTATCTCGCACATGGGCATGTGTTCCTCGTCGCGGAGCTCGACGGCGACGTGGTCGGCACCGCCTGCCTGCGCTTCGAGGGTCCCGACCACGGCCGCATCGTCCGCATGTCCGTGCGCCGGGCATACCGCCGTCGCGGCGTGGCGCAGTCTCTTCTGGCGCGGGTCATCCAGATCGCGAAGCTGCGCGCGCTGTCCGAACTGGTCGTGGCTACGCAGCCCGAGTGGCCCGATGCCATGGGGTTCTACGGCGCAGCGGGGTTCGTCGTGTACGGTCGCGACGATGTCGACGTTCGCATGCGGCTTCCGTTGCGGGCCAGCTGACGTGCCAGGCTTGATCAACGTCGCCGACTGCGCCACGGTGCCGCCATGGTCAAGCTCATCTTTCTGTGCCGCCGGCGACCCGACATCACGCACGATCGCTACGCCGAGCTGTTGCGCTCAGGACACGCCCCCATAGCGCTCAAACACCATCCGACCATGCGTCGCTACGTGGTCAACATCGTCGAGCAGTCACCGGCGGGTTGGGACGAGTTGGACAGCATCGGTGAGCTGTCATTCGACAGCCTCGATGACTTCCGCGAACGGCTGTACGATTCCCCTGCCGGTAGGAAGATCATCGAGCGTGACGTGGCCGGGTTCATGGGCGGCGCCGACGCATACGCAACCACGGAGCATATCCAGCGGCGCGCGGCGGCAGCGACTCTCGGCCCACGTACACCCGGCGTCAAGCTGATATGCCCTGTAGTACGCCGTGCGGGGATAAGTCACACCGAGTTCATCGCACATTGGCTCAGCCGCCACGTGCCGCTAGCGCTGCAGCACCACCCGGGAATGACCACCTACGTCACGAACGTTGTGGACCAACGACTTGGCGACAGCGGCGCAGAGTTCGACGGTATCGCAGAGCTCCACTTTCCGTCGGCGCAGGCACTCGCGACCGGCATGTTCGATTCGCCCGAAGGTGAGCGCGTCATTCGCGAGGACATCGCCCGCTTCATCGGGCGCACCGCGGCGTATCGCGTCGCCGAGTATCCGCAGAAGTAGTGGCGGTTCGTTCCGTCCCCCCTGGTAGTGCCCGCCCGTTTGCGGCACCATCGCCTCGGTGAGGTGAGCGATGGCATTGACGCATCTACCGGAGAACCCCCGCCAAGAAGCGCGCGCGTGGAACCTGCAGCTCGGTGTTCCCGGTTTCAAGTACGCTGACTTGAACCGGGTGCGCCGACTGGAGGCCCTTGATCGTGCCTTCCTCACCACGTTGCGCGATGCTGATAGCGCGCTGGGCGACGCGTTCCAGCGCTACCGCGAAGCGAGCGGCGTCGGATGCACCCGGTTGGAGGAGTCGGAGTTGCTGCTGCGCGTTGCGCCGCACGTTGGCGCCTTCGTCGCACAGCTGTTCCACATCGAGGAAGACTACCACGCGCTCTGCGAACGCCTGCGGAACGACCAGGTCGTCTTTGAGTGGAAACGCCAATTCATCGAACGGCAGATTCTGAAGAGTGCGCCCTCGGAGAGCATGCTCGCGCAGCTGGACCCGGTCGAGCTGGAATTCGCCTACCGCGAAGTAGTGAACGCATTGATGCCGGATGCGGCACTCACGGCCGACCCGGAGCGCGAGCTGGCGGTGATCACCACGACACTCCAAGCCACCATCGCCCAAACGCACGCTGCGACCGCGAAGGCGCAGCTCAGTGCCGTTGAAGCGTGGGTGACGGCTCTTGCCTTTCACCCGGCGCTGGCGCAGCGGCGCCGGCAGTTCACCTGCTTTCATGTGCCGCACAAGGTCGACTTCGACGACCTCGTTCCACACATCCGGCCGCGACGCGATCTCCCCGAGCTCTTCATGGGCCCGCCGGAGACGCGCCGCCATCGCGACGGCTTCAACCTCACCGACCCGCGCTACACGCCACGCGAGAATCTGCGTGAAGCACACTACTGCCTGACCTGTCACGATCGCGGCCGCGACTCCTGCTCGACCGGACTGCATGACAAAGACGGGGCAGTACAGACGAACCCGCTCGGCATCACGCTGGAAGGTTGCCCGCTCGACGAGAAGATCTCGGAGATGATCCAGTTGTACCGGGACGGCCATCCGGTCGGGGCGCTGGCGGTCATCATGATCGACAACCCGATGGTGGCCGGCACCGGACACCGCATCTGCAACGACTGTATGAAGTCATGCATCTTCCAGAAACAGGATCCGGTGAACATCCCGCAAATCGAAACGGGCATCCTCACCGACGTTCTGCACTTGCCGTACGGGTTTGAGATCGTCTCGTTGCTGGCGCGTTGGAATCCGCTCAATGCGCGCCGTCCTTATCCGTTGCGATACAACGGCAAGAACGTCCTGGTCGTCGGCATGGGACCCGCGGGCTACACGCTGGCGCAGCACCTGCTCAATGAAGGCTTCGGCGTCGTCGGCATCGAGGGGCTCAAGGTCGAGCCGCTCGCACCATCGCTGCGCGGCGCCAAGCGACGCGTCCCGCGCCCGATCCGCGACGTGACGGAGGTCGTCGGCCCGCTCTCCGAACGACCGACGCTCGGCTTCGGCGGTGTCGCGGAGTACGGCATCACGGTACGCTGGGACAAGAATTTTCTCGACATCAACTATATCCTGCTCATGCGGCGCAAGAAGTTCCGCCTGCTCGACGGCGTGCGGTTCGGCGGGACGCTGACCATCGACGATGCATGGAGCTTAGGATTCGATCACATCGCCGTCACCGCAGGCGCCGGCCGACCGACCATCGTCTCGATGCAGAACAACCTGGCGCGCGGTGTGCGCATGGCGTCCGATTTCTTGATGGGTCTGCAAGGGCAGGGAGCCTATCGCCGCAACTCGCTCACCAACCTGCAGGTCGAGCTCCCTGCGGTGGTGGTCGGCGGCGGCCTCACGGCCATCGATACCGCCACGGAGCTGCAAGCGTACTATGTCACGCAGGTCGAGAAGGAACTGGAACGCTACGAGCGACTGAAGCGGCGCATTGGTGAAGCAGCGATCTGGGCGGGCCTCGACGCCGAGGAGACACAGACCGTGCATACGTGGCTCGACCACGGCCGTATGGTGCAAGCGGAGCGCGCGGCGGCGCAGGCCGCCGCGCGACCACCGGACTTCGCGCGCCTGGTGCGGTCGTGGGGTGGCGTCACCATCGTCTACCGCAAGCGTTTGCAGGACTCGCCGGCGTATCGGTTGAATCATGAGGAGGTCATCAAGTCGCTCGAAGAAGGTATCGGCTTTGTTGAGTGCATGAACCCGACAGCCTGCCTGCTCGACGAGTTCGATCACGTCCGCACGTTGCAGTGCGCGCGCATGGCACTCGTCGACGGCAAGTGGAAAGACACCGGTGAGAAGGTGGACCTTCCCGCACGCGCCGTGATGGTTGCGGCCGGTACGAATCCGAACGTGGTATACGAGAGGGAGCATCCGGGCACCATCGTGCTCGACGACAAGCAGGCGTTCTTCGCGATGCATCGCGCGGCAGCTGGACCGGACGGCGCATTCCATGTCGAGCCGGTAGGGAATGGCGCCGGCTTCTTCACGTCGTACGAGAAGCACGGGCGCTTCATCTCATTTTACGGCGACGCGCATCCGGTGTTCGCCGGCAACGTCGTGAAAGCCATGGCGTCGGCGCGGCTCGGCTATCGCGAGATCCTGCGACTGTTCGAGCGCGACGTGGCTGCACAAGATCTCGAAGAACAGGCAGAGCGCGAGAACGCCTGGGTGCGCTTCGCCGAAGTCCTCGAGGAAGGGCTGCGCGCCGTGGTGGTGGACGCGATCCGCCTCGCCGACCGTATCGTCGAGGTCATCGTGCGCGCGCCGATGGCGGCGCGGAACTTTCGTCCGGGGCAGTTCTATCGCCTGCAGAACTACGAAGGCACCGCCGACACGGTCGAGGGCATCCGTTTGACGATGGAAGGCCTGGCGCTCACCGGAGCATGGACCGATCCGGCGCGCGGTCTGATCTCGCTCATTGTATTGGAGATGGGCGGCTCGTCCCGACTGTGCGCCATGCTGGAGCCGGGCGAGGAAATCGTGCTGATGGGCCCGACCGGTACACCCACGGAGATCCCGGAGTTCAAGACGGTATTGCTCGCCGGCGGCGGTTTGGGCAACGCCGTGTTGTTCTCGATCGCCGCAGCCATGAAAGTACGCGGCAACCGCGTGATCTACTTCGCCGGCTACAAGCACGCGGGAGACCTCTTCAAGCGCCGCTATATCGAAGACGCGTGCGACCTGGTCGTATGGAGCGTCGACGAGGGCTCTGCCATTGCCGCACATCGGCCGCAAGACCGCAGCGTCGTCGGTAACATCGTGCAGGCAATGGGTCGCTACGCCCGCGGCGCACTCGGTGACACGCCGATCCGCTTACAGGACGTCGATCGACTCATCTGCATCGGCTCGGACCGCATGATGGACGCGGTACGGGAGGCACGCCACGGTGTGCTGCGCGACCTGCTGAGTGCCCAGCACGTCGCCATCGGCTCGATCAACTCGCCGATGCAGTGCATGCTCAAGGAAGTGTGCTCGCAGTGCCTGCAGCGCCACGTCGACCCGGCGACCGGCCGCGAGTCACTGGTCTTCAGTTGCTTCAACCAAGACCAACCGCTCGACTGCGTCGACTTCCACTTTCTCCACCAGCGCCTCCGTCAGAACTCAGCAGCGGAGAAACTCACCTCGCTGTGGCTCGACCACTTGTTCGAGCAACGCGAGGTGCAGGTCGTGTAGGCGCCGTCTCACCTGGCGGTGACCGTCGGGCGCACAACGACGCTGGCCTCCGCTTCTGCGAGTCGTGCGGCGCGAAACTGGCCCGTCTGTGTCCGAGCTGTGGTCACGAGCTGAAGCCACAAGCGAAGTTCTGCGGCCAGTGCGGAGCGGAAGTGCGGGGGTCGGGGATCGGGTGTCGGGTGCTGACACCTCACACCCGACACCCATCCCCAAGGCGAGCGCCGCCAGCTGACAGTGCTGTTCTGCGAACTGGTCGGCTCGACCCCGCTGTCGCAGCAGCTCGATGCCGAGGAGTGGCGCGACGTCATTTCGCGTTACCAACGGGCCGCAACCGAGGCCGTCGAAAAGTTCGGCGGCCACGTCGCCAAGAACCTCGGCGACGGGCTGCTCATCTACTTCGGCTGGCCCGTTGCACGGGAGGACGACCCCGAGCGTGCGGTGCGGGCTGGTCTCGCGATTGTTGAGGTTGTTAGGTTGTTGGTTGTTAGGTTGTTAGGTGAAGAAGGACATTCTCCCCGGGCGCTTTCTTCCCTAACAACGAACAACCAACAACCTTTCCGTCCGCGTCCGCATGCAC
>JBGQHM010000350.1:0-7182 GCA_041497995.1 Binatia bacterium | reverse complement strand
GGGACTGATCAAGCAGGGCCTCACGCGTTATCAGATCAAGACGGGGAAGATCTCTCCTCGAAAAAGGAACGATGTGGGGAGCATCCTCTTCCGAAAAGGAACGCACGAACTCCTTCCCCGAATCAAGACCGGTCTTGACCAAGGCGGCACACTGATCGTCGTGCTCTTCGGGTGGGACGACCCCGAACGCATCGACGGCGAATACGCTGAGGCGTTTCGGGGGCGCCTCGAAGAGATCGACTCGAGCTACGCAAACGCGCGGGTAGACGTTTGGGTGCAACACAAGATTGCCGGCTTCTTACGGCGGTTCCCCTCTTTGGGGCTACGCGCAACGGGTCGCGGCCATCTGGTCTTTCAAACACACGCGAGCTGGTCGCGTGATGCGGAGATGGCCCTTCCCTTCGAATCCGGGCAGGCGCAGGTCGGCTTCACGCAAGCACTTCGATCAGGGCTTCGCGACAACAGCCAAGCAGCTCATGTGCGGGTGTGGGGTGAACCTGGGGTGGGGAAGACACGCCTCGTTCTAGAGGCGGCCCGCGAGCCCGACTTGGCTCCCCTGGTGATTTACTGCAGCGGTGCCATCAAGTTCCGCGACGGCGATTTGATGAATGAACTCCTGCGCGACGACAACGACTTTGAAGCGATCCTGATACTCGACGAGTGCGATCCTGACACCCGATCCTACATCTGGAACAAATTCAAGAATCGGGGTTGCCGCATCAAAATCGTCACTATCTACAGCGAGCGCGAGGAGACTTCCGGAAACATCACCTATCTTGAGGCGCCCCTCCTGGATACGGAACGGGTCAAGATGATCCTCCAACGGTACGGCGTTCCTTTGGATCAAGCGGGTCGATGGGCCGAGTACTGTGGCGGCTCTCCGCGCGTAGCGCACGTCATCGGCAGGAACCTGAAAGAAAACCCCCAAGATCTGTTCCGCGAGCCGGACAACGTGCGGGTCTGGCAGCGTTATGTCGCCGGGCCTCACGACCCAGGCAGCGACCGCGTCCGTCGGCGGGAGACTATCCTTCAGCACATTGCACTCTTCAAACGCTTCGGATTTTCCGGTCCTGTCGCGGATGAAGCCCGGTGTCTTCTTGCGCTCCTTCAAGGAGTCGATCCCACTCTAACCTGGCCCGCCTTTGTCGAGATCATAGGCGAGTTGAGGAAGCGCAAGATCCTGCAGGGCGAGCACACCCTCTACATTACCCCAAAGGCTCTTCATGTGCGGCTCTGGCTCGACTGGTGGGACCACTTTGGCGAAGTGATTGGTCTGGTCGATATTGCGTCGAAGCTGAGCCGGCGTCTTCAGGAATGGTTCCAAGAGATGTTCCTGTATGCGTCCGCGTCCGGGGCGGCCAGGAAGATCGTTTGCCAACTCCTAGCTCCTGGAGGGTTATTCGACAACGAGGAGTACCTTGACACAGAAAGTGGCGCCAAGTTCCTGCAGACGCTCTCGGTTGCCGATCCTGCGGCGGCACTCGCCTGTCTCAAGAGGGTCATGGAATCATGGGACAGGGACGAGCTACTGAAATTCCAAGGTGGACGCCGTGCGGTGCTGGAAGCGCTCCGCTGGATAGCGCTCCACCGCAAACTATTCGGAGACGCCGCCGAGCTTATCCTTCGGCTTGCCGAAGCTGAGAACGAATCGTGGGCGAACAACGCGACGGGCATCTTCGCCGAGCTCTTCTCCCCAGCTTGGGGCCCTGTCGCTTCAAGCGAAGCCCCACCACAAGAGCGGTTTCCAATACTCAGAGCCGCGCTCGAGTCAAACTCTCCGCTTCAAAGCCGCATTGCGCTCAAGGCGTGTGATCACGCACTGGAGGTGCACAGCTTCACAAGGTCGGTCGGGTTGGAGCGTGACAGCTTGCGGTCCGACACAGAGCGCTGGACGCCCAAGACCTACGGCGAACTCTTCGACGCATATCGTGCAGTGTGGAAGCTCCTCGAACGCCAGTTCTCAAATTTCTCTGAAGAAGCGCAGCGTGAGGCCCTCGGCATCATTGTGAGGAGAGCAACTGGATTGATTCAAATCCCATCGCTCTCTGAAATGGTTCTGGGCACGCTCAAACACATCGCTGCCCAGTTCCCGAGTTACCACAAGTCCGTTTTGGCTGAGGTAATCAGCTTGCTGCGCTATGCGCGCGACCAGCTCCCGAGCGAAATCCGTCGGGACCTCGTCGAGTTCCACAGCGCTCTCGTCGGAACCAGCTTCTCGACGCGTCTCAAACGATACGTCGGTATGTCTTTGCTTGAAGATCAGCTAGCTGCAAACCAGGGCAGCGACCCGGTACGCGAGCCGCTCGGACAACTCGCTCAAGAGGCGTTGTCCAACAACAACGCGTTGTGCGGAGAGCTTCAGTGGCTTGTCACATCCGAAGCCGAGAATGGCTTTCGCTTTGGCTACGAGCTTGGAAAGCTAGACGCCGACGTGCGCGTCCTCCAAGGAATACTTAGCGCCTGGCGAGACGCGGGAGAGACCCGCAATGGTTTCTTCATCGGCGGCTACTTCCACGCTCTCTTCGAACGGGACGCCGAGAGATGGGAAACGGAACTTGACCGGCTCGTGAAGGAACAAGCCTGTGACACTCTTGTCCCAGAGCTCACGTGGCGTTCGGGCATGTCAGATCGAGCGGCTATCCGGATCCTTCGACTCGCAGAAAAGGGATGCGTACCAGAGTCAGCCTTCCAGATGTTTGGATATGGAAGCGTAATCAAGCATCTTTCGGAAGCCGTGTTTGAAGGCTGGATGCGCCTTCTCCTGTCAAGCAACGACCCACAGAGTGTTCGGATTGCCCTCGATCTTCATCACTTCTACTACCTGCACGCGGGCGCAGCCCAATCCCTCCCGGAGAGCCTTACTTTCGAACTTCTGACGCACCCTCTCCTCGCGGTCGCGTCTCCAGGCTCTTCGAGCATGGACGAGTTCCACTGGCAGCAGATCGCGCATGCTTACGCGGAGAAATTCCCAGGTAAGGCAGCTCTGCTTGCGGACCATATATTGAACCATCTGGAGGACCGAGATGGCATCTTTGGCGGGCTTCGCTGGCACCCGAACGGATATGAGGTGCTCACAACGATCGCACAACGGGACCCGATCGAAGTGTGGAAATCTGTAATACGTGTTCTCAATGACCCGGACGGGCATGGCCTTCACGTGAGTGATTGGCTGAGCAGCGCCCTCCAGCTGTTCCCGCTCGACCTGATTTGGCAATGGGTGAACGAGGATGTGGACAACCGGGCCTGGTATCTTGCTCGGTTTGTACCCAAGGACCTAGGGGTAGAAGGTACGCCCTCGCTGTCCCGTGAGGTGCTGGCTCGATACGGCCACCGTGAGGATGTCCAGCAATCCTTCAGTGCAAACTACTCGTCAGGTAGTTGGTCAGGTCCTGCGAGCGGGCACTACCAACACGAGAAAGATGGTCTACTAGCCATTCGCGAACGAGAGACGAATCCCAATGTCCGCGCATGGATCGACCGGCAGATTGCTTGGCTGGGTCGCGCCATCGAAGACGCCAGAATTCGCGAGGAAAGAGACGACTTCTAGGCAGACGCCGCTTCGGGATGGTATCGCACACGCGCACCGCGATCCTCAAGCTCGCCGGGGGCACACTTGACGGATTACCTATGTCTCTTCCTCACCACGTATCGACGCACGGCCGCTTCTTGTGCATTCGCGGCGCTGCTGGCAGGACCGACCGCAGCAGACTCAAGATCCACCGCCGCGACTCCGCCGGATCGATCACATCGTCGATCTCGAAGTGCGAGGCCATGTTCAGGCCTTTGCCGTGCTCGTAGGCGCGGGCGACCATGTGGTCGAAGAGCTGCTTGCGTTCCGCTGGATCTTCGATTGCGGCCAGCTCTTTGCGGAAGCCGAGCTTCACTGCACCCTCCAGACCCATGCCGCCGAACTCGCTGGTGGGCCAGGCCACGGTGAACAGCGGGGCTTCGAAGCTGCCGCCGGCCATCGCTTGCGCGCCGAGGCCGTAGCCCTTGCGCCGGACGATGGTGAAGGACCGTACGCTCACGCTCGCACCAATCCCACTCCCGCCTCTTGCCTCAATCCAGCGAGCGCGCAAGAATCACGTCCACTGTCGGCGCGCCCAAGCGCGCCGACCCACGGAGGACATCATGGCCCAGACAGCGCAACTACGGCGGCTCGACGTCGTCGAGAACGAGGCGCAGCGCATCTTCGCGCTACAGCGCCAGAGCTACCTCAGCCACCCCTACCCCAGCCTCGAAGAGCGCCGGGAGAACCTGACCAGGCTCGAACGTATTCTGGTGGACAACGTCGACGCCATTGCCGACGCGATCAACAAAGACTTCGGGCATCGGTGCGCCGAGGAATCGAAGATGCTCGAGCTCTTCACCTGCGTAGACGGCATTCGGCACACGCGCAAGAAGCTCACGAAGTGGATGAAGCCGCAGCGCCGGCATGTGTCGGCGTTGTTCGCCACCGCCTCGAACCAAGTAATACCGCAGCCCAAGGGAGTCGTCGGTGTCGTGTCGCCGTGGAACTATCCGCTCTTCCTGACCGTCAGCCCCCTGACCAGCGTCCTCGCGGCCGGCAACCGTGCGATGATCAAGATGGCGAGCAACTCGCAGACCCTGTGTCGGCTGCTGCATGAGAAGTTCCGCGAGCAGTTTCCGGAAGACACCGTCGCGATCCTGCCCGGCGTGCGCGCCCAGGACTTCTCGACACTGCCATTCGACCACATCATCTTCACGGGGTCGGCGGACGCCGGCCGCACGGTGATGCGGTCGGCGGCGGAGAACCTGACACCGGTCACGCTCGAGCTGGGAGGCAAGTCACCAACGATCATCTGCGACGACTTCGACGTCGCCGAGGCAGCCTCGCGCATCCTCTACGGGAAATACATCAATGCCGGGCAGACGTGCTTGGCACCGGACTACCTCTTCGTCTCCGCAGGCAAGCGCGATCAGTTCGTCGAGGCAGCCAAGCGCATCATGGCGAAGCGCTACCCGGACACCAACGACCGCAGCTACACCTCGATCATCGACGAGAAGTCCTACCGACGGTTGCGGGCGACCCTCGAAGACGCGCAGCACAAGGGGGCGCAGGTGGTGCCGCTGGTGCCAGGAGCGACGTTCAACGATCTGTTGCGCAAGATCCCGCCGCACCTCGTCCTCGATCCAACTGACGACATGACCATCATGCAGGAGGAGATCTTTGGACCGCTGCTGCCAGTGAAGACCTACCGGGACCTCGACGAGGTGATCGCCTACGTCAACGCCAAGGACCGCCCGCTGGGCTTCTATTTCTTCACCAACGACAAGGCGCGCGAGCAGAAGCTGCTGTACGGCACGATCTCCGGCGGCGTCACCATCAACAACGTCGTGTTGCACGTCGCGCAGCACGACCTGCCGTTCGGCGGCATCGGCGCGAGCGGCATGGGCCAGTACCACGGCCACGAGGGCTTCCTGGAGTTCAGTAAGCTGCGGCCGGTGTTCACCAACCCGCGGCTGTCGCTCCTGCACTTCTTCTATCCGCCATACGGGCGGCGGCATGGCCGGATACTCGACCTGTTACTGAAGTTCAAGCGCTAGGGCCTGCGGCCAGCGTCATTTCTATGGCCCGCTCCCCGTTGGGTCGCTGCAGGCTTCCAAGTCCGCCATAGCAGGCTGCTAGCGAGGCGCGCCTCCGACCAACGAGCATGTGGGCGCGCCTCGCGCATTTACCACGTGTCAACGCACGGCCGCTTCTTGTGGATTCGCGACGCCGGCGGTGGCGACGAACGTAGAGCGTTGGTTACCCAGTAGCGCGAGTCGGCTGGATCAATCACATCGTCGATCTCGAAGTGCGAGGCCATGTTCAGGCCTTTGCCGTGCTCGTAGGCGCGGGCGACCATGTGCTCGAAGAGCTGCTTGCGCTCCGCTGGATCTTCGACTGCGGCCAGCTCTTTGCGGAAGCCGAGCTTCACCGCGCCTTCGAGGCCCATGCCGCCGAACTCGCTGGTGGGCCAGGCGACGGTGAACAGCGGGGCTTTGAAGCTGCCGCCGGCCATGGCTTGCGCGCCCAGGCCGTAGCCCTTGCGTAAGATGATGGTGCAGAACGGCACGTTCACGCTCGCACCCGTTACGAACATCCGGCAGGCGTGGCGGACCAGCGCCGTCGTCTCAACCTCCGGTCCAACCATGATCCCTGGGGTGTCGCAGAGCGATAGGATGGGGATGTCGAAGGCGTCGCAGAGCTGCATGAAGCGCGCGGCCTTGTCGGCGCCGGCGCTGTCGATGGCGCCGGCGAGGTGCTTTGGATTGTTTGCGATCACGCCCAATGGACGGCCCTCGATGCGTACCAACGCGGTGATCATGCCGAGGCCGAAGTGCCGGCGCAGCTCGAGGACGGAGCCGGAGTCCGCGAGTGTCTCGATGACCAACCGCACGTCGTACACTCGCAGCCGATTCTCGGGGATGACGCCGCGCAGTACGCGTTGGTCCGCGCACTCCCACTGCGTGATCGGCCCCTGGAAGTACGAGAGGTATTGCTTGGCAACGCGCACCGCTTCTGCCTCGTCCGTCACCGCGATGTCGACGACGCCGTTGGGCACCTGAACCGACATCGGGCCAACCTCTTCCGGACGGAAGACGCCCAGCCCGCCGCCTTCGATCATCGCCGGTCCGCCCATGCCGATGTTCGAGTTCTGCGTCGCGATCACCACGTCGCAGCAGCCGAGCAACGCGGCATTGCCGGCGAAGCAGCGGCCGGAGTTGATACCAATCAGCGGTACCAGCCCGCTGAGCTTGCCGAAGAAATAAAACGCCATGCAGTCGAGTCCGGCAACGCCGGGCGCATCGGTATCACCTGGGCGTCCGCCGCCGCCCTCGGTGAAGAACACCACGGGCATGCGCAGGCGCTCGGCTAGCTCGAACATCCGGTCTTTCTTGCGGTGGTTCTGGAAACCCTGGGTGCCTGCCAGCACGGTGTAGTCGTAGGACAGCACAGCGCACTGTGCCTTGGCGGCTTCGAAGAGATCGCCGTTCACGCGGCCGATGCCGGCAACCAACCCGTCAGCCGGCGTGCGCTCGATCAGATCGTCTATCGAGCGCCGTTGCCGCTGCGCGGCAACCTGCAGCGCGCCGTACTCCACAAAGGTTCCCGGATCGCAGAGGTCGGTGATGTTCTCGCGCGCCGTGCGCTGTCCCGTCTTTCTGCGCCGCGCC
>JBGQHM010000349.1:0-7186 GCA_041497995.1 Binatia bacterium | reverse complement strand
TGGTCCAGGGTCTCATCGCGGGGGTGATTAGTTTGGACCGATCAGCACGCCGGGGTTCAGTATCCCGGCCGGGTCGAGTACCGCCTTGGCGGCGGCGAAGGCGCGCGCGAAGCCCTCGGGGCGCTGGCGGTCGTACCACGAGCGATGATCCCGTCCGACGGCGTGGTGGTGGGTGATCGTGCCGCCCAGTCGCAGGAGAGTTTCCGAGGCCGCCGACTTGATCTCCGCCCACTGCTCGATCTGACTGCCCTTCTTCGCCGGCGCGATGATGCTGTAGTAGGGCGCCGGGCCGTCGGGGTACACGTGCGTGAAGCGGCATGTCACCTGTCCCGCTCCGCAGACACGACGTACAGCGTCTTGTGCAGCTTCCATCACGCCGGCATGGAAGGCGGCAAAGCGGTCCCACGTGATCGCCGTCTCGAACGTCTCGCTGATCATGCCCATCGCCACCAGCGCGTCACGCAGGTACGGCGCCGACAGGAACGACTGCCGCCAGGCACCGGCAGCGCCCTCGCGTGAGGCGTCTTGGTCCGTGCGCGTCTTGCCAGCACCTTCCGGAACCGTGCCGCCGTGGTCGCGGCAGCATTCGAGGGCGCGCGCCATCCACGCATCAAGTGAGTGATCGGCGGATTCGAAGGCGACGATCAGCACTGAGTCGCTGCCGGTACCCGCACCGGCGGTCATCGCTTCGCCGGCATCGAGCAGGCGGCAGTTGGAAGGATAGAGCCCGGCTTGGCTGATCGCGCGGGTGGCAGCGACTGCTGCGTTGAAGTCGGTGAACGTTATGGACACCGAGTTGCGGAACGTCGGCCGATTCTGCAAACGCATCCACGCTTCAGTGATGATCCCGAGGGTTCCTTCGGAGCCGATGAACATGCGGTCGGGGCTCGGGCCGGCGCCGGAGCCTGGTAGGCGCCGCGACTCGACGACGCCCGTCGGCGTGACCACCCGCAGTGATTCTACGAAGTCGTCGATGTGGGTGTAGAGCGTGGCGAAGTGGCCACCGGAGCGGGTGGCAATCCAGCCGCCGAGCGAGGAGAACTCGAACGACTGCGGAAAGTGCCGCAGCGTGTAGCCGTGTGGCTTTAGTTGCTCTTCGAGCGCCGGCCCGTACACGCCTGCCTGGATGCGTGCGGCGCGCGAGGTGCGGTCGACTTCGACAACGCGGTTGAGGTGACGCAGGTCGATCGACACCGCACCGCGGTAGGCATCGTTGGCGGGTGGCTCGACGCCACCTACAACGCTCGATCCCCCACCATAAGGAATGGCCGCCGCGCGCGCACTGGCACACCAGTCGAGCAGCGCGACGATGCCGCTCTCATTGCGCGGGAAGGCGACGATGTCGGGCGGGTTCGCGTACTGGCGGCGAAACGCGCGCACGACATCGCGGAACGACTTGCCGTATGAGTGTGCGGCGCGGTCATACGGGTCGGTGGAACAGATGCCGGAGATCTGCGGAGGAGGGGAGAGGCGCGGCGCGCGCAGTGTGATCTCCTCGAGACGCGGCGGCGCGTCGATGGTGATATCGGTCACGCCGAAGCGGGCCGCCAACAGTTGGGCGATACGTTGCTGCTGTTCCGCTGTCGGACCTTCGTCCTCCCAACCCCATCCCCAGAACTTTTGCTTGCGCATGGCGTGACTCGTTCCTGCTCCGTAGTCGGCGGTGCACGCTTCGTACTGCGCTTTCGCGGCGGTTGCAATCGGGCTCCGCGAAGCTAGCCACCATTTGCATTCAGCAGCATCTGAGGTAAGCAAAGACCACCCTAGCGAGACGGAGGATCGATGGATTTTTCAGTGACACCCAAGGTTGAAGACTTGCGCAATCGTTTAATCGCCTTCATGGACGAGCACGTCTATCCGGCCGAGAAGGTCGCCACCGAACAGGTACACGCCTCGGGTGACGAGCACTTGGAGCCGCCGATCGTCAAAGAGTTGAAGAAGAAGGCGAAGGCCCAAGGGTTGTGGAACCTCTTCCTACCGGACGAGGAGTACGGCGCTGGTCTGAAGAACTGGGAGTACGCCACGCTGTGCGAGATCATGGGCCGCAGCTACATTGCGTCGCGCATCTTCAACTGCGCCGCGCCGGACACCGGCAACATGGAGATCCTCGCCGAGTTCGGCACGCCGGAGCAGAAGAAGCGCTGGCTCGATCCCATGCTGGCCGGCGAGATGCGCAGCTGCTTCTCCATGACCGAGCCGGAAACCGCCGGCTCCGATCCGACGCTCCTGCGCACGCGCGCGGTGCGTGACGGCGATCACTACGTGATCAACGGACACAAGTGGTTCACGTCGGGTGCGTACGGCGCATCGTTCGCCATCGCCATGGTGGTCACGGATCCCGACGCGCCGCCGCACCGCCGCGCCAGCATGATCATCGTCCCGACCGACGCGCCGGGATTTAACCTGATTCGGGCGGTATCGGTGATGGGCCACACCGGTGGTGGGGGCCACTGCGAGATCCGCTACGAGGATTGCCGCGTGCCCGCGACCAACCTGCTCGGCGTCGAGGGTGGCGGCTTCGCGATTGCGCAGGCGCGCTTGGGGCCGGGACGCATCCACCACTGCATGCGCTGCATTGGTGCGGCGGAGCGCGCCATGGAGCTCATGTGCAAGCGCGCCAACACACGCTACACGCACGGCAGCCTGCTGGCGGAGAAGAGCGTCATCCAGAATTGGGTAGCCGAGTCACGCATGGAGATCGACTCGGCGCGTCTCATGGTCCTGCACGCCGCCTGGAAGATGGACAACGTCGGCAAGAAGGAAGCGCGGCAGGAGATCGCCATGATCAAGGTGATCGCCGCAAACATGATGATGACCGTCCTCGACCGCGCCATCCAGACATTCGGCGCGATGGGCGTCTCCGATGACACGCCGATCGCGCGCATGTGGCGCGACGGCCGCGCGATGCGCCTGGCCGACGGCCCGGACGAGGTGCACAAGATGACCATCGCCCGCCGGGAGCTGCGAAAGTGGCAGTAGCCACAATGCTGAATGGTGAATGCTTAATGGTGAATGACGGAAAGGAGGAGGTGCGTTGGCAGCCTCCGAAATTCACCATTCACAATTCACCATTCAACATTCGGCGCGCCAAGTAGATGCGCTACGATTTCACACCCGAACAGCTTGCGTGGCGCGACGAAGTGCGCGTGTTTGTCCGCGACCACCTCACGCCGCCGCTGCTGGACGAGCTGCGCGAGTCGGGGAACGAGGGGCAGGGGCCGCTGGCGCGCGAGTTCATTCTCAAGCTGCGCGACCGCGGCTGGTGGGGTCTGCCATGGCCGAAGGAGTACGGCGGCCTCGGGCGCTCGGCGATCGAGCAGTGGATGTTTGTGGACGAGCTCGAAGGGGCTGGCGCGCCGATGCTGCCGTTAACCGTGACCTCCGTCGCGCCGACGATCATGCGCATCGGGAGTGAGGACCAGAAGCAGCATTGGCTGCCACGCATCAAGGCCGCCGAAGTCGAGTTCGCACTCGGCTACTCCGAGCCCGAGGCCGGTACCGATCTCGCCGCGCTGCGCACCCGAGCAGTGCTCGACGGCGATCACTGGGTCATCAACGGCCAGAAGATGTGGAACACCATGGCGCACACCTCGAACTACAACTGGCTGGCCGTGCGCACCGAGCCCGACGCGCCCAAGCACAAGGGCATCTCGATGATGATCGTGCCGATGGACGCGCCGGGCGTGACCGTCCAAGGCATCTACGTGTGGCCGGGGCTACGGACCAACGCGCTGTTCCTCGACAACGTGCGGGTGCCGCGCGACCACCTGATCGGCGAACGCGGCATGGGCTTCTACTACGCGGCCATGGCGCTCAACTTCGAACGCTTGAGCATCGGCTCCGTGGCGATGACCCGACGCTACTTCCGCGAGCTCGTGGCGCTGGTGCGTGAGATCGAGTTTGATGGCCAGCCGCTGCGTGCGAATCCATGGGTGCGTGAACGGCTCGCACGCCTCGCCGTCGACATCGAGGCGGCGCGCATGTTGGGACTCGAAACGGCGTGGGCGTTGGATCAAGGCCGCGTCCCGGCGGCGGAGTCGTCGATGGCGAAGATCTTCGTCAGCGAGCTGGCGCAACGCGTCGCCGACGTCGGCTCGGAGATCCTCGGGATGGCGGGACAGCTGCATCCAGACGAGCCACGCGCCCCGATGCACGGCCGCCTGCAGTGGTTGTATCGCACCGCCCCGCTGCTCGCCTTCGGCGGCGGCACCAACGAAGTGCAACGCAACATCATCGCCATGCTGGGCTGCGGATTGCCGAGGAAGTGAGGAATGGAGTTCAACGTCCAAAGTCCAAGGTCCAAGGTCCAAGGCCATGGGCCAGACGGGCTTCGAACGCTTTGGACGTTGGACGTTGGACTTTGAACGTTGGACGCTGTCTATGCATTTGAGCCCGACCACAGAGCAGCAGGAACTCAAGGACGCGGTGCGCCGCTTCTGCGATGAACAGATCACGCCGGAGCGTCTCGCGGCGTGGGAGAAGGAACGGCGCGGTCTGGACGATGCATGCTGGCGCAGCATCGCAGCGCTTGGGTGGTTCGGGCTCGGGGTGCCCGCCGCAGCGGGCGGCAGCGGGCTGGGGCTTGTCGAAGTTGCCTGCGTGCTGGAGGAGTGCGCCCGCGGGTTGGTGCCGCGGCGGGTGATCAATGCCATTCGCGGTGCGTTTGCCGTAGGCCAGTTGAGTCCGCAGCACAACGAGTTGCCCGCGCTGGCGCGGGGTGAAAGGACCGTCGCGCTCGCCTTCGACGAGCAGCAGGCGCGCGACCCGCACGCCTACAAGACGGAGATCCGTGCGGATGCAGGGACATCCGTCCTCAACGGCGAGAAATGGTACGTTGCCGATGGCGCGTCCGCTGATTGGCACGTCGTTGCCGCGCGCGAAGCGGGTGGCCTGTCATTGGTGATGGTGCCGGCGGACTCCGCGAGTATGACAGTGCTGCGCACCTTCGATGGCGAGCGACAAACAGTGGTGAACTACTCGGGTGTGCGGATAGCGCATCGCCTCGGCGTGGCCGGGCAAGCAGGTGAGGTGTTCGATCGCGTCAGGCGCGCGCAAGCGGCGCTGGCGTTGGGGGAAATGATTGGCGGCATGGACGCGGTGTTGGCCATGACTGTCGCCTATGTGAAGGAGCGCGAGCAGTTCGGGCAGAAGATCGCGGTCTTCCAAGCCGTGCAGCATCAGGTTGCCGACATGGCGACGGCGCTGACGGCGGGTCGCCATCTGGCGTGGCAAGCAATCACGCGTCTTGCGGCCGGCACAGAGCAGGGTGGTGAGCTGGAGACGGCCGCAGCGTTCGTCGGACAAGCATTCAAGCGGCTCTCACTGAGCGCGCACCACCTGCACGGCGGCGCCGGCTACGTCATCGAGCATCCGCTGCACTACCACGCCGAGCGCGCCCAGGCGCTCTGCATCCGCTACGCGCCGGAAGCGCCGGCGCTGGCGGCGATTGCCATGACGTTGCTCGGGTAGGGTGGGCACTGCCCACCGTTCTGCGGATCGGCTGCAAGACCGATCGGTGGGCGGTGCCCACCCTACGTGTCAGAGTTCCCGAAGCTCCCGCTCGAGTGGCAGCGGCAGCGCGTTCACTAACGCCGCATCTACGGCGGCGAGGAGCACCGAGAGTACGCCCAAGGCCAGCATTCCGCGGCCGCGGAACGACACGAGGTCAATCCAATCGCACGCCAGTGGGACGATGATGCCTGCGAGCGACAACGCGATCGCCGTGCCCACGAGAGTGTTGATGGAGACCTTCAAGCGCAGCAGGCGGGCGATGATGATCAACAGCGGCAGGATCGCGAGACTACCGAAGAAGTAGAACGGCACGAGGATGAACCAGTGCAGGAAGCCCATGGCGGTCACTGTATACCGTAGTGGCGCGCCGCGTTGCCGCCGAGATAGTTGGTCACGATGGCGTCGGGGACCTTCCACTGTTGCAACGTCGCGCGCGCCTCGGCGACGTCGGACGCGTCGTGGTGCGGATAGCGCGAGCCCCAGGCGGCGATGTCCTTGAAGACGTCGGTGAGCCGCGCCACGCTGCTCTCCCAGCTGTTGAAGCTCACCAGCGACGGACGCTCGAAGAAGACGTGCTCGGGCTCGAGAGTGACGTCCTGCGTGCTGCTCATCAGCCAGAGGTAGGTCTCGGCTTTTTCCAGGGCCAGCGGCACCCACGACGCACCGGAGTGCAGGAAGCTCAGCTTGAGCTTCGGATACTCTTCCATGTGCCCACAGAAGCAGATGGCGTTGAGGAACATCGCGTTGTCCATCAGCGGTGCCACCGACTCGGCGACGTTGTGACCGATGCGCAAGTTCGCCGCGACGCGTTCCACGTAGGAACCCTGCGACGTCCACTCTGGATTGGTGTTGCCGTTCGACGGATGGATGCACGCCGCTATGCCGAGGTCTTCGAGGTGCTTCCACAGCGGATTGTAGTAGGCGTGGTTCGGGAAGCGCTGGTTGACGAAGGCTGGGCGGATGAAGGCGGCGGGGAAGCCTTTCTGCGCCACACGCTTCAACTCGCGCACCGCGAAGCTGACGTCTTGCATGGGCAGCACCGCCACCGGAAAGAGCCGCTGCGGCGCGGCGCTGCAGAAGTCGGCGATCCAGTCGTTGTAGGCGCGCGCCAACGCAAACGCGGCGTCCGGATTGTCGACGACCGGGAAGTACTCGGCGAAGAGCGTCGGGAAGAGGAGCGCCTGGTCGACGCCCATCGCGTCCATGTCCTTGAGCCGCGCCTGCGGATCCTGTGCGCCCGCTGTGATGGGGTGACGGACGGTAGGGTCGAGTGCGCCGATATCCTCGGGCTTCATCCCCGGCTTCCAGATGGCTTGGCGGTTGAGCGGCCCCGGGTTCATCTCCTTCGCCTGCTTGCCGTTCAGGATGGTGACCGGCACGCCCAGCTCATCGACCTCATGCCAGAATCCCGAGCGCGCGATGATGCGGTAGTCGGCGTCGAGATACTTCGTCCAGATGTCCACGGGTTCGAGGACGTGACTATCGCAGTCGAGCACTTTGGTCTTGGGTGCCATGGTCAGCTCCTAGGATGAAGAAATTGCTTACAACGGATTAAACGGATTAAGCGGATTAAACGGATTGAGAAGAATCTTGGGGGGGTTCTTCTTCCGTTCAATCCGTTCAATCCGTTCAATCCGTTCAATCCGTTCAATCCGTTCAATCCGTTTAATCAGTT
>JBGQHM010000348.1:0-7192 GCA_041497995.1 Binatia bacterium | reverse complement strand
GTGATCCCGACGGTCAGCGCGACACCCACACCACCGCCGTATCCCGTGTGCACGCCGCCGCAGTGCGGGCCGGGGGAGGTGCGGTCGTGCCCTGACGGATGCATCGGCGGCTGCGGATTCATCTGCGCCACGCCGACTCC
The DNA here is from genome assembly GCA_041497995.1 of Binatia bacterium. Lineage (GTDB taxonomy): Bacteria > Desulfobacterota > Binatia > HRBIN30 > HRBIN30 > DATKMS01. Next base: position 7,052 of record JBGQHM010000348.1, on the reverse strand, counting down.
GACGCCAGCGGTGGTCGTGTGTACGCCGCCGCCCTGCACGGATGGCGAAGTGCCGCTCTGCCCGGGGAGTTGTCCAGGCGGGTGCGGCAGCGTCTGTGGCCAGCCCTCGCCGACACCGACGCCGGAGGGGTTCTGTTACCACGGCTCATCAGCGTGTAAGGACAGCGGCGAGTGGACCTTGCGTAGCGCGTGTTGCACGCTCTCCCGGCTGTCCGCATCGCCGCTGGAGTTCTCGTGGTGTTCGACCACAGACCGCGATCCGGAGACTGGGACGTGTGCCCTCTGCGCCTCCGATCCGTGCAGTGACGTGCCGATACCGCCGACGCCAACGCCGGCGGTGATGAGCCGCGCGGTGCCCGCGAAGCAACGGGCATAGAGTCTCGACTACAGAAAGGGGGACGGCAATGGGCGGCGTGACGCGACAGCGACCGGTATCCACGAGCTGGCGATGGCACCTGCCCGCGGCGATTGTCATTGGTCTGGTGCTCGGTCCTCGGTGGCAAGCGGAAGGCCAGTCACCGACGCCGACTAGCGCTGCCTCCGTCGTCTCGGTGGCCGTGGGATCGGCAACCGGGAAGCCCGGTGATCAAGTCACCATCGACGTCACGTTGCACACGGCCGGCTTCGCGGTGGTGGGCGTGCAGAACGACATCACCTTCTTCCCAGGCGAGACGTCGCTGCTTGGCTGCGCGGTGAATCCTGAGTTGGGCAAGGACCTCACGGCGTTCGGTCTCGCATATTCCGGGTTGCGCGCCATCGTGTTCGGCACCAACGTTGAGCCCATCCCCGACGGCGCCGTGCTCTACACCTGCACATTCAATGTGACTCAACATGCGGCGCCGGGTGATTGGGCGCTGAGCATCGCCCACGTGATTGCGGCGTCGCCGGACGGACAGCCGTTGCCGGCCGCGGGGAGCAATGGCTTCATCACAGTTCCGGGAACGCGGCCAACGCGCACTCCCACGCCGACCGCAACGCCGGTCGTGCCCGCCATCATTGTCAACTCCGCGAGCGCCGCACCCGGAGAGCAGATTCTGATAGACGTGCGACTGCAGGCAGCGGATGCGGTCGTCGCCTCGACGCAGAATGACCTCCAGTACGACGGCGCCAACGTCCGCGTCGCAACGACGGCCAATGGTAAGCCTGACTGTCGCGTGAACGCGGACATCGACAAGGCGGCTACGGCGTTTAGCTTCCAGCCGCCGGGTTGTTCCGGATCGGCATGCACGGGAGTGCGTGCGCTTGTTCTTTCCCTGTCCAACCTCGACCCGATTCCAGACGGCGCCACGCTGTACACCTGCACGGTGAGCATTGCGGAAGATGCCACGCAGTTTGTGGAGCACCCGTTGGGCATCACCGGCGTCATGATGAGTGATCCATCCGGCCAACGGCTGGAGAGCATCGGCATCAAAGGCGGGGTCTTCGTGGTACCGCTGGCGGCGACGCCGACGCCCGTGCAGCCGTCGATTGTTGTCGATGAGGTGCGCGGGCAACCGGGTGACGATGTGTTCATGGTCGCACGCCTTGTCACGGCCGGTGCGAGCGTCGCTGGCACACAGAACGACATCGGCTTCGACAGCATCAACACGCCGATTGCGGCGTTCGCCAACGGCAGGCCGGACTGCGGCGTGAACCCGGACATCGGCAAGGGCGCCGCGTCCTTCGCCTTCCTGCCGAGCGGCTGTAGCGGCGGCGGTTGCACGGCGATGCGCGCCATCGTCTTCTCCACCGACAACAGCGCCCCGATCGAAGACGGCGCAGCGCTGTATACCTGTACCATCAGCATCGCACCGACCGCTCGCACCGGCGTGTATCCACTATCGATTGGCGGGGTTGTCCTCAGTGCGCCCGAGGGTCAGCAGATAGCGGCGGCGCCCGAAAGCAGCAGCGCCGTTCTGGTCGGCATCGGACATGACCCGCATGACCCGCATAGCCCTCCACCGGAGCCCGCTGCGACACAGACGGCACCATCGCCCACCGGTACGCCGTCCGCGATCGCCACCGCGCTGCCGCAGCGGACCGCGACAGCCTCACCGCGAGCGGAGACAGTAAGTAACGGCGGCACCACCGCGGCGTTCGAGGACGGCGGCGGCTGCACCATAGGCGAGTCGCGCGAGCGGCATGGCGTGGTGATCCTGCTGTTGCCCGTCGTGCTACTCATCCTCGCGAAGGCGCGGTCACTGCGAGCCTGCCGCCAACAGTCGGCGCGCGGCTAGAAGGTTGCTTTCCAGCTTCGCGCGCTGCGGGCTGCCGGGTGACGTCAACTGCAGGGCGATGCTGTAGTCAGCAACGGCGTCGGCCAGGTCCCCGCGCGCTTGCCGCAACTTGGCGCGATTGGCGTACGCATCTGCGTACGTTGGCGCGAGTCGAATCGCCTCGTTGTAATCAGCAAGAGCACCGTCGACGTCACCTTTCGCGTGTCGCAGATTGCCACGATTGCTGTATGGGCTGGCGAATTCGGGTGCACGGCGAATCGCTTCGTCGAAATCAGCGAGCGCTCCATCAAAGTCCCCGGTGGCGGCGCGTGCGCTGCCGCGATTGTTGTAATACCTGCTGCGCGTCGGATCGAGGCGGATTGACTGATCGTAGTCGACGAGGGCGCTAGGGATGTCACCGGCTACATGGCGGGCGTGGCCGCGATTGAAGTAAGCAAAGTCGTTGTCCGGCTCGACGCTCAAGACATGCGTCCAGAGAGTGAGCGAGTCCCTCCAGATGCGCGTCTGCGCGGTGGTGAGCACCGCGAGGACAACGAAGGTGGCGCCCAGCGCTGCCGTCGCTGCGGGGCGGACGGGCCATGCGCTAGGCCGCGACTTCCAGATGCGGGCTGATCGGTAGAAGACTGCGGCTACCAAGACCGACCAGGGTAGCGATGCGAGATATGTGTACCGATCGGCTGCGATCTGCGGCCCGCTTTGTACGAGTCCGAGAAACGGTGAGACGATCACAATGTAAGCGACCCAAGCTGCCAAGATGGCCGGGTAGCGGCGGCGCCCCAGCGTCGCGCTGATCGTGATGCCGATCGTGGTCAGTGCCCCAAGCACGTACACGGGTCGAGCCGGGTCCAGCGGATGTGGCAGCGCGTACAACGGCGACAGATTCAGCGGCACGAGTGTCTTCCATAGATAAAAGCTCAGCCCGTACCCTGCCTGAATGCTTCGCGCGAACAGTCCATGCTCGGCGAGCGGCACAACGTCGTATCGTCCCTTCGCAAAGCTAGCCATTGCGAGCGCCGCGATCGTGAGAACGAGATACGGTAGCTTCTCAAGCAGCACCGACCCGCGCACGCTCCCCTCGGGGGTCGCAAGGCGGCGCAGAGGACAATTGTCGGCGACCAGCAGCAGGACGGGCAGCGTCAGCCCTGCGGCCTTCGACATCAGCGACAGGGCAAAGCAGCCCACAGACAGCGCGTACCACAAGCGGCGTGGCTGCGCCGCGCGCTCTGCGGCGCACATCCGGACGTACGCGAGCAACGACAACAAGAAGAACAGCCCGCAGACGACCTCCTGACGTTCGGTCGCCCACGCGACTGCTTCGACACGCAACGGATGCACGGCGAAGAACAACGCACCGACCGCTGCTGCCACCGTCAACCTCCGTGGGTTGATGCGCTCACTCCCGGCCCATGCCTGCCGCAGTACGGCGATGATCAGCGTGTAGAGGAGGACGCCGTTGCCGACGTGGAAGAGGAGGTTGACGAAATGATACCCGCGCGGGTCCATGCCCCAGAACTCGTAGACGACGGCATGCGTCAGCCAGCTGATGGGCTGGTAGTGGCTCATGTACGTCGTCGTGAACATCCACTGCAGATGCGACGGAGACAGGCCGCGGTAGTGCGGGTTCTGCGCGAAGTAGAACGGGTCATCCCAGTTGACGAAATCGTTACTCAAGACAGGCAGAAAGCTGACGAAGACCGCCACGCCGATGAACGCGGGCCACCCCCAGCTCCCTGACGGCTGCGTCTCTCGTACGCGCGGCGCGGAGGTGCGAGCCATAGTGCTTCACCAGTTCGACGTACGCCCCATCAGTCGTCAGTCGTCGGCCTATGGGTGCGCCGGTGACGCGTCCGCCGCGTGCGCGCGCTGCGCGGCGGCAAGGTGGGCTTCGATCGCTGTACGTGAGGCGGCGCCGGGTGGGGTGAGCCGCAACGCGGTACGGTAGTCACTCACGGCGCCGTCGAAATCACTCTTGGCCGCACGCGCGAGCCCGCGGGCATCGTACCCGTACGCATAGCGGGGGCTGCGGCGAATGAGCTCGGTGTAGTCGGCGATGGCACCATCGAAGTCCCCCATCATACGCCGCGCCCACGCGCGGTTAACGCGAGCGTCCCAGTGCAGTGGGTGCAGACGAACCGCCACTTCGTAGTCCGCGCGCGCGCCGCTCACGTCCCCCTTGAGTTGCTTCCCCGTACCGCGGTTGTTGTAGGCGATGTTGTTGTCCGGCTCGACCGCAATCGCCCGGTCCCACAGTGTCACCGAGTCGTGCCACACGCGGGTCTGCGCCGTGGTGAGCATACCCAGCGTCACCAAGACCGCCACCAGCGCTGCGCCGCCACCGTATGCCGCCGCGTTGCTGAGCCGTCCACGCTGCCAGGATTGGCACGTCCGCTGTACGGCTGCCGCCACCAACACGACCCACGGCAGACACCCAAGATAGGTATACCGGTCTGCAACCTTCTGTGGCCCGCTCTGCGTGATCCCGATCACGGGGAATAGGATCACCACGTAACACACCCAGGCCTGCAAGGCCCACGGCCAGCGACGGCGCAGCACGACGAGCGTCGCGGTGACCGCGACGACCGCTGCGGCGCACGCAACGTACACCGGGTCGCTCGGGTTCATTGGCCGTTCCAACAGATACAACGGCGAGAGATGCACCGGCAGCACCGTCTTCCAGACGTAGAAGCAGAGACCATACATCGATTGCATGATCCGTTCGGTCATTCCGTGCTGCGCCAGCGGGCGCATGAAAAAGCTCTGCTTGGCATAGAATGCGAGCACCGCCGCTGCCGTCGCTGCCAGCGCGTATGGAACTTTTTCCAGCACGAGCCAAAGACGCGCGCCGCGCCTTACGGTGGCGAAGCGCCGCAACGGATACACGTCGAGTGCGAGCAGCACGATGGGCAGCATCATGCCCGCTGCCTTCGACAGCAGCGACAGGGTGAACCACCCTACCGACAGGGCATACCAGAGGTGCCGTGATCGGCTGCCGACCTGCTGCTCTTGCATGCGCAGATAAGCGATCAGCGCCAGCAGCAGAAAGCACGCACTCAGCACCTCCTGCCGCTCTGTGGCCCAGGCTACCGCTTCGACCCGCAACGGATGCAGCGCAAAAAATAGCGCACCCACGGTCGCGGCTAGCGTGGCCGTCGAGCCGCCCGCGACGCGCAACAGCTGCAGCAGCAGCAGGTAACAGAGGACGGCATTGGCGGCGTGCAACGCTAGATTGCCGAGGTGGTAGCCGCTCGGGTCCATCCCCCAACCGGTGTACACCAGGCCGTGCGTCAGCCAGGTGAGCGGTTGGTAGTGACTGAAGTCCAGAGTGGTAAACATCCACGCCAGGTGGGTGGACGAGAGACCACGGTACCGGGTGTTCTCAAGGAAGTAACCGGGGTCATCCCAATTCACGAACTCGTTGCCGAGCACCGGCGCGAAGCAGAAGGCGACGAGCACCACGATCAACGCGGGCGCACCCCAGTTGAGAAGGCGTAGGCGTACGCTGCCGCTCTCGCGTGTGCGCTCGCTCATCGCTAGACCAACAGAATGTATCGCAGCATGAACAGCACGGCGAAGACGTAAAGGAGCACGGGCACCTCGCGGCCGCGGCCGGCGGCGAGCATCAGCGTCGCGTATGCGATGAAGCCGAACGCGATGCCTTCGGTGATGGAGAACGCGAAGGGCATGGTGACCAGGGTGAGAAACGACGCGAAGGCAGCGGGGGGATCGGCGAAGTCGATCCGCGCGACGCTGCGAATCATGAAGCTGCCCACCATGATCAAGGCCGGCGCGACGATCGGGTAGACGGTCATCGCGCCGACGTGTACGCCCTCACCCGCCATGCGCGCCAGCGGCGAGAAGAACAACGCAGCGAGCATCAGTGTCGCCGTCACCACGTTTGCGAGCCCGGTGCGTGCGCCCGCCTGCACGCCGGCGGCGCTCTCGACATAGGCGGTGACCGTCGACGTGCCCAATACGGTTCCGACCATGGTGCCAAGCGCGTCGGTGGCCATTGCTTGACGTGCCCGCGGCAGGCGGCCGTCTTCGAGGAAGCCGGCCTGCTCGGCGACGCCGACCAACGTGCCTACCGTGTCGAAGAGTCCGAGGAAGAACAGCACGAAGATCACTGCAACCAGATGCGGCTGGAACGCAGCGACGATGTCGAGCTGTGCAAACGTCGGCGCAAGTGACGGTGGCGCCGCGACTAGACCGTGGTACGGCATCACCCCCAGCAGCACCGCCGCGAAGCCGGTGGCGAGCGTCCCGATGAGGATGGCGCCGCGGCTGCCACGTGCAGCCAACGCCGCGGTGAGCATCGTGCCGCCGGTGGCGATGAGCGTGACCGGTTGGTGCAGGTCGCCCAAGGCAATGAAGGTGCCGGGTGCGGGTCGAACAAGCCCGGCCCACTCAAAGCCAACCAGCGTAATCAGCAAGCCGATGCCCGCGGCGATCGCATGTTTGAGGGAATGGGGAATCGCCTCGACCAGACGCTCGCGCAGCCCAACCAGGGACAGCACCAGGAAGGCAACCCCCGCGACGCAGTTGGCGCCGAGCGCGACTTGCCACGGGTAGCCCATGCCGCCGGCCGCGACCGGGCCCGCGACCATGAACGCGAAATAGAAGTTGTGACCCATCGCCGGCGCCACAGCGATCGGATACCGCGCCCACAGCCCCATCAACAACGTCGCAAGTGCCGATGACAGACACGTTGCGGTCATCACCGCTCCCGCATCCATGCCCGTGGTCGACAGCACCGCCGGCTGCACGAAGATGATGTAGGACAGCGTCACGAAGGTTGCGGCGCCGCCGATGACCTCGGTGCGAACGTCGGTGCCATGC
>JBGQHM010000347.1:0-7203 GCA_041497995.1 Binatia bacterium | reverse complement strand
CTCTACCGCGCATAGGCTGCGAGCAGGGCCGGGTTGCGAAGCAACTACCAAACCAACAGCCGGTCGGACTTGGCAGCCCGGAGCGACCCGACGGGGAGCGGGCCATAGAAATGACGCCGGCCGCAGGCCCTAGGCGAGCGTCTTTTCGACGGCGCTGACGATCTCGTCCGACACGGGTTTCGTCGGCGGCGCGAACCGCGCGAGCACCTTGCCCGAAGCATCGATCAGAAACTTGGCGAAGTTCCACTGGATGTCGCCTGGGCCATCGGGTTGCGTGGGCTGCTCGGTCAAGAAGGCGTAGAGCGGGTGGCGCGTCGGTCCGTTCACGTCGATCTTGGCGAACATGGGAAACGTCACGCCGTAGCGCGTCTCGCAGAACGTCTTGATCTCCGCTTCGGTCCCCGGTTCCTGCGTGCCGAACTGGTTGCACGGGAATCCCAGCACCACGAGCCCGCGGTCGCGGAAATTTTCATACAGCTCTTGCAGGCCGGCGTAGTGTGGTGTGAGCCCGCACTGCGACGCGACGTTCACCACAAGCAGCGCCTTGCCTGCATACTCACCGAGCGAGCGCTCGTTGCCATCGATAGCCTTTGCCGTGAACCGGTGGATAGTCATACCTCGCTGATGGCAGAGCGGCGGAGTAGTTGCAAGCCATGGCTTGACCATGGCGCGCCGAACGTGCAAGCAGTGGCCGCTGCCTGTCGCACACAGCGTGGGGAACGATGCGTGACATTACTGCGGTCGTCTTGAGCATCGGGGAGCCTTACACCGATCGTGCGATCGCCAGCGTGCAGCGGCAGACCATGCCCGTGGCCGACACCATCGTCGTCCGGGGTATCTCTCCCTTTCACCGCGCCCTGAATGCGGGCGCAGCACAAGTGCGGACGCCGTTCTTCGTCCAAGTCGATGCAGACATGAGCTTCGACGACACATGCCTGGACGAGTTGCGCGGCCGCATGTGCGACACGTTGGGGCTCGTCTCGGGACATTTGCGTGATCCCGTCATCGGCCGCGTGCAAGGCGTCCGGTTGTACCGCACTGAGTGTTTCCAGCGCGTTCAGATTCGCGACTCCATCTCGCCCGATATGGACTTCGGTAACGACATCCGACGCCACGGTTGGGGCAGGCTGTATACGCTCCGGTACGACGGTCCGCGCGCACACTGGCATACGTTCGGCGATCACCGGCCAGACTACAATCCGCACTACACCTTTTGTAAGTTCGTGCTCGAGGGCGTCCGCTGTCGCTACCGACGGCACGAGGGGAGGGTGCGGATGACATTCCAGCAGTTGCGAGAAAGCAGGCACGAGGCCGCGACGATCGCGCTCATCGCGGTCGCGCACGGCCTCTTCCTGCGCGAGCAGCGCGACTTGCTCGCACCCTATCAGCGGACCCCCGATTTCGCGCTGCTCGAAACCTTTCTTGCCGCGCCCGGCGGGGATGCCGGTGATGTTGTCGTTAGCACAACCTACGCCGCCGACACCCTACGCGAGCGTTTCAAGCGGTCCTATGAACTCGGCATCCACTCGCGTCAGCGCGGACGATCGAGCGCATTCATAGCGCGGCTTCACGACCTCAAGGCTCGCACTGACCTCGGCTCATGGTTGGAGCTGGTCGGGCAGTGTCACGGGCTTTTCCACGAGCAGTACACAGACGTCGAAGCGAACGAAGCCTATGCGTCGATCACTGAGCTCCTGACTGAAAGACCGCCGGGCTGGAGTTGACGTCCAGGTCCGCCTCGAACGAACGACGCGGTCGGACCGGTAAAGAAATTCCCTACTCGCGGCCTACCGCCGCCGGAGTATCGTGGTGGGCGTGCAATGTCTGCTCTGAAGGGAGGTTCACGCATGACACGACCGTGCTTCGTACCACAACACCGCCATGTTGCTGCCGGACGGCCGCGTCCTCGTCGGCGGGCACGCGCCGATCAACACCGCGTTCCTCTTCAGTGTGACCATTCCAGGCTTCTCGCCGAACGACGGTCGCGATCCGTCGTTCGAGATCTACAGCCCACCGTATGTCTTCCGCTCCGACCGGCCGACGATCGCCAGCGCGCCGACCCAGGTGAGTGTCGGGCAGACGTTCACCATCGCCACGCCGCAAGGCAACTCGATCAGCCGGGTCCTTCTCGTTCGCCGAACCGCCGCGACGCATGTGATCGATGGCGACCAACGGGCGGTGTCGCTGAAGATCGTTTCCAAGAACGCCGGCTCCGTCACAGTCAAGATGCCGACTACGCCCGCTGTGGTGCCGCCGGGTCCGTACATGCTCTTCATCAATCGCGGCACGTCGAGCGGGCCAAGCCCGTCGGTGTCGAAACCAGTCACCGTCTTGGGCGCCGATACTACCTGCGCCAACTAAGCTGAGAAGCCGATGGCCGCTTCCATGCGATCATTCAGCATCGCTACTCTCGCAGTTCTGGCTGCCGCGGGCGCCGCCGCTGCACACAGCGGTGGTAACGCCAACGTCCGCGCCGAGCTTGGCCGCTTGCCTTGGGCGTTGTCGGGTATGCGCGTCGAAGTACACGAGACGATTGGCCCGCAACTGGTGATCGAGAACACCACGCGTCGCACCCTGGAAGTCTTGGATGACGCTGGCGTGCCGTTTCTGCGCATCGGACCCAAGGGTGTCGAAGGTAACGTCGCGGCACGTGCGTGGTATCTGACCTACAGCCCCGGGGCGGTCGTGCCCGCATCGGCGGGACGCGGCGATGCGGCACGATGGATACGTGTCAGCACCGAACCGACCTTTGGTTGGTTCGAGCCGCGTCTGGACGCGATGCACATCGATGTACCACGTGAGGTGAGCGCGAGCGCTCGCGCCACGGAGGTTGGGCGCTGGAAGGTACCTCTGCGCGTGAATGGCGTGCACGTGGTGCTATCCGGACCGTTTCGCTACGAGCCGCCGCCGGCTGGCGCGTATACTTCGCACCTGACCTCGCCGCCCGAGATCGCCCCGGGCGTGCACGTCATGCTGCTGCCGGGGCGCGTGCCAGGACTGCTTGTCCAGAGCTCCAGCGCACGCCCGCTGGTGGTGTTTGGCGCCGGCGGGGAGCCGTTTCTCCGCGTCGGTCGATACGGGGTCGAGGCCAACGTCCGTAGCAGCACATGGTGGCAGAGCGCACGCAGCGGCAGTCGGCGGGTGGCAACCACTGGCGCGTCCGCGGCACCTGAGTGGCAGCTCGTCGCCCAGGCCCCGCGTTTCTCGTGGATCGAGCCACGGGCGGCATATCCCGATCATGCACGGCCGGCCACGGGCGGCAGCGGCGATGTTCTGCAATGGCAAGTGCCGATGCAGCTCGGAGACGACGACCCGGTGCTCGTGACCGGCGTTGTTACGTGGAAGCCCGCCTCTCAGATAAGGTAGCGGCGAGCAGCCCCGCGCGCCTTGTGCGTTAGGGCTTACCGATCAGCTCGACGTCGATCGTCACATCGACGTCGTCGCCGACCATCAGACCTCCACCATCCAAGGTCTTGTTCCACTGGATGCCGAAGTCCTTGCGGTTCAGCCTTGTGGTAGCGACACCGCCGAGCCTCATGTTGCCCATCGGGTCCTTGAACGGCTTCGGCATCCCTTCCACCGTGAGCACGACTTCCTTCGTCGCACCGTGCATGGTCAGATCGCCAGTGACCTGAAACTTCGTGTCGCTCACCTTGGCCATCTGCTTCGACTTGAACGTGATCGTGGGGTACTTGGCGACGTCAAAGAAGTCGGGGCTCTTCAGATGCCCATCGCGCTTCGGCTCGCGCGTGTCGATGGTGGTAGCGTCGACGGTCGCCTCGACTGAGGACTTGGTCAGGTCGGCTTCGTCGAGGTTGACGTCCCCGGCGACCTTGCCCAGGGTGCCGCGTACGGTTGATACCATCATGTGGCGCACGGCGAACTGCGCACTGGAGTGCGCAGGATCAATGTGCCACGTCGACGCACCGGCGGCGTGCGCGAAACCAGCCATAACGATTGCAGCAGCGACGCACCGAGCATCACGCATGAGAACCCTCCTTCGACTCGGAAACTCCGGCCGCAAGCATGCAGGCGGCACTGCCTCGAAGCAAGTGTCGCGCGCGACGTAGCTACCTGTCGCGGAATCGACTCAGCTTCTGCGGGGGGACCCGGCGCGGCGCGACTTCCCGGTGTCGAGATCGAGCAGGACATAGCCGGGGAAGTCTGCGGTTCGGAGCGCTGGGCGCGCGATGGCCGGAAGGTGTGGCTCGGCGGCCTTGAAACCGACGATGCGCGGGTTGTGCAGCACGAAGCGCTGGCCCATTTGCATGACCGTGCACTCGCCCGCGCTGACGATGTTGCGGGCCCAGTCGACGTCGCGACCGTAGGTCATGGGGATCACGAAGCCCGCGGCGCTGCGGAAGGCGACCACCGGGGTGCGGTACGATCGCTTACTCTTGCGCCCGACGTGATGCACCACCGCCAACGGCGGGACGAGCCAGGCGAAGGTGCCCATGAGCGGGTTGGTAAAGACGCGGTTCACACGACGCATGAAATGAGGCAAGTGCATAGCCGCAGAGGGTACGCCGCCAAGGCGCGAACATCAATCACCGAGTCCCGAGTCACCAGTCACGATCTCACAGCGGCAAGTTCCCCGTCGCCGCACGCGTCGACTTGTCGCGCTTGTAGGCGTCGATGGTGCGCTGGGCGATGCGCCACTGGTGCACCTCGTCGGCGCCGTCGGCGAAGCGGGCCCAGCGCGCTTGCTGCGACATGTGCGCCAGCGGTGTGTCGGTGGAGTAGCCGAGGGCGCCGTGCACCTGGATGGCGCGATCGATGATGCGTCCGAGCGAGTTGGCAACGAAATGCTTGGTCATCGACACCTCGCTGCGAAAATCCTCGCCGCGATCGATCTTGTAGGCGGCGTGTAACACCATGAGCTTGCACTGGTACAGCTCCATTGATGAATCGGCGATCAGCCATTGGATTCCCTGCTTCTCGGCCAGCAGCGAGCCGTGCGCGTAGCGGTTGAGGGCGCGGTCGACCATCATGTCGAGCGCCACCTCGGCCTGGCCGATCCAGCGCATGCAGTGCGCCAGGCGCGCCGGGCCGAGCCGCGCTTGGCCGAGCAAGTGCCCCTGGCCACGGCCGCCGAGCATGTTCTCGCGCGGCACACGCAAATTCTCGATGCGGATCTCCGCATGATTGTGGGTGCCCGCCATGGTCTTGACGTCGCGCACCACGCTCCAGCCCTTCGCCGGCAGATCGACGAGAAACGCCGAGTTCGCGGCCTGCGGGATCTCCGGGTTGTCCTCGGTGCGCGCGATGAGGATGGCGAACTTGGCGCCGCTGGCGCCGGAGATGAACCACTTGTGACCGTTGATGACCCAATCATCGCCGTCGAGGACGCCGCGCGTCTGGATGAGCGTCGGGTCCGAGCCGGCGACCTCGGGCTCGGTCATCGCGAAGCACGACCGGGAGACGCCGTCGCACAACGGGCGCAGGTATTTCTCCTTCTGCGCCTCGTTGGCCCAATGCAGCAGCGTGTGCATGTTGCCCTCATCGGGCGCCTGCGCGTTCAGCGCGAACGGTCCGAAGCCAGATTTTGCGGCCTCGGCGGACACCGCTGCCATCGCCACGTGCCCAAGCCCCATGCCCCCCAGCTCCTTGGGCATGTGGGGCAACCACAATCCCCAGTCCTTCGCCGCGACGCGCATCTCGATGATCGATTGGATGAGAAAGCGGCGGTCACCTTCGCGTTCCGCGATGCGTGCCTCGGCGGGCCGCACCACCTCGGCAATGAAGCGGCGCACCTTCAAGCGCAGCTCGTCAATCTCTGGGGGGAAACTGAAGTCGATGGCCATGGCGTCGTTCCTTTCGTGTCATCGAGAGTAGACAGCAGCGCACCATCTGCAGGGCGCGGCTTCCCTTCAATGACGCCACTCCAGTTGCAAAGCAAGCAGCGGGTTCAGAGTGACGAGCCACCAGTCGCCGGGTCACAAACGTGGCGACCGCGACGGCGATTGCCAACTCGAAGTTGTTCGAGGCCGCGGTAAAGGACAGCGTCGCCGATTGTGGATAGCTGGCAGCCGTGCGACCCCGCGCACTACGCCGCCCGCGTCCGTACGCCTTCGAACTCGACGGCGGCGTCGATCCGTGCGCGCAGTCGCGGGTTGCGCGCCACGCGCGCCTGCACATCCGCGAGCGCATCACGACCGATGTGAGGATTGGGGCGCTTCGTTTTCTTCATCGCGGACCTCCAAGAACTTCCTTCGGCGGATCTGGGCCAAGCTCCCCGCAAGCGACACGACCAGGATAGCGCCCCCCTCAGAGCTGGTCGCTGACAGCTGAGGGTTGAGAGCCTCCGCGCATCGAGTCGTGTGACGGAAGGGAGAGGATGTGCACGCCGACTCGGATCACTGGACGTGCAAAGGCTGCGAGGGCGCGGCATAATGACCGGCATGCCGGAGATCAGCCGCTTTTTCGGGGTGATCATCAAGATGTTCTACAACGACCACCTCCCGGCTCACTTTCACGCCGAGTACGGAGAGCACGAAGCACTGATCGAGATCGACACCCTTGGGTTGTACCGCGGGGAATTGCCGCGCCGGGCGTTGGCGCTGGTTTTGGAATGGGCAGCGCTGCACCGTGCAGAGCTCAAGCGAGACTGGGATCTGGCACGAGACGGACGATCTCCCGAAAGGATCGCACCGCTTGAATAGCAGGAGCACACAATGAGGCTGTTACGAATCCGAGCGGTGGAGGCGCTGGACGACTTTCGCCTCCGGCTGACGTTGACCGATGGATCGATAGTCGAGCGCGATGTCTCAGCGCTGATCATCGGGCCTGTATTTGATTCCCTGAAACGCGACCCGGAGAAGTTTCGCATGGCGCGCGCCGAGGGCGGAACGGTTGTGTGGCCCAACGGGGCGGACTTGTGCCCCGACGTATTGATCTGGGGCGGCCCACCGCCAACCGACATGAAAACCCCTCACCCCTCCGAAGCCGGAGTAGCGGTGACTTCGGCAGGACGTGCGCCTACCACTGCGACAGCGTGACAGCGGAGCCCTAGTTGCGAATAGCACGGCGGTCAGCGCTGAGCCGTCGTCGAACAGTCTCAATCACTGGGGCAGCTTGGGACGCTCTTTTCCAGATTCTATGGGATTTCGGCTCACGGCATGGCGGCGACGCGCATGGAGAAGTTCATTGCCCGGAGTGATCACGTGCTGGCGGCGAAGAGCCGCCATTCACCGGGAACGCCCT
>JBGQHM010000346.1:0-7212 GCA_041497995.1 Binatia bacterium | reverse complement strand
TGGGCGACGTCTATCTTATGTTGCCTGTCGATCTCTTCGTTCCCGGTCTGGCCGCGTTTCTCGTCGGGCACCTCGCCTACATCGCCGCCTTCGACGCGGCCCGCGGCTGGCGTCTGTTGTGGTTTGCCGTGGTCGTGGCAGTGACGTTCCCCGTCGCGCGACGCATCATCGGCGCGGTGCAGGACACGCAGCTGCGCTTCGCGGTGGTCGTCTACCTGGCTGTGATCTCATTCATGGCCGCCTCCGCCATCGCCTCGGGCCGGCCCATCGCAGCACTCGGCGCCGTTCTCTTCGTCGCCTCCGACGCGCTCATCGCCTGGGACCGCTTCGTCGCACCGCTCTCCTGGGGGCGGGTGGCGATTATCGTCACCTATCACCTCGGACAGTTCGGGCTCGCTCACGCCCTGCGCTCGTCTTAGGGCGGTGAGACGCTGCTGGCAGCCTGTCGGACTTGGCAGCCCGCAGCGACCCATCGGGGAGCGGGCCATAGAAATGACGCTGGCCGCAGGCCCTGCGGCGTCTCAGGTGTCGGACGGCGTCGCCGCGGCGCTGCGACGTCGGGCCGCGAAGACCCGCAGCCCCATGCCGAGCAACAGCACAGCGATGAACGTGTGGTACGCGAGCACCGGATGAGCCGTCGTCTTCCGCCCGACGCTGTCGACCAGGCAGAGGAAGAAGATCACCCAGACGACCCAGATGCCGGTCGTGTGCAGACGCTGCCAGGCGATGGGACCGAGCCACCGCTTGAGCGCCTCCACCGATGTGATCGTCAGCAGGGCGACCATCACCAGCCCCGGGATGCCGATGAAGAAGTCGGCGTCGGTCACCATGGGCGGCCGTGCCGGGGCGTGCAGGGCGTAGAGCCGCAAGATGAAGCCCACGTGGATCGACATGCTGAACCCGAAGATCACCCCAAGCGCTCGCCGTCGGCTCAACAGCCAGGCGCTCACTCGCGAGGGTCGAAGCTGCTGCAGAGGCGACGCGACGAAGGCGAGCATGAACCAGACGAACGACACCCGCGCGGTCGTCCGCAGCGCCAGCTCTGTCGCGGCGATGTCCGAACCGGCAAGCAGCAACAGGGAACCAGCTAGGCCCGCGTTGACGAGCGTCGCGCCGACGATCAATGCGATCTCATTGGTGTCCGGGCGATTCATCGGCTGCTGTACTGCTTCTACACGAAGTGCGAGACAACGAGCTACAAGGAAGACA
This sequence comes from Binatia bacterium, assembly GCA_041497995.1. Taxonomy (GTDB): domain Bacteria; phylum Desulfobacterota; class Binatia; order HRBIN30; family HRBIN30; genus DATKMS01. The sequence goes on along the minus strand of JBGQHM010000346.1, from coordinate 6,003 downwards.
ACGGGCTGCTGTCGCGGAGAGGGAACAGCTCGAGTTGATGCTCTCGTCGGCCCCGCACCCCTCCAACACGTTTGCCACGGACGCTCGCATCCCGCTAGCGCTGCCAACCACGAAAACCGTTTTCACGTGCGATGCGTAGTATCGAAGGAACGTGAGCGTGAGGCGCAGATCGTGAAATCGACCCTGGCGAGCTGGCTTGCCTTCCTGGTGTTTGTGCGTGTGCTGGTTCCGCAAGCGTCGGCCGCGGCGCCGGTGCCGAACCTCGCGGGCACATTCCGCTTGGTGGCCGAGCAAAGCGACCGCATTGACGAGGCGATCGGCCGAGCGATCGCTCCCTTGAGCTTCTTCGCCCGGCCGTTTGCGCGCAGTCGTCTACAGAAGATCAATACGCCCTACGAGCGCCTCATGATTGGAGCAACGGCTGACAATGTGGTCGTGGTTGCCGACCCGCGCATCCCCGTGCAGACACCGCTGACTGGCGCGCCGATCAAGTGGAAGCGCGAAGACGGAGAGCCTTTCGATGTCACCGGCGTTTGGGACGGGACGGTGTTCCAGCAGACCTTTGCATCTGGCACAGGGCGACGTGTCAACCGCTACAGCGTCAGTGCCGACGGACAAACCCTCACACTTCAGGTCGTAGTGAGGGGCGGCGGCTTGCCCGGGGCGATGACCTATCAACTGGTCTACCGGAGAGTGAGCTGACGGGGCCGTACGCGCGGATCGGCCGCGCTGTGCACGTCCGCCGGCGGTTACTCGCCTGGCGCGTCGTCTAGGAACGCATTGACGGCCGCGATCACCTCGTTGATCATCACCTTGCCATCGCCATCTCGATCCGCGCTCGGACAGCCGGAGAGCGGCGCGAGCTCCAACATGATGCGCACCGTGGCCACCACCTCGTTGATCGATACCACCTGATCGCCGTTGCAGTCGCCCGCGACGCCCTGGGGCGTCGGTATCGGCGTCGGTGCGGAGGTCGGCGTCACGGTCGGGATCGTTGTTGGCGTTGGCGTCTCCGTTTCGGTGGCCGTGGAAGTCGGCGTGTCGGTGGGCACGCCCGTCGGTGCCGGTGTAGGCGTCTGAGTCGGCGCCACGGTGTCGGTCGGTGCTGTCGTGGCTGTTGCCGTCGGGGCTTCCTCCGTCGTTGGGGTGGCGGTAGGGGCGACAGGCGCGGTTTCCGCCGGTGTGACCGTCGCGGTCTCCGTTTCGGCCGGTGATGCCGTCGCGGTCTCCGTTGGCGTGTCGGTGATGGTGACGGCCTGGCTCGGGGTCGCGGTAGGTGTCTCACCGGGAGTTGCAGTAGCCGTGGCCTCCTCGGCGGTGGCTGTCGACGTCGGCGTCTCAGTCGCGCTGGACGTCAGCGTTGGTGTCGGCGTGGCCGCGGTGGTTGACGTTGCCGTTGCGGTATCGGTGGGCGTGAGCGTTGGCGTAGCGGTGAATGTCGGTGTCGCGCTGAACGTCAAGGTGGGACTGGCCGTAGCAGTGAGCGTCGCAGTGGGTGTCCGCGTCGACGTTGCCGTAGCCATTTGCGGTGACGGGGTCGGGGTGAAGGTCGGGGTCGGTAGCTGCACGATCGGCGCGAGCTGCCCAATCTGGCTGACATTGATCTCGGTGAACCAGATGTTGCTGTCGGGGCCGCCGGTAATGCCCGACACGCCGCTGGCGGAGGTTGGGATCGGGAAGGTCGTGATCACGCCCGCCTTCGTGATGCGTCCAATCTGGTTGGAGTTGCCGATCGTGAACCACAGATTGTTGTCTGCCCCAAGCGTGATGTCCTTGGGCCGGTTGGCGCCGGCCGGCAGCGGAAATTCATTGGTGACCAGCCCGGTGACAATGATGCGGCCGATGCGGTTGCCGGTGAACTCGGTAAACCACATCGCACCGTCAATCCCCGTGGCGATGTCGCTCGGAGCGACGAACCCGGAAGGGATTGCATAGTCAGTGATCGCGTTGGGGCTATTCGGGGAAATCTTGCCGATCTTGCTCGCACTGAACTCCGTGAACCAGAGATTACCGTCCGAGCCGACCGTGATGCCTAGGGGCCGGCTGGTTTCCGTCGGGATGATGAACTCCGTGATGGCGCCCGCAGGGGTGATGCGCCCGATGCGGTTGGTGTTGGCCTCGGTGAACCACACGTTACCGTCAAGTCCGGCCGTGATTCCACTCGGGCCGCTGCCGGACGTGGGAATGGAGAACTCTGTGATGACGCCTTGCAGCGTGATTCTCGCGATCCGGTTCGCGTTGAACTCCGCGAACCACAGGTTCCCATCCGCGCCAACCGTGATGGCGCCGGCGCCGCTGCCCGCAGTGGGGACGAAGTACTCGTTGAGCGTGCCCACGACGCTCAGCCGCCCGATCTTGTTGGAGTTGAACTCTGTGAACCAGAGGTGCCCATCGCTCGCCTGCGTGATGCCCGATGGCTGGCTGTTGGTGACGATCGGAAACTCGGTGACGGACTGCGCTTCGGCGGCGGCAGCGAACGCCTGAATCGCTGTGATCGGAAGGGTGAGGATCAGCCGAAAGGCCAGCACCTTGGCCTGCAATCGTGGGACGCTCATAGTCTTCATGTGGTACTACACACGCTGTGATGAGCAAAGCCAATTCCGTCGGCCGGGCCAGAGAGATGTGCGCTGTGGTCTCCTCACGCGTCCGGGCCGGTGCGGCGCCGGGCAACCGAGGAAGCTAAGCGGGTTTGCTGGCGGCGAGTTTCAGGACACCGGCGTAGCCGCGCTGCACACACGCCCCTTCCAGCACGCCGCGGTCGCGCAGCATGCGATGCATGCGCCGCAAGTTGTAGTGCGGGACGGTCATGACGAGGTGATGCTCGAGGTGGTAGTTCACGTAGTTGGGTGCAATGAAGAGGCGCTCCCACCAGCGTGCGAGCGTGGTGCGTGTGTTGCGCAGCGGGTCGTTGGGATCCGGGACCATCGCGTGTTCGGCGATCGAGCGCAGACGGACGACGAGATGGTGCGTCGTGAACCACGCGCCGACCCACAGCAGGTAGAGCGCGGGGTGTCCGACAGCGGCCAACCCGGCGAGCAAGACGAGATTCGTCAGTGCCACGCCGCGCAGGTTACGCCAGCCGGCGTTGCTGCCGAACTGCTGGACGTTCATGCCGCCGAGGTCGCGCTTCAACACGTACCGCACGCGCTTCCACGCGGTCTGCCCGCTGAGGTCGCGCCAGATCTTGCGCCGCATGCTCGCCCAGGTCACCGGAAACGGAATGGCCAGATTCAGGTCGGGGTCGTCCGGGGTCCAGTTCTTCGCGTGATGCTGGAGGTGATAGCGGCGATAGGGAGCGAGGTCGCTCCACACCGGATACCCGCACAACCAGTTGCCGACCGTGTCGTTCACTGTGCGATTCTTGAACAGCGTGCGGTGAGCGGCTTCATGCATCAGCACGGACACCCCGAGTTGCCGGGTGCCAATGACCGCGAGTGCCAGGAGAACGGTGAATGGATTAGGGACGTACGCAACCATAGCGAACGAGGCGAAGATGAGGCCCCAGTTGGTCAGGATCGACGCCCACGAATGCCAGTCGTTCATCTGCCGCAATTCCTGAATCTCGTCTCGCGTCAACGCGTCGAGCCATCGCTTCGCGTCGCCCGCCGCCAACTCCGTCGCGTCGAGAACCGGTGCTGCACTTCCGTTCATGCTGCCTCTCCTTGCTTCATTCGAATCAGTTGCAGTCGGCGCCCCGGCGGTGATGTTGTCCCCTGAATCGCCTCCCGGAGGAACGACGACCAGCACACCCTCCCGGCGCGATCATATCGACGCAGCGCCTCAACGAGAGCCGTGCGTTCCTGGGTAGGAACGATGGGCTCGGGCAACAGCGGATCCAGGACGATCTGTCGAATCACGCGGCCGCCGAGGAGAAACGATTCCACCAACGCCTCATGCGAGGGCAGTGCGGCGAGGCGCCGCTCGCTCTTCATCAACGCCGCAAGCGATGCGCGGTACCCGTTTCGCAGCCCGACGGCGTCCCATAGACACCGAGCACGTCGCTCGGCTGCGTCGTCGAGGTCCCGGATTCCGAAGACCATCGCCTTCGTATCCAGCCCGAGCCCGTACAACTGCTCCCGGACGCTGTCGACCCCCCCGGTGAGATTGTCGGGCCTTAGATGCAGGCTGGTATCGAATCGTTCAAAGCCCAGAAAGCGCAGAGCGCGATCCCCATGCCGGTGTGCACGCCTCTCACTGCGCCGCACCGCGACGGTATGGACGCCGATCCAGCCCCCGCTCCAGCGGCGAACGCGCTGCTCGACGTCACGCCACGAGGTCACTTGCTTGCCAACCGGCGCGGCGGCCGCCGCCAGCCGGTACTGCCCGCGGTCGTCCTGGTCGATCATCCCCGCGGCCCGCAAGCGCGCCAGGGTCACACGCACATTGTTCTCGCTGACACCGAAGAGCTCACCGGCAGCGACCAATGCGCCGACGGCCATCGCGCTCTTCGGCACGGTCGAGAGCAGATCGAGGATCAGGCTCTTGGGGGTGAGGTCCACGTCACGACCATTACAATGGTCGTCTGATTCTGTCAAGATATGTAATGCACAAGAAATGGAGACCACGGATTGTCCGCTCCTCCACTTTCTCGTCGAAGCGAATCAGCGTAGCGTTCGTCGTCAAGGGAGCGTGACATGACAACCACCGTGACCGAGATCGCCAGTGATGTGTATCGGATTTCGACGTATGCACCGGACTACGGCATTCAGTTCAACCAGTTCCTGGTGAAGGATGACGAGCCGTTCTTGATGCACACCGGTTTCAGGAAGATGTTCGGCGCCACACGGGACGCGGTCGCTACGGTACTCGATCCCGCACGCCTGCGCTGGATCGGGTTTAGTCACTTCGAGTCGGACGAATGCGGCGCGCTGAATGAGTGGCTCGCTGCGGCTCCGCGGGCGCAGGCGGTGTGCAGCTTTGTCGGCGCGACGGTGAGCGTCAACGACTTCGCCGTGCGGCCGGCGCGCGCACTCGCCGATAACGAAGTCTTACAGACCGGACGCCACCGTCTGCGGTTCCTCGCAACGCCCCACGTACCGCACTGTTGGGACGCCGGCCTGTTTTTCGAAGAGACCGGCCGCACTCTGCTGTGCTCCGATCTGTTCTTCCAACCCGGCGATCCGTCGCCGTTGATCACCACCGACGTCGTTGGCCCCGCGCGTGACGCCATCAATGAAGGCCAGTCTGGTCCGCTGGCGAAGGACATGCCCTACACGCCGTACACGGATGCCACGTTGCAGCGCCTCGCCGACCTCGAGCCTCGCACCTTGGCTGCCATGCACGGCGCGTCGTTCTCAGGTGACGGTGGCCGCGCACTGCGCGAGCTCGCGCTCGTCATTCGAGAAATCTTGGGCGGCCCCCACATCTAGAGTTGCCGTCTTCTCACGCCGCGCTGATCGTCCCCTCGAAAATGTTCGTGCCGATCTGAATGGCAAGAAACCCGGCGCCACCACCCGGACTCGGCAACGTCCCGCTGACCGTCGTTACGATCGACCCGTCGGCGGACTGGCCGCTGAGTGAGAAGTCGCCATTGCTCAGCGCGACGAAGCCGGTGATCGGCACTGTTTGTGTCGTCGCACCGCCGCTCACCGTCAGGGTCCCGCTTGCCTCCGCCGTGCTCTGAACAGTGAACACCACCGCACCGGTGCGGCCAGCATCGAGGGCAATGGTGCCGGCAAAGGTGCCCGTGAAGGCTTGTCCCGGCGTAGCGCTCGGCGTGGGCGTCTTGGTTGGCGACGGGCTTGGAGGTCCCGAGCTTCCGCCATCCCCTCCGCAGCCACTCAACGCGACTACCGCGAACACCGCGACAACCGCGGAAACCCCTCGTCCAAAGAATCGGCGTTTCATCGTTGTGTACCCTCCTCGAACCGGCAATCGTTCCTATGCTGCGAGGTGCTCAAAATCAACCAGGTGTCCGGCTCTCCGGGTAGCGCGGATGCCGTGAGAAAATCGATTGCCTTCAGTACCGGAATCAGTGTTGGCTGCTTCTGCGCATGGAATCGC
>JBGQHM010000345.1:0-7227 GCA_041497995.1 Binatia bacterium | reverse complement strand
GCGTAGTCGGCCCTCGAACGCTACTTCCTCGCCATCGGCGTCCAACTTTGAACGCTCTGTCCTTTTCCAGGACGGGCCCGCCGGGCCGCTTCTTCTGTGATCGCCGATAGATTTCCCTGAAATCACAAGCTGTTTCACGCGGCGACCGCGTGGTCGACGCCTCTGCCGCAACTTGGCATTGTCTATGCTCCTCGCGGGCCTGCCCATTCAACGAGGTGAAGGTCCGTATGGAAGAGAGAGCGTCGCTACTGATCGTCGACGATGAACGGGGTCCGGCCGAGTCCCTGCGCATGATTTTCAAGCCGTCGTACAACGTGTACACGGCGAGCGGCGGTCAGCAGGCGATGGAGATCTTGCAATCGACGCCCATCGACGTCGTGACGCTGGACTTGCGGATGCCGGCGATGTCCGGGGTGGAGGTGATGGAGCGCATCAAGGCGTACGACTCCGACATCGAGGTGATCGTCGTCACCGGGTACAGCTCGCTCGACTCCGCCATCAAAGGGCTGCGGCAGGGCGTGTTCGACTACATCTCCAAGCCCTTCGACGTCCCACAGATCTCCGACCTAGTGCGCCGTGCCGTCGCGCGCCGCCGCACCAATCTGCGCGCCCGCCGCATGAAGGAAGACTTCCTCGCCAATCTCTCTCACGAGCTGCGCACGCCGCTGAGCGCCATCATTGGCTACAGCGCCATCCTCGCCGAAGAGTTGCAACGCGTGGTCGACCCGGATCAGCGCACCGCGCTGGAACGCATTCAGGTGAACTCGATCGAGCTCCTGAATCTGGTGGAAGGCGTGCTGCTGCTGAATGCGCTCGACGCCGGCGAGATCGCGCTCAACATCCGCCCGTTCAACCTCGGCGACACCGTCGCACGCGCTGTCGAAAAGTTTCAGCCACTCGCCAACGAGAAGGGCTTGCTGCTGCGCACCGAGCTGTCAACTGGCGCACTGTCCGCCATCAGTGACGAGGAGAAGGTCGAGCGCGTGCTGTGGGCACTACTGGACAACGCAGTCAAGTTCACCGCTGCTGGATCGGTTTCCGTTGCGGTGCGCCGCGCACCGCAACCCGGAGCCGTCGAGATCGAGGTGAGCGACAGCGGCATCGGCATGCAGCGCGAGGAGATCGTTCGCGCGCTCGAAGGGCTCTCGCAGGCTGATGCGTCGGCCCGCCGGCGCTTCCGCGGCTTGGGCTTGGGGCTGCGTATCGCCACGCGCCTGATCGAGCTCCTCGGCGGCGATCTGCGGGTGCGCAGCGAGGCCGGCCAAGGCACGCAGTTCATCGTGACGATCCCCGCACGCGCCGCCACACAAAATTCGCAGCTACACTGATGGGCCTGCACGACACCCTCCACTTCCTTGCATGCCGCGACTGCGGCGAGCTGTGCCCGCTCCTCGACCTTGGGGGCGCCCTCCTCGGCAATGCCGAAGGCGACAACATGTACGACCAGTTTCTCGCCAAACACCACACACATCATGTCGCGTGCCTGTGGCGCAGCGGGTCGCAGTTGCGTGCCAGCCGCCCCGTCTGGGACCCGATGGCCACGCTGACGTTTGAGGTCAGCGACGGTGACCGGTCGTACATCGTCAGCGCCAGCCGTGCCTCCATCGAAGACGAGCGCGTCTATCGCTTCGCCCCGGGGGCACTCGAGGTTGGGAACTCCGAGGTGCAGATCGACCCCAACGATCTGCGCCGTGGATTGGACCTCAAGTTCTATCCGCATGCCCTGCGTCCCACCAAGATCGACAGCCTCCTCTCGGCGGTCCACGAGGTCATCAATCAGATTGATCCGGATCGACTGGTGATCGCCTTCGACGCCGCTGACGATCCCGAGGTCAGCATCGCCTCCATGCCCGACGCAACCTACAATGAGCTGCTCGCACGGTGCACCGACATTTTCGATCCGTGGGAGCTGCCCCGCGTCATCGCCTTCCTGCGTGACAACCGTGATGCGGACGGTCTGTTAGCGTTGCGGCTGCGGCGGCACGTCACTGCCCTGAGCGCGTAAGTTCCGCTCGTCCATACGCATTTCACGCACGTTCCCCTGCCCTGCTATGCACAGCGTAGCCGTTGTGATAACAGGCGCCGCATGCTGTCCACCACCGACGCAGCTGTCGCCGCAAGTCGGCTGCACGGGCTTCGCGCCGCGGTGCGACAACCGCTCGAACAGGCGCTGAACGGTGCCTCCATCGGTGCCGCCGATGCGCTCGCGGTGCTCCAGGTGGAAGCCCCTGACGAACTGAGCGCCGTCCTCGCCGTCGCCGGGCACCTACGCACGCGCCGCAAGGGAACGACCGTCACGTACTCGCCCAAAGTGTTTCTCCCGATCACCAACCTGTGTCGCGATCGGTGCTCGTACTGCACGTTCCGCAGTGACCCCAATGACGTCCACGCCTGGACCATGCTCCCCGAAGAGATCCGCGCCGGCTCGCGCAACGGACACGCACTACAGTGCATCGAAGCGCTCATGTGCTTAGGTGACAAGCCAGAGCTCGCGTTTCGGTCGTATCGCTCCACCTTGCAAGTGCTCGGACACACGAGCACCATTGGATACGTGGCACAGGCGTGTGAAATCGCAATCGAGGAAGGTCTCCTTCCCCACACCAACGCCGGTCTGATGAGCCGCGAGGAGATGGCCACACTCAAACCGCTGAATGTCAGTATGGGGCTGATGCTGGAGAACGTCAGCCCCCGGCTGCGCGCGAAGGGCGAGGTGCACTACAACGCGCCCGACAAGGATCCCGCGCTGCGGCTCGAAATGATGCGGCATGCCGGTGAGCTGGGCATCCCGTTCACAACCGGCATCCTCCTCGGTATCGGCGAGACCCGCGCCGAAGTCGTCGCCAGTCTGGCAGCCATCCGCGACCTGCACCGCGCGTACGGACACATTCAGGAGATCATCATCCAGAATTTCCGCGCCAAAGCGACGACGCGCATGGCGGCCAGTCCCGAACCGAGCAGTCTCGACATGGCGCGGACGATCGCGGCCGCACGCCTCATGATGAGCGACATGAACATCCAGGCACCGCCGAATCTCAGTCCGTACGACCATCGCCTCTTTCTCAGCGCCGGCATCAACGACTGGGGCGGCATGTCGCCACTGACGCCGGACTACGTCAATCCCGAGGCGCCCTGGCCGCACGTCGCCGCGCTCGCCGAGACCTGCCGCGCTGAAGGCTTCACGCTGCGGCCCCGCTTGCCAATTTATGCCGAGTACGTCGCGCGCCCGGGCTTTCTCGACCCGGCTCTGCGCGCCCCGGTGGCGCGAATCGCCGCCGAGAGAGGAGTCCCACTATGCTCATGAAACAATTGCGCGAGCTCGCGGACGACGGACGGCCACTCGAAACGGTCATCGGTGCCGCGCAGCCGCAGATTCGTCCCATTCTCGAACGTGCCATCGGCGGTGCCGAGCTGAGCTTCGATGACGGGCTTACTCTCCTGCATGCGGAGGGCACCGACCTGGTGGCGCTGATTCGCACGGCCGACTACATCCGCGCCGCTGATGTCGGATCGGTCATCACGTACGTGGTCAATCGCAACATCAACTTCACCAACGTCTGCTTCGTCGGCTGCCAGTTCTGTGCCTTCGCGCGGCATCGCAAGGACGACGATGCGCGCACGGACAGCACCGAGGACGTCCTGAACAAGGTCCAGGACGCCGTCGACCGCGGCGCCACCGAGATCTGCATGCAGGGTGGCATCAACCCTGAAATGGATGCGTTCGGCTATCGCGACCTGCTCATCGCAATCAAAGCCCGTTTCCCGCAGATCCACGTGCACGCCTTCTCGCCGATGGAGATCATGTACGGCGCGCGACGCACCGGTATGAACTATCGCGACTACATCTCGATGCTGCGCGACGCCGGCCTCGGCACCATCCCTGGGACCGCAGCCGAGATCCTTGACGACGACGTGCGCGAGATCTTGAGTCACAAGAAGGTCGATGTCCGCACCTGGGTCGAGATCATCACCACGGCACATCGCCTCGGCATCCGCACCACCTCAACAATCATGTACGGACACGTGGAGAAGCCCGAGCACGTCGTGCGGCATATCGAGTTGCTGCGCTCGCTCCAGAAGGAGACCGGCGGGTTCACCGAATTCGTGCCGCTGCGCTTCATCCACACCTACACCGTGCTGTACCAGAAGGGCCTAGTCGATCCGCCACCGAAGGGCGCGGTTGACCTGCGCATGTACGCCGTCTCGCGCTTGATGCTGCGGGGATGGATCAACAACCTCCAGACATCGTGGGTCAAGCTCGGCACCGAGCTGGCGCAGCTGACGTTCAAGGCCGGAGTCAACGACTTTGGCGGCACGCTGATGGAAGAGCAGATCACCAAGTCCGCGGGGGGCGATGCCGGTGAGTACATCCCTGTCGAGCAAATCCGCGCCCTCATCGAAGCGGCGGGACGGATTCCGGAAGAACGCACAACCACGTATGGCAGGATTGCACCCAACCAGACTGACGGAGCGAGTGACGGTGCTGGCTGGGGGAGTGGGCGCGGCGCGCTTCCTACGGGGCCTCAGCTCGCTCCTTGATCCACGCCGCCTCACGGTCATCGTCAACACCGGGGATGACGAAACCTTCTTCGGCCTCCATGTCTCTCCAGACGTGGACACGGTAATCTACACCCTGGCCGGAGTCGTTGATCCCGTCCAGGGTTGGGGGATCGCGGACGACACCATGCAGTGTCTGGATGCCCTGGGCCGGTTCTACGATGCGACGTGGTTCCGCCTCGGAGACACCGATCTCGCGACACACATCTTCCGCACCGATGCGCTGCGACGGGGTGACACCTTGACCGCGGTCACCGCGGCCATCACACGCGCACACGGCGTGCGCGTCCGCGTGCTGCCAATGAGTGATGCACCCGTCCGCACCGTAGTGCAGGTAGCGGGACGCGGCCCCCTTCCCTTCCAGCAGTATCTCGTGCGCGGCCGGGGGCGCGGTCGCGTGCAACGCATCACGCTGCGTGGCGCGCGGCAGGCGCGACCGGCAGCCGGGGCTGTGGCGGCGCTGCAACGAGCGGATCTTGTCATCATCCCACCGAGCAATCCGTTCGTGAGCATCGGACCGATCCTGTCCCTACACGGCATGCGCGACGCGCTGCGCACGACGCGGGCGCCGGTTGCCGCCATTAGTCCGATCGTCGCCGGTGCGCCGATCAAGGGACCGCTGCACCGCATGCTCAGGGGCCTGGGCCACGAAGTGTCGCCGGTCGGCGTGGCGCGCCTCTACCGCGACTGCGCCGACGTCTTTGTCATGGACCGTCGCGACGCAGCGTTGGCGCCGCGCGTCGCTGCACTCGGCATGCGACCCGTTGTCACGGATACGCTCATGACCAGCCCGGCCAAATCACGCCGTCTCGCGCAGACGGTGCTTGCGGAGCTGCACCGATGACCATATCGATCATCCCGATTGCCGGCATCCCCCTCGTGCAACCGGGCGATGACCTCGCCACGCTCCTGCTAGATGGTCTCGGTCACAGCGGTCTGCAACCATCCGGCGGCGACATCCTCGTCGTGTGTCAGAAGGTGGTATCGAAGGCGGAGGGCCGCGTTGCACGACTGAGCGAAATCACCGCGTCGCCGTTCGCGCAGCAGATCGCCGCGCAAACCACCGACAAGGACCCGCGCATCATCGAGGTGATTCTGCGCGAGACGCACCGCATCATCAAAATGGATCGCGGCCACCTCATCGTCGAGACCGGCCCGGGGTGGGTGTGCGCCAACGCGGGGGTCGACGAGTCTAACAGCCTCGGTCCTGACATCGTGATCCTGCTCCCGAAGGATCCCGATGCCTCAGCACAGCGCCTGCGCAGCGCCATCCGCCAACGCGCCGGCGTCAACATCGCGGTGCTGATCACCGACACCTTCGGGCGCCCATGGCGCGAAGGTCTTGTCGACTTCGCGCTCGGCGTCGCCGGCATGGAGGCGCAACTCGACCTGCGCGGCCAGCACGACATGAGCGGACGCGAGTTGCATCACACAGTGATGGCGCAGGCTGACGCACTTGCCGCAGGAGCTGGCCTGGTAATGCGCAAGGGCGACGGCATCCCGGCCGCGCTCGTCCGCGGCTACGAGTTCACTCCGGCGGAGGGCAACGCCAAGAGCCTCATCCGCGCCCGCGAGTTCGACCTGTTTCGCTAAGCGACGCTACTTTGCAACGCGCCCCAGCTCGGTCAGCTCACTCAGCACCCGCCAGTTGCAGCCCGTGCACCAGATGTCGCCGGCGGCGCGACGCCCGCGATACAAGTGATGGTAGACGATGCCGCCCGCGTAGAGATCGCGATTGATGAAGTCGAAGACGCGCAGCGCACGATCGCGGTACGCGGGCTTCTCCGTCGCCTGGGAGAGACGCAGCAACGCCAGCGCCGCGTAGCTGTTCGTCGACAGTGACTCGTAGGCATTGTCACCCATCTGCTCGGAGCTCGCGACGTAGGCGCCGCGCTGCTCGTCCCAGAGCAAATCCAGACCGTCGGCCGCTTCTTCAGCGCGGGCCAGAGATGACGTGTCGTGGGTTACCGCGTGCGCTTGCAGCAGATCGATGATCATCATCGCGTTGGGTAGTAGCCAGATGGTGTCGTTGTCGGGACGCGCTCGATACACATGGTGCGCCGGGTCCCACGCTGATCGGTCGGCGCCGTCGATCAACGCGCGCCCGACTTGCAGCGGCTGCAGAAACCAACCGATGCGTTGGGTCGGAAAATGCTCCGCGTAGCGCAGTTGCGTCGTGGCGATCTGTGCGCCGAGGACGGTGGGGCCATACTCGAAGCCGCCGCCGCCGGTCAGCCAGTCGAGCCAATCCACGTAGTAGCGGTCGGCGATCGCAAGACTCCCTGAGAGCAAGAGATATCGACGCAGCGAGCGCTCGGCAGCAGCGGCGTCGACAACGTCGGGATGGTCGTGTGCCGCGAACAGCGCGCCCGCACCGAACGACAGCTCATCGACGTCACGAGGTCTCGGCCATCCCAGCAGACGTTCTTCGCGCGCGACGATGGGTGGCGCAATTGTCTTGTCGCCGCCATCCAGAAGCACACCGGCCGCATATCCTGGTGCGTCGCCGTAGTCGTACGCGATGTCACCTTTGGCGCTGGGCACTCGTTCCACCAACGTGTGCAGGACCGCGTCGAACAGCTCGTGATACTGAAATCCCGCCGGGCGGAGTAACGCGGCCATAGAATCTACGGCCTTCGCGGACGGGCCGCCAAGCTCGGTGGTGAGGCGCAT
>JBGQHM010000344.1:0-7231 GCA_041497995.1 Binatia bacterium | reverse complement strand
TGCCGACCGCCATCGTCAGTCGTCTGCTACCGCGACTTCGTCCGGATCTTCTCGGTTACGCCCTGTTTGGCTGGTTGGCGACGTATGAGCCGTTAGCGGTTTGGGGCAAGCTGCATCCACTCGCGTGTGTGCTGCTCGCCAGTGGGGTGAGCGTGCAGCTCTTCCGCTTCGCCGGTGCGCGAGCACCTCTGAGTTGCCGCTCTCTGGGGCGCGCCTTTGTAGCGACGACGGTGCTGATGGCGGGACTGAGCATCGCTGGGCGAGCGTCCCTGAGTCGGGCCGGAACTCTGGTGCCCCCCGGCGTGGACAGAGACCAGGCCGGACGACCCAACGTCTTGCTCATCACTCTCGATACACTGCGTGCGGATCATCTCTCCGCGTACGGGTATCCGCGGCCGACCACGCCGAACATTGATCGGCTGGCAGGCCAGGGCGTGCTCTTTGAAAATGCCTTCGCCACGGCGTCGTGGACGCTGCCGTCGCATGCGACGATCATGACCGGGCGCTACCCGCACGAACACCGCGCCGACGGCGCGCCGCTCGATCGCCGCTTCCCCACTTTGGCCGAGGTGTTGACGGCGCACGGTTATGCGACCGCGGCGTTCGTGGCCAACACTTACTACGTCGTTCCTCGCAGTGGGCTGGAGCGTGGGTTCCAGCACTTCGAAGCGTACTTCAGCTCACCAACGGACATGTTGCGCCGCGCCTACTACGGCAAGCTGGCGTTGAGTGGCCTGCCGCTGCTCCGCTACTACGACGTCCCCGGGCGAAAGCGCGCCACGGAGGTGAACCGGGAATTTCTGCACTGGGTCGAGGTCCATCGGGACGCTCCGTTCTTCGCGTTCTTGAACTACCTGGACGTGCACGATCCATATGTTGCGCCGCCTCCGTACGACACCAGGTTCTCTGCACGTCCCAATCCGGGAAATCGCATCAACTCAGACATGGTCCCCGATCTTTTCAAACCGATTCGATACAGAAAACTGACCCTGTCCGCGGAGGAGTTGCAGGCCGAGATCGACGGCTACGATGCTTCGCTAGTGTATCTGGACGCGCAAGTCGGCGACCTGTTGGCGCGTCTGTCGGAGCTCGGCTTGCTCGACAAGACGTTGCTCATGCTCACCTCGGATCACGGCGAATCGTTCGGCGAGCATGGTCTGATCGGCCATGGCAACAGTCTCTACCGCGATCAGATCCACGTGCCGCTCGTCATTCGCTCCCCGGGCGTACCGGCGGGCCGCCGCGTGCACGAGGTCGTCAGCCTGCAGGCGATTCCCGCCACGGTGATGGCGATGGTTGGGCTCGACAACGGCATACGGTTTCCCGGCACTAGCCTCGCTGCGTCCTGGGAAGGACAGCCTGTCGCAACGCCCGGCGATGCCGGGCTCGCCCTCTCGGAATCTCTGCCAGGTGTCATCAATCATCCGGCGTATCCGCTTGGAAGGCGGGGTGAGATGCGGTCGCTTCTCACCCAAGACTGGCACTTGGTCTTGCACGAAGAAGGCACCGTGGAGCTCTTCCGGAGAGGCGATGACCTCACGGAGGTGACCGATGTGTCGTCGACCTCAGACGGCAAGCGCATGGTCAGCGAGCTCCGCGCACAGCTCATGGCCTTGTTGCCGCCCCACGATCGAAAGACCTTCGGCGATCAACCAGCGCAATGAGTGTCCTCGTTGCGCTGGAACATTCAGCGATCGGTCTCCTCGTCTTCGTCGTCACCAACGGATCGCTGTTGTATGCGGCACACTTGGTTGCACGGCGGTTCTTTGCAGAGGCGCCGTTTGCACCGCGCGTGGCCGCAGCAGGCATTGTCTTTGTCTTCTTGGTGCTGACCATCGCCCAGATACTGTCTGCCGTCTCTCTCTTCAGCCGGCTGCCCGCTGTCGCGGCCTGCATGCTGGTCGGAAGCCTTGCACATCGTCTATGGGGCGACCTTCGCAACGTGACGATCGAGATCCAGCACGTCCGGGGCTGGTTGCGTGCGTTGTCTGCCTCACGTGGGGCGGTGCTCCTTTGCGCTGCACTGCTTGCCGTGTTCCTTGCGGCGGCGCGAGGCTTGGCGTCGCCACCATTGAGCTGGGACGCCCTCATGTATCATCTGTTCTTCGCCGCGCGCTACGTCCAGCTCGGATCGCTGGCGGGATTCGACTACGGGCCACCCATGATGGACCACTACGAGCATTTCCCCATCAATGGGGAGATGATGGCGGCGTGGCTGCTGCTGCCCTTCGGCAGTGATCTCCTTGTGGGCCTGATGAGCTTCCCCTTCCTGGCGTTAGGAGGCCTGGCGGTTTACGGCCTCTGCCGGGAGGTCGGCGCACGATGGGATGAGGCATCGTTGGCAGCATGCTTGGTGTGCTTTTCGCCGTTTCTGTTTGCCTACGTGACCACCCAGGACGTCGACATCGAAGTGTTTGCCGGCTTGATGTGCGGCGTGCTTTTCGCCGTGCGCTACCTGTCGCATGGGGAAGCTAAAGACGCAGTGGCCAGCTGCGTCGCGGTGGGTATCGCGGTCGGTGCAAAGCACACGGCCCTGGCGCTGAGTGCGGTGTTGCTCTCAACGGTCGTCGGCGCGGTCTTTCTCCGGTGCAGCCGGCGGCGCGAGTGGGGCAAGATGGCGGCGATCTTGTTTTGCGGCGTGCTGTTGGCGGGCGTCGCGGGCGGCCGGAAGTACATCACCAACTGGCGAGAGACGGGCAACCCGATTTATCCGTTGCAGGTGACGGTGGCTGGGCACCGCTTCCTTGCGGGCTCGCCGTACACCGACATGATTGCCGAGGGCAAGGGGTTTGGCAGCCGAAAGGACGACCTCACCCAGTTCGCTGGCGTGTTCAACTATTTTCCGACCTGGAGGCACCCCACCTCAGCTGGGCCCAAGTTCCCCCTCGTCATCGTACTCGCGTTGGGCTCCGCGTGGTTCTATGCCAGCGGCAGGCAACGCGGGCTCGTGTTGCTGCTCGCCGCATACGCACTCCTCGGCGTGCTCGTCTTCTACGCGCCCGACGACGGGTTCCCGGCCCTTGCGCGGCGGCTCTGGCCCGGTGCGGCGAGTCGCTTCTTAGCGACGCCGTTCGCCTTGCTGGTCGTTGCCGCCATGCCCGCGCTTGCCGCGCTGCGAAAGCGATCCTCGGCGATCCTCGCCGTCTTCGCTAGCTTTGCGCTTTGGGACATGATGATGGCAAACACGACCGTGTCACTGAGCTTCCCGCTGGCAGTGGGCGTGGGCACCGCCGCTATTTTGCTCGCGACGCTCGCGGTGCCGTGGAGGAGTTGGGTGTCGCGCCCTTCTTTGCCACGGATCGGGCTCTTGGTTGTTGTGAGTGTGGCGCTGCTCTGCCTTCTACAGGACATTCGCGACGGGAACCGCTGGCTTCGCTACGCAGAGTTCACCGACGTCTCGCCCATCCCGCGCGACTTGGTTGAGGGATGGCGGTACTGTGACCGCCCTGAGCATCCGCGCCGGATCGCGCTGGCAGCAGGGTGGGCGCACCGCGGACAGAACTGGTTCTTCTATCCACTGCTGGGCCGCCGGTTGCAAAACACGGTCGTGCACGTCCCGGCTAAGTATCCGGAGCGCTCGTTGCAGCCAGGCTCTGACGTGCCGCCCGACGATAGCTTCTCCCACGCCTGGCTGCAGGAGCTGCATAGAGAGAATGTTGACACGGTCTTCGTGCAGGAGCCGTGGCCGATCGAGGAGAGCTGGATGCGGAAGAACTCCGACGCCTTCACTCTGTTGAAGGCGGGCGACGGGTTCAGGGTCTACGGTGTGGCGGCGCAGTGACCGAGTGCGGCGGGCACTGCTCGCCGGCGGCGCCCTGGTGTTCGCCGCTGTCTTCTCGTTCGCGGCTTTCAAGGTCATCCCACGGGCATGGCGCAGCTTGGTCGTCTGGCAGGGGATACGCCTGAACCGCATGGCGTGGGAGGCGGGCTACCGCGAGCGCGGACTTCCCGTCCCCGAGCGCGGGCCGCGCGAAGGCTACTGGGGTGCGCGCCTCCCCAAACATCTGGAAGATCCCGTGCTCGGCTGGGTGCTCCCCGCGGTACACATCCCCGAGCTGCTCGAAGTGGACGCCCAGGGCATGCAGCACGGGCCGGCGCCGCATACCCCCGGCACGCGGATACTCATTCTCGGGGCGAGCGTGGCCCTCGGCGCCTATGCCTCTACGATCGAGAACACCTACTTCTTCCGCCTTGCGCGCCAACTCGAGACGAAGGACCGACCGGTGGCAATCACCGTACTGGCGACCGGAGCATGGAAGAGCGAGCAGGAGCTGAAGGCGCTCGAAGAGAAGGGCCTCGCGACGCAGCCGCAGGTCGTCGTCTTTCTCGACGGGCTGAACGACCTCACGAACGGCTCGAACGCGCACGTGCGGTTCGGGGTCGAGACGAAGACCCTCGACGGTTCAGGCTGGACCAAGCTCTACAACGAGCACGACTACCCTGAGCGCGTCCGCCTCTACCTTGAGAACATGCACGCCGCTCGCGATCTGCTGCGGGCGCGGGGCATCGCGGTGGTGATCGCGCTGCAGCCCGCGCTCTTCGAGAAAAAGATGCGGAGCGCACTCGAGGACCGGCTTGAGAAGGCCACGCTCGTGGCGCTTGGTTCGGAGGAGGATCTGCGGGCGAGCTACGAGCAGATCCGCCGAGGACTGACCGGTCTGGCAGCGGACGGCGGCGTCCACTTCGTGGACTGCTCGCGCGTCGCCGACGGCGAGGAAAAGACGGTGTTCACCGACGTCTGGCATTTCTCCGATGTTGGTCACCAGATGCTCGCCGACCATCTCGCCGCCCAGCTTGCGCCAGTGCTCCCTTGAGGAGGAATCGACTGCGGGACTCCACCGTGTATGCCCCAAGAACCCAGCGCTTCCTCGACAAGCACTTCATGCTGTGCTGCGCGGTCCTGCTGGCGGCGCTGGCCACCGTTCAGGTGAGCTCAATTGTTCCGGAGAGCCAGAACTTCGACGAAGCGGTCCATCTCGCCGCAGGATACAGCTATTTGAAGACGGGCGATTTCCGCATGAACGCGGAGCACCCGGCTTTGGGCAAGATGTTGAACGCTTTGCCGGTGCTGCTGCTGAATGCGCGCCTCCCGGTAGAGGATCTGTCGTGGGCGAAGGGTGATGAGTGGGCGTTCGGAAAAGTCTTCCTCTACAAGAACACGGTCCCTGCCGACGCATTGCTTTTGGCGGCTCGCAGCGTGACCATTCTGCTCACACTGCTCCTGGGAGTGGAGATCGCGCGATGGACCAGGGCCCACTATGGCGCGCTCGCCGCATTGCTCGCGCTCTTCCTCTATTGCCTTGATCCGAACATCATTGCGCACGGTCGGTATGTCACCACCGATCTGATCGCCACGCTGTTTACGTTCCTGACGTGTGTCTGGTGGGCGAAGTTTCTCACCCATGGCGGACGCCGTGAGCTGGTGGTGAGCGGCGCACTGCTTGGGCTGGCCTTGGCGTCAAAGTACTCCTGCATCTTCCTTGTGCCGATGCTCGCGCTCCTGTTGGCCATCCACCGCTGGCGCCACTGGCGCACGTCATGGCGCAACGGTCTCAAGTCCCTTGCCGTGGCCTATGCCATTGCTGCGGTGCTC
The DNA here is from genome assembly GCA_041497995.1 of Binatia bacterium. Classification (GTDB taxonomy): domain Bacteria; phylum Desulfobacterota; class Binatia; order HRBIN30; family HRBIN30; genus DATKMS01. Next base: position 1,638 of record JBGQHM010000344.1, on the reverse strand, counting down.
GTCTTGGTCCTCTACGCGCCGGCGTGGAAGACGATGGAGTGGGCGCCTCTGAGCAAGACGACCGCGTCGGCCACCATTGCCGCACGCCTGATTGGCGAGCGCCTGAGCGTGCCGCTGCATCCATACCTGGTGGGCGTTTGGCGTGTGGCCCGGCACAACGCGGAGCGCGGGCACCGGACCTATTTCCTCGGGCAATACTCGAGGTCCGGCTGGTGGTACTACTTTCCCGTGACCTTTGCGGTGAAGACGCCGCTGGCGGTATTGCTCCTCTTGCTGCCGGCCATATGGTGGGCGGCGACCCATCGAATGCGTTTCGATCTGGTCGCACTGGTGCTGCCGGCCGCTCTGTATTTCGTCTGGGCGATGACGAGCCACATCAATCTCGGCGTACGTCACCTTCTGCCAATCTATCCTGCCGTGTTCATCCTCATCGGGGTCGCGTGGGCGGATACGGTATCCGCCTTCCCGACTAGCCGCTGGCTGCTCGCCGCCGCTGTCGCGATTCAGTCGTTTGAGTGTGTGGACGCCTATCCGTACTACGTGAGCTTCTTCAATCTTGCCGTCGGCGGCGCAGATCGGGGCGAGTATTATCTGCTCGACTCGAACCTCGATTGGGGTCAGGACGCCAAGCGGCTCGCCGGCTATCTGCAGTCGCACGGCATCACCGAACCTTGCGTGAGCTATTTTGGCGAAGCCGATCTCGCCTACTACGGTATCAAGACGAAGGAGTTGCCCGCCGGGCCGGCACCGCTCGACTGTGTCGTGGCGATCAGCATCAACCACCTGCATGGGCTCTACGTGGATCCGGGCAGCTTCGACTGGTTGCGCGGGATGCAGCCCACGGCAAAGGTAGGCTCGTCAATTTACATCTATGACTTGAGGAAGTCGGCTGGATGAGCCGCATGAGCAAGATCCTGCGCATTGCAGGTTGGTTCTGTCCGGTAATCGGCTTGTTCGAGCGGGCGGGTGCTGCAGTCGCGCGATGCTCTCAGCGAGTGCAGTGCTAAACGTCCCGCGGACTGCTCGCGCCAAAAAGTGTGATGACTGCAAACGTAGACTCTGCACAACGGTCAGTCACGGGGAGGTCCTGCCGTCTTGCCAGTTGCCCAGCAACGATGATTCCCTTTGCGTTTGTGATCTTGGCTGGTTTGCTGCCACGATTGGACGACTTCGGTAGAAGCCTATGGACTGATGAAGCGTGGGTCGCAAACTCCGTCTTGGCCGACACGCTTTCCCAGATGTTCTACTACGATAGATGGCTGCAGTGCACCCCGCCTCTTCTCCTAATATTGGTTCGATATAGCGTGAAGATATTTGGCCTTTCCAACTACACCTTGCGCGCCATACCCTCCATGTTCGGCCTGTTGGCCCTAGTTCTGTTTGCAGAGCTCAGCTGCCGGGTCTTGAGGAGGCCCTACGCGTGGCTTGCTACCGCGATCATAGCAGTCTCGCCGATAGCGATCGTCGCATCGAAGCAGTTGAAGCAATACAGCAGCGATTTGGCTGCGTCAGTCGTGATTCTGCTGGTACTATGGACCTACCGCAAGGAGCGCGATCGACGTCACTGGCGTTGGTTGTTGGGTGCATTCATAATTTTATTGACTCTATCATATATGGTCGTCATCTTCATCCCCTTGG
>JBGQHM010000343.1:0-7247 GCA_041497995.1 Binatia bacterium | reverse complement strand
TGCCGCCGTGACCGCAACCAGCAGCAGCGCGGCGCACAACCAATGGGCCGCCTTCACTACTTGCCTCCCTTTTCCTTTTCCTTTTGCTTGGCGATTCGTTCGCGTTCCGCCTCGTCGAGGAAGCGGAACGTGACGGCAACGCATGACGTATCGAGATCGATGGCGTCTCCCTCGATCTTCACGGGGCTCTTCGTATTAACGTTGGTGACATTGACGATACGCGCCATGTGTCCCACCTTGTCGAAGAAAGCGGCGACCTGGTGGTAGTTGCCCCTCACGAGGATGTCGACCGGAACCTCTGCGTAGAATTCTTCGAATTTCTCTGGGCGCTGCCGGAATTGGAGAATCTCCAGGCCAGATTCGCGGCCGAGCGAGGACACGCTGCTCAGCAGGTCGGGAATCTCCTTGGTGTCAGGAAGCTGCGCGACGGCCTTGCGGAGGTCGCCGTCGAGTTGGGCTACTTCCTTGCGGGTCCGTTCGAGGTTGGCGACCATCGCCTTCTTTCGATCGCGATCGAGCGACAATTCAGTCTTGTGTTGTTCCTTGTCGTCAATCTCCGCGCTGCGCGGCCAGTAGAGGAAGTAGGCGTAGACGAAGAATAGGAGGGCCACGCCGCCGACGAGTAACAACACGCGCTGGCGCGGTGGTAGTTCGAGGATGCGTTCGAGCAGATTGTTCATCCCGCCGTCTCAAGTCCCGCTCTTGCCGGGGGCCGGGGCCGCGCCTGGCGTGGCCTGCGCCTTGCCGCCCCGACCGAGATAGTCGAGCTGCGCCTTGACAATAAACTTCTTGAAGATCATCCCGGTATCGCTTCCGAGAGCGCCACGCACCGGTTCGCTCTGCGAGGTTTCCACTAGGTCAACCTCGTAGAAATATGGGGAACTCTGAAGGGCACGCATGAAGCCCGCGATGGTTTGGTTATCCAGAGCCATGCCCGTAATCGTTGCCTGGCCGTTGGTCTCGCTGAAATTCACCAACCAGAGCTTCTGCGGTGTTGCGGTACTCAAGTCCTCCAGCATCCGCACCGGTCCGACGCGCTTCTGTTTGAGATCGTCGATGACCTTCAGCTTCGCCTGCAGTTCAGACCGTTTCTTCTCGAGGTCGTGCACTTCGCGGGTCTGGGCGTTGTATCGCTCGATCTCTGCATTGAGGTCAGTGATGTCCCGATCGAGCTGGGCCATGCGCCGTCCCTGGAGGACGTATGGCACCACCATGACTAGCAGCGCGACACTGATGCTCAGCAGCGCCACGGACATTTGCTGCCGGCGCCCGACGGCGCGCTGGGCTTCTTTGATTGGAAGCAGATTGATGCGAATCATTTGTCGTCCGGGCGCCGGATCGCCAAGCCTACGGCGACCGCAAACTCTGCCGCTTGTTGCCGCATCTGCGGAGTGTCAATCTTTCGGTCGAGCGCCACGTGCTCGAATGCGTTGGCAATCTCGACGGGAGCTTGAACTCGTTCGCTCAGCTGTTCCGCCAAACCGGGCATGCGTGCCACCCCACCGCTGAGGTACACTGCGTCGATGGTTTCGTCGGTCGCGGCGGTCCAGAAAAAGCTGAGGGCGTGGTGGATCTCTTCGATCAAGGCTGCCGCGGCCGAGCTGGTGACTGCGGCTGCCTGTTCAGAGGGGACGTTCGTAGTTGTGGCGCCGGTCTTCAGCACCTCAGCGTCCTCAGCGCTAACGTTCAGGTCGCGCATCAGCGCTTCACTGATGTCACGCCCGCCGACAGGCACGTCGCCGGTAAACGTCGAGCGCCCGCCCTTCAAGATGTTGATCGACGAATAACGTGCGCCAATGTTGACGAGCGCAATCACGCGGTCCGGTGCCGGTTCGTAGTTCGTCTCGAACATGTTCTCGAGCGCGAAATAGTCGACATCGATGACGACCGGGGTGAGGCCGGCCGCGCGCACCGTCTCGGCGTAGCTGGCGACGATGTCCTTTTTTGCCGCGACGAGCAGTACTTCCATGCGCTTGCCGTCGTCGAGATAGTCTGTGACTTGGTAGTCCAAGTTGACGTTCTCGAGATCCTCGGGAATGAAGTTGCCGGCTTCGAAGAGGATCGTGTTCTCCAGTTCCCGTGGGCTCTGCGCTGGCAGAGTCACGCGCTTGATGATGACGGCGGGACCCGGAACTGCGGTAATCACTTTGCGGGCGCGGATGCCATGGCTCTCAATCAACGCTCGGGTGGCTTCGGCCACTGCAGTGGTCTCATAAACCATGTTGTTCTGGATCGCCGACGGAGGCGTCGGCAAAATGGCGGCGTTGGTGACCCGTAGGTCCCCTGGTCGCCCCCGCATTTCCAGAATTTTGATGCTGTTCGACCCGATGTCGATGCTGAGATACGGTTCGTCACGCCGGATTGGAAGCAGATCCGACAACGAGGCGGTGAACAAGCGCCCGACGCGCCTGGCCCAATCCCCCCCTACGGCCATCTACGACTCCGCTCCCACAACCGCACCCCCCTGCACAAGCCCCCGTATTCGATCTAGGGTGTCTTGGTTCGGTGCGAGTATGATGCCGCCTGCGGACGATGTCAACAATTTCACTCCGATCCGGCACGGCATTGCCGCGCGCCCGCCACAGCTGAGCGAATTCCAGGCCACAACTATCCTCTACGCCGCGCGTCGTCTCAGAAAAGTGCGCTTCGTGGGGTGGCGACAAACTTGTGCCGTCGAACGATTTTGGACGGTCAACGATCCGACACCCGACACAGCGGCGTCATCCCGCACGCAACCCCAGCATTGCCACGCTGTGATTGCACGAGATGACTACTGCGCGACTCTGCGGTGGGCGGCGTTTCCGGTCTCGGCAGAACTTCGCCGGTGTCCGCTCGCGATGGCATAGATTTCGGCGGAGCCCTTGCGCGTAGCTTCGGGGCGAGTCAGGCGCACATCTCGAAACATCGTCCGCAACCGCGCCACGTATTGCCGTAGGGCGGTGCCCATGAACAGCTTGACCACGAGGGTGCCTCCCGGCTTGAGGAGATGCTCGACGCATTCAAGGACGCACTCGGCGAGTGCCTGCGTCCCGGCTTCGTCGCGCGCGCGCACCCCGGTCAACTTCGGAGCGAGATCGGAGAGCAGCACGTCGGCCTTTCCTGCACAGGCTTCAATGATTCGCTCCTGCGTATGCACGACGCCGAGGTCGCCGACAAGCGTGATCACATTGGCTTCGGGCAGCGGATCGATGGGCTGCAAATCGACCCCCACGACCCTTCCTTTCGGACCTACTTCCGCCGCTGCGACCTGTAGCCATCCACCCGGCCAAGCCCCCAACTCGACCACGCAGTCACCGCGCCGGAACAGGTGGCCGCGCTGCCCCAACTGCTGCAGCTTGAACGCCGCGCGCGAGCGATAGCCAACCGCCTTGGCACGCGTGTAGAACGCATCCTTCCTTTGATACACCGATGCGACGCTACCATTCGGTGCCGACCCCCTCAAGATTGCCCTGGGTAGCTTCACTTCATTTCGCGCGATCGCTACAGTGGCGCGCTCCATGAGTATGGACCTCAGCCATCTGAATCCCCAACAGCGCGACGCGGTGTTGCACACTGAGGGGCCCCTCTTGGTGCTGGCGGGAGCAGGTAGTGGGAAGACCGGCGTGCTGACGCATCGCGTCGCCTACCTGCTGCGTGAGCGCGGTGTGCAGCCGGAACGCATTTGCGCCGTGACGTTTACCAACAAGGCTGCGCGTGAGATGCGCGAGCGCACAATCCGCTTGGTGGCCGCAGGCAGCCGAGTCTGGCTTACGACGTTTCACTCTCTGTGTGCACGGATCCTCCGGCGCCATGCTACGCAAATCGGCCGTAGCCACGATTTCGCGATCTACGACGAGGCCGACCAGCGCGCTGTCATGCGCAAGGTAGCTGCGGAGCTGCAGCTCAGCGACGAGCAGTACCCGGCCGCGCGCTTGCTCGGCGCCATCGATCGCGCCAAGAACGAGGGGCACCTCCCCAGCGATCTGCACGGTGTGGCCGCCGATCCGGTCTCGCGCACCCTCGCGGCGGTGTACGACCGCTACCAAGCCGGCCTCGCTGCCAATAATGCGTTGGACTTTGGCGACCTGCTGCTGTGTGTGGTGGAGCTGTTTCGCCGGGTGCCTGCGGTGCTGGAGCTGTACCAGGAGCAGTTCCAGTATCTGATGGTGGATGAGTACCAAGACACCAACCGGGTGCAGTACCAGCTTATGCGCTTCATCGGTTCGGTTCATCGCAACGTGTGCGTCGTCGGTGACGACGATCAGAGCATCTATCGCTGGCGCGGCGCGGACCTGCGCAACATCCTCGACTTCGAGAGCGACTTTCCAGGGGCGCGGGTGCTCCGGCTCGAACAGAACTACCGCTCGACGAAGAACATACTGGCGGCGGCGGGTGCCGTTATTCAGCACAACGTCGGCCGCAAAGGGAAGTCATTGTGGACGGAGAACTGTGCTGGTGAACCGTTGGTTCTCTACACCGCGCTCGACGAACGTGCGGAGGCACGCTACGTCGTGCGCGAGATCCAACGGCTGACGCGCGACGAATACGCTGCCGGGGATGTCGCCGTCTTCTACCGGACGAATGCCCAGTCTCGCGCGCTGGAAGAGGAGCTTGTCCGCACGCGCTTAGCGTACAGCATTGTCGGCTCGACACGTTTCTATGATCGAAAGGAAGTCAAAGATCTGCTCGCGTATTTGCGGTTCGTGGCCAACCCACAGGATGGCGTCAGCCTGCTCCGGATCATCAACGTGCCGCCTCGCGGCATCGGCAAGACCACCGTCGACGCACTTGACCGCGCCGCCGCCGCGCGTGGGCTCCCGCTCGCTCAGCTCCTCGCCGATGCCAGCGCGCTGGGGCTGACACCTAGCGTCTGCGGACGTCTTGCGGAATTCAATGCCCTGTGGGTCCGGCTCCGCAGTGCTGCAAGTACGTCTGTCACGGCGGTCTTACGGGCCGTGCTTGCGGAGACTGGCTACCTCGATCGCTTGCAAGCCGAGACCACGCCTGAGGCGGAAGGCCGCTCAGAGAACGTCAGCGAGCTACTCTCCGTTTGCGAAGAGTTCGACGCGACGGCCGAGGAGGCCTCGCTGACTGCATTCCTCGAGCAGATTGCTCTGATCGCCGACGTCGATTCGTACGCCGCCACTCAGGATCGCGTTACGTTGATGACCCTGCACAACTCCAAAGGGCTCGAGTTCCCAGTGGTGTTCATCATCGGCGCAGAAGAAGGGCTGTTTCCACACGAGCGCTCGTTGGAGCAACCCGAGGCCGTCGAGGAGGAGCGGCGCCTGTGCTATGTCGGCTTCACGCGAGCACGGCAGCGACTCCATCTGGTCCATGCGCTGCATCGCCATCTATTCGGCCGCATGCAGATGAATCTGCCGTCGCGCTTCCTTTCTGAGATTCCCGAAACCCTGCTGCATCGCGAAGGTGAAGTGCGACCGGGTCTGTCCGACGAGCCAACGGTTGATTATTCGTACTCGCAGCTCTCCGAATCGGCACGTGTGACGCGGCGCTACACGCCGGTAACGGTAGTCACCAACGACTTGGGATTCGCCATCGGCCAACGCGTCGCACACGCTGAGTTTGGCCCGGGAGTTGTGCGAGCCGTAGAAGGAACCGGGGAACGCACTAAGCTCACAGTGCGCTTCGACCGGTCAGGGATCAAGAAGCTGATCGCCCGCTACGCCGCGTTGGAGCGTCTTGATCAGCGATAGCCGCCGATTTCCTCATGTGGCCGATGACCGAAGACCGGCTCCAGAGCCGGGCGCGAGACCACGTAGTGGAAGGGCCTAAAGACCAGCCACTCCAAGGTGTAGCCGATCGGATAGATGAGGTAGGCCGCGATCCGCAACGGGTGTGACTGCATGTCGTCGTAGTCGTCGGGCGCCGCTGCGGCAGGACCTGCAGTGCACGCGAGCACCGTCGCAAACAAAGCGGCAACTGCGAATCGTCTCATGGCATAAGCCTCCCAGCACCAACAGTAACAAACCACGGTCACCTTTCCAAGCGACACTTTGTCACCCAAATCCGACGCTAACGCGCCGCCGCGCGATCCGGCGTGCGTTGGGCGCCTCGGCAGGCGGCTGACCCGGGCCCGGCAATCGGCTGTGGTGGGCGAGCTGGCCGGGCCAAAGTGCACAACGCGATTTGTTGGCGGCGCGACCCACCAATGGTGAAGCCCCCGACAAACGCCCGCCCCGCCGTGTTGCAGCACCGCCCGGGTTACGCAGAGTTCGGACTGGAGAGGCGCCGCGTGCTGCTTGCTTACGGAGGCGCTACGGCGAGCGCCGCCAGCCGTCGGCGAGCCTCAACCAGCCCGGCAAGCCGTTCCGCCGCTTGACTGATCCGGAGCGCCAACTTGTCCCCGTGCGAGATGATCCGCCCAGCTGGTGAGCGCAAAGCGCAGTCGCTTCGGTCGTGCCGCACTGAGCGGCGCGGGCGGCACCAGCGACTTCATCAGCGCTGAGAATGTTGGACGCCAACAGGCTCAGACAATACCACACCGCATTCGCACCGAACCGTCTGCATGGCGGTACCGCGGCGCCCAACTCGTTCTTGGTCACGCCGTGCACATCCCGATCCACCGACGCGCGGCCGAGGCTAGACCTCCGCCGCCCCCCCGCCGATGGCGGAGAGCATATTGACACCGTTGACGGCGCTCTGTTACGGTCCCGCCACCGTGGTCAACAAAGTCATCATAGTCGGCAACCTGGGAAAAGACCCTGAGGTTCGCTTCACTCCGAACGGGAAAGCGTTGGCGAAGTTCCCCGTGGCAACGTCGGAGAAATGGACGGATCAGGATGGTAACCGTCAGGAGCGCACCGAGTGGCACAACGTCGTGGTGTGGGGTAAGCAAGCAGAGTCCTGCGGGCAGTACCTGTCGAAGGGTCGGCAAGTGTTCATCGAGGGCTCCATCCGCTCGCGCCAATACGACGACAAAGACGGCAACAAGCGCTACATCACCGAGATCGTCGCGCGTGACGTGCGCTTCCTCGGCGGCGGTGGTGGTGGCGCCGGCCGATCCCAGCAGGAAGCCGTCCACGTTCCTGCGGGCGAAGATGCTGGCCCGCCGGGTTCAGACGACGATATTCCGTTCTAGCTGGGCGCTCTAGCGCCCGGTCATTCCCATAACTCCGCTCTAAGGCCCGCGCGGCGGCGGGAAGCACTACAGTAGTAAGGGTTTGGTGGGGCAAAGATATCGCCGAAAGGGCGAGTTTTTGCTTGCTAAAATATCTGGTTAGTGTAGTAAGTATCAGATATGTCTT
>JBGQHM010000342.1:0-7249 GCA_041497995.1 Binatia bacterium | reverse complement strand
GGTGCCCACAGCAAGCCGCACGCCTCCGCGTGCAGCTTTGGCCTTTCGGACGGATTGCGCGCAATCCACGCGCCAAGTGCTAACTCGGCCTGGCAGTGCGTGCTACGCGTAGCACCTGACACGCACGCCGCTATATGTGCTGCCGGTAGCGCTCGCGGAGCAGGTGCTTGGAGACCTTACCACTGTCCAAGCGTGGTAGTTTATCGATGAAGTCGACCGAGCGCGGGCACTTGAAGTGTGCGAGCCGGTTGCGACAGAACTCGATCAGCTCTGCGGCCAGTGCCGGCGACGGAGAGACACTGGGCTGCAGCTCCACCACGGCCTTCACATCCTCACCCCACTCCTCGCTCGGCACGCCAATGGTGGCAACATCGCCGACGGCCGGATGATCGAGCAGCACCGCGTCGACTTCCGCCGGATAGATGTTCACGCCCCCTGAGATGATGAGGTGCGCGGAGCGATCGGTGAGGAAGAGGTACCCGTCGGCGTCGACATATCCCAAGTCGCCGAGCGTGAAGTGGTCGCCGCGGTACGACGAGTTGGTCTTCTGCTCGTCCTTGAAGTAACGAAACCGCCCCTGGACAGGCGCTTTCAACCATACCAAGCCGATCTCATGCGGCGGCAACCTGGTGGCCGCTTCGTCGCCTACGAAGACCTGATCGGTTGGCTGCGGCTTGCCGACGGTTCCCGGCTTCGCGAGCCACGTCTTGGAATCGACGAGTGTGCCAGCGCCTTCCGTGGCGCCGTAGTACTCGTGGACGATCGGACCGAGCCAATCGATGATGGCGCGCTTGACGGTGACGGGGCAGGGCGCCGCGCCGTGCACGACCGCGCGCAGCGAGGACACGTCGTAGCGCCGGCGCACGTCGGTGGGAAGCGCCAGGAGTCGGTGCAACATCGTCGGCACCATGTGGGTGTGCGTCACGCGGTGCGCCTCGATGAGCTGCAGCGTCGCTTCGGCATCCCAGCGGTCCATGACCACGACGCCGACGCCGCAGGCCAACGGTATGTGCAGGGACATACCGAGCGGCGCGGCATGATACAGCGGGCCCGTGCACAGATGGACGTTACCTTCCCGGTAGCCCCAGATTTCCAGATTCTCGACCGGCGCCTGCTCGCGATAGACGCCTTTGGGACGGCCGGTGGTTCCAGAGGTATACAGCATGGTCCCCCCCGGCGTTGGGTCGTCGATGTTTGTGGCGTGTTGATCGGCGAGCGCTCGGTCGTAGTCGTCGAACCCGTCGATGTGTCCGTCGACGGCGAGGCGCGTCGCTACGCTCGGTCCATCTTTCGCGGCTTCGGAGGCGGCGACCGCCAACGTTGCCTCGGCCACGAAGACTTTGGCTTCGCAGTCGGCAAGAATGTACCCAGCTTCGCTCCCGGTCAGGTGCCAGTTGATCGGCGTGAGCCGCCAGCCCGCCCGCATGCATGCGGCGTAGACCTCCGCGAACTCCGCGCGATTGCCACACATCAACACCACCGCATCACCGGCGCGCACGCCGCGCTGCCGCAGCGCGCGCACCAGCTGGTTGGCTCGCCCGTTCAGCTCGGTGAACGTCTGCGACCGTGCGGGTGAGATGAGAGCCGGGCGCGCCGCCCGCCGTTCAGCCCAGTACGCGATCACCATGCCCTGGCGCGCCATTGCGGCGCGCCGCTCGCTGGCAGCCTGTTCGTCAGGGGATGTCATCAACTGGTCTCGGTCGTGCGTGTCCTATCACAGGCCACACGCCGCCTGCATGCCTCAGATTCGATTGACGGTGCCGAGATGTCTGAGTACGGGGTTGTCCAAATCGATGTCACGGGGCGTCAACCGACGGCGCCGGGCGACACCGTGGGTAACATTCGATTGCGTGCAGCGTGCCCGTGCGACGACGCGCCGAATCGCCAGGGGCGTCGCCCCTTCAGGGCTGCACACCAACGTATCCCAGCTCGGGATTGAGGTCCGCCCCAAAGGGGCAGCCACCCGGTAGCCCAGGGCAACGCCCTGGGTGACAGGAAAGATAGACAGACAGCCCTGAAAGGGCGTAACTCGCTGCGTGCCGCAATCGCTCGCCAACGTCCTCATCCACCTCATCTTCAGCACGAAGAACCGTGAGCCCGTGATCCCACACGATCTGGCTCCGACGCTGCACGCGTACATCGTCGGCATCCTGGACAAGCTTGGTAGCCCGTCAATACAGACCGGCGGCACACGCGACCACGTTCACGTCCTGTTTTCGCAATCGCGGACGCTGGCCATTGCAAAGGTTGTTGAGGAAGTGCAGAAGAGCTCCTCGAAATGGATGAAGGGACAAGGCGTGAGTTCTTTCACCTGGCAGGCCGGCTACGCCGTGTTCTCGGTGAGCGAGTCGCAGAAGGCGACGGTGGTGCGCTACATCCAACGCCAGGAAGCGCATCATCGGCGTGTTGGCTTCCAGGACGAAATGCGAGAGTTTCTGGTTCGGCATGGGGTTCCGTACGAAGAGCGGTACATCTGGAATTGAGGCACCGTACGAGGGTGGCGCCCTTTCAGGGCTACGGTTCTATGACGGCCGCCTGAACCCAGGGCGTTGCCCTGGGCTGCCGAGTTGGTGCCCCTTCGGGGCGCGGAGGTTGGCGCTGTCCACGACCCCGGACGGCTACCTGTGGCTCGCATTGGGGTGTGCGTCCGGCGTTGCAACCGCGTATCGAAGATGCAAAGAACTCTTATCTGAAGCTTCGACGCAGTGACGCGCCCGACGCCGTCGATTCGCAGAAAGGGACCGCCATGAGCGAGACACAGACCGCAGCCACCACCTCGATCGCAGACGTTGCCCCACCCCACGCCTACAAGTCGCCGATGGAGATCTGCTGGCAGTTTGGGTACGACATCTCGCAGGAGAAGCTGGAGACCCTCTATCGCAAAGCGAAGCAGGCGCAGTGGGATGCCGAGGTGCAGCTGGACTGGAGCGTCGAGATTGATCCCTCGAAGCCGATCATCGACGAGCAGCGCAATTTCTTCCTGCGTATGCCGTTCTTCAAGCGCCTGTCGCAGACGACCCGTGAGACTTTTGCTGCCCATGCTACCGCGCAGCTGCTGTCGCAGTTCCTGCATGGCGAGCAGGGCGCGCTGATGACCGCGTCGGCGCTCACGCACGCCGTGCCCGACTACGACGCCAAGCTCTACTGCGCGACGCAGGCGATGGACGAGGCGCGCCACGTCGAGGTGTACAACCGCTACGTGAAGAAGCTGGCCATCGTCTACCCGATCTCGCCCTGGCTCAAGGAGCTGATCGACGCGACGCTGTCGGCGGACCACTACGCCAAGATCATGGTCGGCATGAACATGGTGATCGAAGGCTTGGCGCTCGCCGCGTTTCACAACATGCGCCGCGACACGGCCTGCCCACTGCTGCGCAGCCTCACTGAGTTGGTGCTGCGCGACGAGTCGCGCCACGTTGCGTTCGGCAACGTCTATCTGCGTGAGACGCTCTCCACCATGCATCCCGACGAACGCGAGGATATTGCGCAGTTTGCCTTCGAGGCGGTGAAGGGGATGGTGGATGCGCAAGGCGGCGTGGACGGCAACGGGCCGCGCAAAGCCGATCCGGGCTTCCTCAAGGTCCTCGAGCACAGCGGCATCGACCTCAAGGACTTCATCGAAGCACTCAAAGAAGCCGGCGCCGCCGGTATCAAGATCAAGCTGCCGCCCGGACGCCTGCACTCGTTCCGCGATCTGATGATGCCCGCGCTCGTGCGTGTCGGTGCCGTCACCGATCGGTCGCGCGAGCTCTACGCCCGCGAAGGCATTCCGATCTGGGATGACGCCTCGGTCCTCGAATCGATGGAGGACGCCGACACAGGCGACATCGTCTTTCCTGAGTGAGCCCGACGCGGGGCACGGCGCGCGACCCCGTCGACGCAGCGGCAGCATCTGCCGGTCCTCCGGTGGGTGCAGGCCTCGGTGCTACTAGCGTTCAGTTTCTTCGTAGGACGCGAGGATTTTGAGAAGAGAGTCACGAAAGCACGAAATTTCAAAAGCACGAGAAGGGAGGAGGCCGTTCCCTTTTCGTGTTTTCTTTCTTTCGTGTTTTCGTGATTCTCAGTTGGTTGCGTCCGTCGGCCGCGCTGTGCCTGCACAAATTGCTGCGGCCACAGAGGCGCAGCTACCAACCTCTCTCTCACATTTTCCCATTCGAGAACGAGCCGCCGCTTGATCGCCACTCCGCGAGTTCCTCCCGCGCCGTACGCTGTGCTATGCCGAACCTCCCGAAGGAGGGGAACGCATGTCGATACGCCGGATCATCGTCGGTCTGTTAGGCATCGTCGCGGTCGTGGGCGCCTACGTGGCCGGCGCCTGGTTCCGTCTCTACGGTGTCCACGAAGGACCCGGCGAGGTGACCAGGACGCGCATCCCGGCGGACGTCGTCGACGCGCGTGCTCGCACCGAAGCCGTCGCCGCCAAGGCGCTGACCGTCGGCCAGCCGAAGCAGATCCTCTTCGGTGATCTACACGTGCACACGACGTTCTCCACAGATGCGTTTCTGTGGAGTCTCCCCATGGTGCAAGGCGAGGGTGTGCACCCGGTCGCCGACGCTTGCGACTATGCGCGCTTCTGCTCGGCGCTCGACTTCTGGTCGATCAACGATCACGCCGAAGCCAGCACGCCGCGGCGTTGGCGTGAAACACGCGAGACCATCCGCCAGTGCAACGCGGTGTCGGGTGATCCGGCGAACCCGGACGTTGCGGTGTTTCTCGGCTGGGAGTGGAGCCAGGTCGGGCGCACGCCGGCCGATCACTACGGGCACAAGAACGTCATCTTCCACGACCTCGAAGACAACCAGGTGCCAACGCGTGTGATCGGCGCAGCAGGGATTGCCACCGACGGCCTGCGCGGCTCGGTCGGCCATATGCCCGCGTTGCTACCCTTGCTCGATTTTCCCAACCGCCAGCTCTACTACAATTTCATGCAATTTATGCAGGAGGTGCGCGACGTGCCGCTCTGCGCACCCGGCGTCAGCAGTCGCGACCTGCCGAATGATTGCTACGAGTCTGCGGCGACGCCGCGCGAGCTGTTCGATAAGCTCGACCAGTGGGGCTTCGACACCATGGTCATCCCGCACGGCAACACCTGGGGCTTGTACTCGCCGCCCGGCATCACCTGGGACAAGCAGCTCACCGCGCAGATGGACGACCCGCGCAAGCAGTTCCTCATCGAAATCATGTCGGGTCACGGCAACTCGGAGCAGTACCGCGACTGGCACGAGGTGACCTACGATACGCAAGGGAAGGCGCATTGCCCGGAGCCGACGAAGGACTACCTACCGAGCTGCTGGCGCGCCGGACAGCTCATCGAAGCACGCTGCCAAAAGGCAGGGATCGACGCGGCCGAATGCGCCGCGCGTGCCGCCGCGGCGCGCGACAACTACGCGAACTCGAGCATCGCGGGACACTTGACGGTCCCCGGCGCGAACTTCGAGGAATGGCTGGACTCGGGACAATGCAAAGACTGCTTCATCCCATCCTTCAACTACCGCCCCGGCGGGTCAACGCAGTACGCGTTGGCGGTCTCCAACTTCGATGACCCGGCGCATCCGAAGCGCTTCCATTTCGGCATCATCGCATCGAGCGACAACCACCGCGCCCGCCCCGGCACCGGCTACAAGGAGTTCGATCGCTTGGCGACAACGGAAGCCGCCGGGGCACGGGACGAAGCCTGGCGGCGACGGTTGCTCGGCCCGCAGCCCGCTCCGGACGCACGCACCACGGTGCTCAACATCACCGACCTGGCGGCACGCGGCTTCAACGCGCTGGAGGTCGAACGCCAAGGCTCGTTCTTCATGACGGGAGGGCTCGTCGCCGCGCATGCCAACGGCCGCAGCCGCGACGAGGTGTGGAACGCCCTCAAGCGCAAGGAAGTCTACGGCACCAGCGGCGATCGCATCCTGCTGTGGTTCACCTTGCTCAACGCCCCGACGCCGGACGGCACCGTGACGTCGGTGCCGATGGGCGGCGACGTCCGCATGAACAACACGCCGCGCTTCGAGGTACGCGCCGTCGGCGCGCTCAAGCAGAAGCCCGGTTGCCCCGCGTACAGCGTCAATACCCTCAGCCAGCAGCGCTTGCAGAAGCTGTGCAAGGGCGAGTGCTACAACCCGTCCGACGAGCGCAAGCGCATCACCCGGATCGAAGTCGTGCGCATCCGCCCGCAAACGTCACCCGGCGAACCGGTCGCACAGCTCATCGAAGACAAGTGGCGGACGTTTCCGTGCGAGCCGAGCGCTGCTGGCTGCGTCGTCCAGTTCGAAGACCCGGAGTTCGTCGGCTCACGCCGCCCGGCGGTGTACTACGTCCGCGCCATCGAGGAGCCCAGCCCCGCCGTCAACGCCGGCAACCTGCGCTGCAAGTACGACGAGTCGGGCAACTGCATCGAGCCGCACCCGTGCTACGGCGACTACCGCACGCCGGCGAGCGATGATTGCCTCACCACGATCGAAGAGCGTGCCTGGTCGTCACCGATCTTCGTGGATGCGGGGTGACCTCGGAGGGGCCCCTTCATCTCGACGCGGGCAGCTCAAAGGTCCCCAGTGCTTTGGCCGCGGTTGTCATACGTCGGTCGAAGGTGATCAACACACGCGTTCCCGCAAGCGCAGCTAAGGCGAGGTGCAGCGCGTCGGCGGCTCGTAAGGGCACCCGACGTCCGACCCCCATCAGGAGGCGCTCTGCTTCTCTGTGAGCTGACTGTGTCAGCTCCGTACGATGGAACTCGCCAGCATTCACGTCTTGCAGAATCCGACGGTAGACCCGTTCCGCCTGACTCGCGCTGAGCTCCGTATCGCGCACACGTCGTGCAAGCGCCGAAGTCAACTCAGTGACCGCAAGGTCCGACACAACCAGGTCCCGTCGTCCGACCAGTGCGGATTCGAGTGCCTCACTGTCCGGTTCCGCGATGTAGATCTTCGCCACCGCGCTGGCGTCGAGATAGATCGGGCTAGAGGCGATCTTCACGCTGGTCGGCCAACGTTTCTGACAAACGTGGTCCCTTCAGTCGGATACCCGCGCGGAACCGCCGGTGGCTCGAGAAGGCGCGCACTGAGTCACGCTGTGGAGGAACAATGCGAGCGACCGGGCGGCCACGGTCAGTGATTACCACCTCGCGGCCTTTGCGTACTTCCTCGAGAATGCTCGACAGATTCTGGCGCGCTTCTCTGATCCCCGCCGATTTCATATGGTCCACAGTGCTACAAGTAGCACATGGACGTCAAGCGGCGGAGAACTATAGTGCGGTCCC
>JBGQHM010000341.1:0-7259 GCA_041497995.1 Binatia bacterium | reverse complement strand
CGGGCTGGTCACGCTGTTCGACGGCGGCATAGAAGGCGTCCATGTCCGCATGCAGGATCGTCGAGACGTCGGGCGCCATGCGCGCGATTCTTGCGCGGCAGGCAGCGGGGAACAAGCGCAACAACCTCGGCGAATGAATGCGCGGCAACGAGCCACGCCAAGTCCGCCTGCGCGGACTCCCCTCCCCAGCCCACGCAGGTGGGCTTCGCGTACTTTGTTGCTGCGGTTTCAACCGCCGGTGTTTGGTGTCTGAATTCACCCAGCTATGCGTCCCACCCCCCACTGGCTCGCCCCCGCGTTTCGAGCTAAGGAGGGGCGCTGGGTTTCCTGGGGGCACTGGGTGTCGAAACAGATCCGTACCGTCGCTGCTCACCGTACGCGCCGCCGCAGCCCGCGGCCGGCGCGCACTAACCGCTAGATTTGCTCGTGGACGTCAACCGCTTCCTGCTGGTCGTCATCAACGTCGGACTCATCGTCGGGTTCGCCGTGTTGCTGCGGCGCCCCGGACTGCTCGGGTTCGCCAAGGGCGGGAAGTGGTACGCCACGTGGCTCACCATCGGCGTCATCACACTGATGGACGAGCTGACGTCGGTGTTCTACGCGCCAGCTGAGGCACATCGGTTCATCGGCGTCACGGCCATCTTCTTCATCGCCTTCACCTCGCTGCTGATGCGTGTCCTGTCGAGCCGGATGGTGGAGATCGCCCAGATCCTCGAGCAGAACAACATCCGCGGCGGCGGCGTGTACTCCTTCTCGTACCTCGTGCTCGGACCGGTGGCGTCGTTCGTCGCCGTCGCCTCTATCATGGTCGATTACATTCTGACCGCCTGCATCTCGACGGTCAGCGCAGTGATCAACGGCACGACGTTCCTGCCGATCGGGCCGGGTACCGAATACATCCTCATCCTCGGCATCATCTGGGCGGTGTGCGGGCTGAACATCCTCGGCATCCACGAGAACGCGCGCGTCACCTTCGGGATCTTTGTCGCCGCCGCCTTCGTGTTCGTGAATCTGATCGTGCTGGGCATCATGCACATGCACGCCGGCAGCCCCGCGGTCATGCTCGGCAGTGCCCAGCAGGTGGTCAAGGACGTCACGGAGCACAGCTGGCCACACACCATCCAAGTGGTCACCATCGGGGTTGCCAGCTGCGTGCTGGCATATTCCGGCATCGAGTCGGTCATCCAAACTGCCGGGCTCGTGGAGAACTGGCGAGACATCTCCCGCGCCTACTGGTTCCTGGCGCTGACCGTCGGCATCGTCACGCCGGTGGTGTCGGCGTTGGCGTTGGCGTCACCGATCAACTTCTCCCAGCACGAGGGCGATCTGATTCCGCATTGGGCCAGCATGGTCGGCAACGATCTGTTCGGCGCCGTCGTGGGCGTGTTCGGCAGCGTCATCCTGATCATGGCGGTCAACACGGCGTACGTCGCGTCGGGTGAGCTGCTCGAACGTGTGGCGCATCGCTACCGCTTCGATTGGCTCGCGGTCACCAACCGCCGCGCATCGCTGTACCGCATCCACATGATCAATGGGGTCATGTACACCGCCATCATCCTGATCACGAAGGGGTCCCAAACGATCCTGGCCGAGATGTACGCCATCGGCTTGCTGGCGAGCTTCTGCATCAACATCGGCTGCCTGCTCATCTACCGCTACTTCCGCGGCACCAAGGACATCCGCGCCTACTACACCTCGCGCACGGCGACGCTGGTGTTGGAGTTCATCCTGGTGGCCTGCTTCATCTACCTCGCCTTCCACAAGCCCTACGGCACGACGCTGTGGGCGGCGGTCGTCGTGGCGCTGCTCGCGGCCGGCATTCCGTTCTCGCGACGCTACGGACCCGAGGTGCAGGAGAAGCGCCGCAGCGATTTTCCGATGGACATGATCTTGGCGTTGGCCGAGCACGAGGGACCGTTGCACGTCTACTTCCGCCGCCCCGGCGAGCTGGAAGCGTCGAGCGCGGTAACCGGTTCGGTCTTCATCACGTTCTTCTCGCCGCGCCAGCCTATCCCTGCAAAGGTCGCGGAGAATCACTTCCGCTTTCCGTTGCATGGCACCGGGGTCTACCGCAGCATCACCGCGGTGCTGGAGCTGTTGCAAGACGAGTTCAGCGGCCACGACCTGCACGTCCACCTCGGCTGGCCGCTGTCTTCCTGGCTCGACCGCATGTCCACCGGCGTTTTCGTCGCCAACCTCATGCGCCTACCGGGTACATTTCCACACCTGCGCTTCTCGATCGACTACACGCCGTCGCATCAGTCGGCGCAGCAACAGGCGACCACCGACACGCCACCCGACAGCACCGTGAGCGCGGCATAGCGCGCAACGTTCCTCGCTGCGCTAGTCGGTCCGTTGAAGAACCCCGCCCCGTGCTTCGACTGGCTCAGCATGAGCGGTCCCCCTCCCCGATTTCAATGATCTTCTTCCGCTCACCCTGAGCTCGTCGAAGGGCTCCTCGTCCTTTCAACGGGCTGCTATGCGCTCTTCGCCTGCGCTCCCACCTTGCGTGGGCGGCGCTTCTCGCGCGGCCCTTTGCGAGGCTCGAGCGGCACCGCGCTGCGTTCTGGCGAATCGCGTAGCTCGCGGAATGACTCTTCGATGTCGGCAACGAAGTCGTGCAGGTCGGGCACGAGGTCCCACTCGGCCGTGAATCCCCAGCACAGCTTGCCGGCATAGCTGAACAGCACTACCCCGAGGCAGAGGTAATCCATGAGCGGCACCAATCCGTAGTTGTCGAGCATCTTGGCGCCGAGCATATAGAGCGGCACCTGCGGGCCCGGCACGTTGGTCACCACCAAGTTGAACGGCAGCGCCCGGGTCGCCATGCGCGCGCCGAGCGACAGCAGCGTCGACGGTGTCCACTCGCCGACTTGCGTCAGCATCTCCGCGCCCATCGCTTGTTTGGATTCCTTGAGGTGCGCCGTCGTCTCGCGGATCTTGTCGAGCCGGCGCACCGGATCGGATTCGGCGAGGGGCATCGGCACCATCCACGCAGAGACGCGATTGCCCAGCGTCCCGTGCTCCTGCTCGCTGCGCACGCTGACCGGGGCCATGACACGAAAGTCGAGGCCGCGCATGCTGACACCGCGCCGCTGCAGGAAGCGCCGCACGGCACCCGCAACCGTCGCCAGGACGACATCGTTGAGGGTCCCTCCGAGCCGATTCTTGACCGCCTTCACCTCCTCGAGGTTGAGCGCCAGCCAGTCGAAGCGGCGGTGCGGTCCGATGGGCTGGTTCAACGGCGTCTCTGACGGACCACCGAGGCCCGTACCGAGCATGTCGCGCAACGCGCGCAGGCGCGCACGGATGTCCGAGCGCGGGTCGCGGGCCTCGCGAATCACCTCCGGGATGTTGCGCCCGGCCTCCACCGGCAGCCGGGCGTAGCGCAGCAACGCGTCCGTCGCCAGCTCCCACGAGCTGGGCGCGGGCCGCGGCAGCCAGCGCGGCGCCGATTCGAAGTGCGTCGTGGTCTCCGGCTTCAACAGCACGTTCAGCAGATCCACACTCGACATCCCGTCGACCATGCAGTGGTGGATCTTGCTGATCATGGCGAACTGCTCGTGGTTCTCGAGTCCCTCGACGATCCAGATCTCCCACAGCGGCTTCGCACGGTCGAGGTGCTGGGACATGATCCGTGCGGCGAGACGCTTGAGCTGCCGCTCGTCGCCGGGTTTGGGCAACGCCGTGTGGCGCACGTGGTAGTGGATGTTGAAATGATCGTCGTCGACCCACACCGGCTGCCCCTCGATCGGCGTGTGGGCTAGCCGCTGCCGGTAGCGCGGAATCAGGTGTAGCCGCGAGTTGACGTAGTCGCGGATCTTGTCGATGTCGATACCGCCGTCCGCCTTCTTCAGCGGGCCGGCCTCGTAGGTGGCGGTACCGGCGACGTGCATCGGGCTGTTGCTTCCTTCCATCAATAGGAACGAGTTGTCCAAGAAGGTCAGACGATCGTATGCATACTTTGGCATGAGACCCCTCCAGCGGTATGGACCCTTCTACCGCCGACAGTCCGCGCCGTAAAGGCGTCACCCCCCCGGCCTCATGATCAACTGTTCATCCACCTGGCTCACCGGCTTGGAACTTTGTCGGGAGGCGCTTTGTTTGGCCTTTGAGAAGTCGAGTCCGGCGACAACGAGGCGGACAGCCACACCTGTGGCCATCTGCCTCACGGTGTCTTCAAACTCATTCACCAAGAAGGGAGATCGTCATGCACCAGGGACAATCGAAAAGCTCGAGGTGGTTTTGGACTGTCATTCAATCGATCGCAGTGCTCGCCCCTCCCATCTTTGCGTTGGGATGTGGCGGCGATGGCAACTCCATCCCCGGATATGTGCAAAGCAACTTGGTCGCCGATACGTCCGGCGGCGCCCCAACCACTGACCCCCACCTGGTCAACGCGTGGGGAATTGCCGTCAGTCCTACCGGCCCATTTTGGGTCAACGATAACGGTAGCGGAGTAGCCACACTGTACGACGGCACCGGTAAGCCATTCCCAGTCGGCGCACCCTTGGTCGTCACCGTTCCGGGGCCGGCGGGAAGCTCCGATGGCTCCGCCCCCACGGGAATGATCTTCAACAGCAGCTCCGACTTTGTAGTAACGCAGGGTGCGAGCTCCGCGGCTAGCGTCTTCGTCTTTGCAACCGAGGACGGCACGATCTCGGGCTGGAATCCTACGGTGAGTGCCGCCGCAGCCATCCTCACCGTCGACAACTCTGACTCTGTGGCGATCTACAAAGGCCTCGCACTTGCGAACAACGCGGCGGGCAACTTTCTCTTCGCCGCCGACTTCCACAACGACCGCGTCGATATCTTCGACAGGGATTTCAGGCCAGCGACGCTTACGGGCGCGTTCAACGATCCAACCATCCCGGCAGGTTTCGCGCCCTTCGGCATTCAGACCATCGGCAGCAGCGTATACGTCACCTACGCGAAGCAGGACGACGACGCGGAGGACGACGTCGCCGGCCCCGGAAACGGTTTCGTCGACGCCTTCGATACGGACGGGCATTTCAGGCGGCGCGTCGCTTCACAGGGTACGCTGAACTCTCCGTGGGGGGTTGTGCTCGCCCCTGCCACGTTCGGACAGTTCAGCAACGCCCTACTCGTCGGCAATTTCGGTGACGGCCGGATCAACGCCTTCAACGCCAGCACGGGTGCGCTCATGGGTCAGCTCGCCAACACACTGGCCATGCCGATCACCATCAACGGTCTGTGGGGTCTGGCGTTCGGCAACGGCGCAACCGCGGGCGGCACGAGCACGCTCTTCTTCACCGCCGGCCCGAACAAGGAGCAGAACGGGCTCTTCGGTTCGCTGCAAGCGGTGAACGGGTAGCTGGAGCGCAGCGGGCGTTACAGCAGGTCCATGCTGGGGAAGCCGCCTGCAGCGCGGATGCAGTGCCAGAGATTAGAGATGTGAAGAAGGTGGAGAAGAAAGCGCACAGCCGTGCGCCGCTACAGTAACCAGCGGTACCGTGTAGTGGCGCACGGCCGTGCACCTTCTTCTCGGCATGAGGGATGTCCAGTGCTGTCGATGCCCATCAACGCAGCGGCCGCAGGACAACGACCGGGATGCGGCGGTCGGTGATCTGCTCGTACTGGCCATAGAACGGGTTGGAGGCCTTCAGCATCGGCCACAGCCGCGCGCGTTCCGTCGTGTCGGCTTCGACGGCCGCAACCGTCATCGTCTGATTGCCGACCTGCACCTGTGCGCGCGGGTTCTTCTGCAAGTTGAGCCACCAGGCCGGGTGTCGATCGGAACCGCCGTTCGATGCGACCAGGACGTAGGTGTCACCGTCGGCCATGTAGCTGAGCGCCACCGTCCGCGGCGCGCCCGACTTTCGCCCGGTCGTCGTGAGCAGAAGGTTCGTCATGCCACCGCCGCGATGCCCGACGCGCCCGCCGGTGCTCCGGTACACCCACGCGTGCAACCGTCCGGTGGGCTTCCACAAGCCGCTTTCGCCAATTGCCTTCAGGAGACGCTGCTTAGCGGTGGGCATGCAGCTTTGTTGCAGCTCGCCCTTGCCGATTCAAGGGCACGCAGTACTCGATGCTGTCCTGATTCCGCCGTAGGCCGTCAGCTATCAGCGGTCAGCTCTCAGCCGGACAATTCGAAACGCCTGCCCTTCCAGCCGTTCCGATGTTCTCGAGCTGATAGCTGACGGCTGACAGCTGACTGCTATCCGAAATTGTTCGGGTCTTGAAAGTTGAGCGAGGCGCTGTAACTCTGGCTGCGATTCCGGCATCTCACGGTCGTGATGGAGAACGTTGTGGACGACACTGAGCGCGTGGCGGCGGCTCGGATCATTGAAGCGCGGATGAAATTGCGCGAGCGCTTCCTCGAACGCATCAATGAAACGCCGGCAATGGCGGACGACAAGCCCCTCGGCAGCGGTCCGCTCAATCGGCACGGCATGCCGCATCTGCCGGTCGGCCAGCGGCTGACAGCTCCGGACAAGTGGCCCGTGCTCGATCTCGGCCGCCAACCCCGCATCTCGGTGACCGAATGGGAGCTGATCGTTGACGGCGAATGCAACAACCCGCTCCATCTCGACTGGCAGAGCTTCATGCAACTCGAACAGGTTGAGGACCAGAGCGACTTCCATTGCGTCACGGGCTGGTCGAAGCTCGACATTCGCTGGAAGGGGGTGCGCCTCTCGACCCTCGCCGCGTTGGCCGACCCGACTGAGAACGCGCACTTCATCGTCTGCTACGGCTACGACAACTACACGACCAACCTCCCTCTTGCAGAGGCGCTCAAGGACGACGTCCTCTTGGTCCACACCGCCGACGGTTACCCGCTGCCGCGCGAGCACGGCGGGCCGGTGCGTATGATCACGCCGCAACTCTACGCCTGGAAAGGCTCCAAGTGGATCCGGCGCATCGAGCTCACGCGCCTCGACCGCCCCGGTCTGTGGGAAGGCAACGGCTACTCCAACACCGCACACCCCTGGCGCAACGACCGCTACTCCCGCTAGGGCCTGCGGCCGGCGTCGGTTCTATGGGCCGCTCCCCTACGGGTCGCTGCGGGCTGCCACGTCCAACGGGCCGCTGTTGCCGTGACGGATTCCGCTCTCGCACGACCTCCGAGAAGAACGATGAGGAGCCATCCCGCTCTGGTAGCGCGGGCCTCCGTGCCCGCGAGGACTGCTCCTATTCTCGGAGACACGCGGGCACGGAGGCCCGCGCCACCCGAGCAACACTCTACGGCTCTTGGTCGCTCGCGACGATCGCGATAGGTTCGCCCGCACAACGGCAAT
>JBGQHM010000340.1:0-7334 GCA_041497995.1 Binatia bacterium | reverse complement strand
CGTTACTGGTCACTGATCACGAGTCCTTCACGGCCAGAAGAGGCGCCTGGCCTCGCCCCGCAACTGCTCGCGGAAGTCCGGGTGTGCGAGGTCGATCAACGCCATGGCGCGCTGGCGCTGCGTGAGGCCCTGCAGGTTGGCAATGCCGTACTCGGTGACGACGAAATCGACGAACGCGCGCGGCACGGTAACCACCGTGCCGGGCGCCAGATACGAGACGATACGCGAAACGCTGCCTTTGCGTGCGGTGGACGGTAGGACGTGGATGGCGCGCCCGCCGGGCGCCATCAGCGCGCCCATCGTCCAGACGAGCTGACCGCCGGGGCCCGTGTACATCACCGGACCGATCGACTCCGACGCTACCTGACCCGTGAGGTCGATCATCGATGCCTGATTGATCGCCACCAGATTCTGAATGCTGGCGATGCGCGGCAGGTTGTTCGTCCACTCGATCTCGCGCAGCTCGATCAACGGGTTGTCGGCGCAAAAGTCGAAGTCGGCCCCCGGTACGATGAACGAACCGGTCGCCACGCCCGGATGGTAGGTCTTGTAGCGGCCCGTGGCCGCACCGCACTTCACCAACTCCACCGCCGTGGCGACGAGGATTTCGGCGTCTAGACCGAGATCCTTCTTCTCGGTCAGATAGGTACCCATGCACGACGACAGCGTGCCGGTGCCGAGCTGGATCGTGTCGCGGTCGTTGACCAGGGTCGAGACGTACGCGCCGATGACCTCGGTGATTTCGATACGCTCTGCACTCAGCTCGGGCGGCAGCGTCGGTTGGTGCGCGTCGACTTGCTCGACGATGAGATCGAATGCCGACAGATCGACGCGGTTCTCACCGCACGTGCGCAGGACGTTGCGGCCGACCTCGGCGATGCGCAGCTTGGCGGCGCGCATCAGCGACTTCGAGTGCCACAAACTGTAGCCGAAACTGACACGGCCGTCAGCGTCCGGTTCCGACACCAGCGCCATGAAGACGTCGGCGGACCAGCCGTCCTGGCGTCCGGCCTCGATCACCTTGGTGCCGATGCCGTAGTCGGTGATGGCGAAGTCGCCGCGCCGCGATTCGATGCCGGGGCGGATCGGTGCAGAGATGAAGTCGGTGACGAACTGCAGGTGCTCTTCCCAGCCCGCGTCGCCGCGCGCCCACGGCAACGGGAAGCGTGCGGCACCCTGATGCACCCGCACGCCGTGGAGCTCGTCGCGACGCCCTGCCAATGCGTTGACCAGCGTCACCGGCACGGGCCCCATGACGAAGCGCACCAGGTCGCCGGACTTCACCCGCCGAGCCGCTTCATTAGCGCCGACGAGCTTGTCTCGATATCTCTCCTGCCAGCTCGTCACGGGCGCCAGCAGTTCCACATGTCGTGCGCGACTGCAAGGCGAGCGACGCCGCGGTGTGGCGTCTCTCTTCGGTGCGACGGTACCACCTTGACATCGCCCTACGCGGGGCGAATAACCACACGCCTATGACTGACGCAGGTGAACGACCTTGAGGCGGGCCGCGCTCGTTCTCGTGAGCGCGGCGCTGCTGGTTGCCGGCGTTCTTTGGTGGCTCAAGTTCGAGAAACACCCTCCGCAGGCTGTACTGGCTGCGCCGCTTGAAGCGCTCGGCCGGAAGACACCGATCGACATCGACCTGCGCAGCGAGGCGACGGGCCTGCGTACGGTGACCGTGCGCCTGCAGGCCGGCGGCAATGCGCACGAGCTGCTCAGCGAGACCTATCCGAAGTCCGGCTGGCGCGGCAGCGGCGTGACCGAGAAACGCATTCACATCGAGCCGGATCTCGTAGGACTCAAAGTGCCCGAAGGTCCGGTGACGATCGAAGTGCTTGCCGATACATACGCGTGGCATCCGATGGGCACCACCGTGGCGCCCCGCCTGACCGTGCCCGCCACGCTCGACCTGACGCCGCCGCGGATCGAATTGCTCACTACGCAGCACAACGCCCGGTTGGGCGGCGTCGAGCTTGCCGTCTTTCGCCAATCGCCGGACACCGTGCGCAGCGGTATCGAAGTCGACAAGTACTTCTTCCCCGCGGTCACCGGCTACTTTGCGGACAAGGGCGTAGCACTGGCGTTCTTCGCGATTCCGCAGGACCTCACCGCCGATGTCCGCCCGCGCCTGATTGCAGCGGATGCGGCGGGCAACCAGCGCGACGTCGTGCTCCCGGTCACCATCAAGCCACGCACTTTCGCGGAGCGGACGCTGGCGGTCGATGATGCCTTCCTGGCTCGCAAGGTCCCGGAGATCGAGGAAGCCAGCCACTTGCCGATCGCCGCAGATCTCGTGCAGGGCTATCTGAAAATCAACGGTGACCTGCGGCGGCAGAACGAGGCGCGCATCCACGAGCTTACCAAGACGTCGGCGCCGTCATCCTTTTGGAACGGCGCGTTCCATCGCCAATCGAACGCCGCGCCGCTCAGCGCTTTCGCCGATCGCCGCACGTACACCTACAAAGGTCAGTCCATCGACCACCAGACGCATCTTGGGTACGACCTTGCCTCGCTCAAGTTGAGCCCGGTCGAGGCAGCGCAGGCGGGCAAGGTGGTATTCGCAGACAACCTCGGCATCTACGGCAACACGGTGATCCTCGATCACGGCCTCGGCATCTTCTCGCTGTACGGGCACCTCAGCACCTTCGCGGTGAAGGAAGGAGATCAGGTCGCGATCGCACAAACACTCGGCCAGACCGGAGAGACCGGCCTAGCGGGTGGCGATCACTTGCACTTCTCGATACTGTTGGCCGGCGTGCATGTCGACCCGGTGGAGTGGTGGGATCCGCATTGGCTGCACGACCACGTGACACCGAAGCTGACCATGTTCCCGCGGACGACTGCAGCAGAACCGGAACAGACGCATGAGCAAACCAAACCGTGAGACGCAGCTGCGGCTGGGTGAGCAGCGGCTGCAAGAGTGGGGAGTGTCCGCGGACGCGCCTGTGCACGCGCTCCGCACCGCGATCGGGCGCGATCCCGCCGCTGATCTGGCGATCGCCACCCGCCTTGGTGCGCACGCCGACACGGCAAGTGTCGATGCCTTGCAAGCGCTCGACACGGCCAGCACCGACAAGCTGGTGCACAAAGAGGTGAAGCGGTCGTTGTATCGGCTCGATCAACGCGGCGTCGCCATTCCCGCCGCTCCCGCTCCAGCGCCGCCACCCGTGATCGGGGGACCGATGCTGGAAGGCTATCTCTCCGCCGTCGATGGCCGTGGCGACCAACTGGTCTGGGTGTTGAAGCCGCATCAAGGTGGCTTGGCCCATCTCTTCGCCGTCATCAACGATCCGGAGGGCTTGCGCGAGGTGAACCTGTTCGAGACCACGCGCAAGGCGGTAAAGGCCTCCCGCGAAGAGCTGCTGCGCAAGCACGAGCTGCGCATGATCGAAGCGGACTGGCGCTACTGCGACTACCTCATCGACCGCGCCTTTCACTGGGCGGCAGCGCGCGGTCAATCGGGCGGCGATTATCCCGGGAAGCGTGCCCAACTCATCAAGGCGCCGGTTACCGAGATGCAGCCGCTCATCCTCGCACACCTCGATGCCGCCGCCGTACGCGGCAATCCGCAGCTGCTGGCCGACTCGGCGACGCTGCTTGAAGAGAAAGAGCTGCGCACGTGGTTCTTCGATCAGGAAACGCTCAAGCCCTACTTGGATGAGGCGCAGCACATCAAGGACAGTCCGGTCCTCCTCAATAAGTCGCAACAGCAGGAGCGGTTCCTCGCGCTCATCGCACGCGCGATCGAGGAGCTCTTCGGTGGCGCCCTGCAACCGAGCTGGGTCCGTCGATTGGAAGAAATGGCGTACTTCTTCCGCGCGACCGGACGCCGTGAGGCGGCCGAGCGGGCGTTGTCGGCGGCGCTGGCGCTGGAGAGTAGCACGCATGGTGGTCGTGACATTCCGTTGTGCGAGCAACTCGTCCGTGCCTGCTTCTTCGCGTTCCTCCAGATGGAGGAGCAACGCGAGGAAGAGGAAGTCCGCGGCTCGTTGGTGCTCACCCCACAGCAGGCGGCGCGTGAGATGCAACAGCGCCGTACGCGGTGAGCGCGGCGCCACCGCGAATGTTGAATGGTGAATGCTGAATGGTGAATGAAGAACTTGGCGAAGCCGCCGGGAGAGGTGCATGAAGATTGATTTGCTGTACGAGATGGAGATGCTCAAGCCCTGGCACGCGCGCAGCGAGTACGACTGCTACTGGCAGGCGCTGGCGCAGGCGGAGCTGGCGGACACGATGGGCTTCCACACGCTGTGGGAGGTCGAGCACCACTTCCTCAACGAGTTCTCGCATTCATCGGCGCCGGAGGTGTTTCTCGCCGCGGTCGCGGCCCGCACGAAGCATATCCGTATCGGCCACGGCGTCGTGCTGCTGCCGTATCCGTTCAATCATCCCATCCGTGTTGCCGAACGCGCCGCCGTACTCGACATCATGAGCAACGGCCGGCTCGAATTCGGTACGGGCCGTTCCAGCCTGTACGAGCAGCAAGCCTTCGGCATCCACTTCGAGGAGAGTCGCTCCATGTGGCAGGAGGCGTTGGAAGTCATCCCGCGCATGTGGACCGAAGACCCGTTCCCCGCCTACGACGGCAAGCACTTCAACATTCCTGAGCGCTCCATCCTTCCCAAGCCCGTTCAGAAGCCGCATCCGCCGTTGTGGGTGGCGGCGACCAGCCCGGAGAGCTGGCAGATCGCCGGCCAACTCGGCATCGGCGCGTTGGGGCTGACACTGTTCCTCACGGTCGGCGAAGTCGCGGAACAGATCCGCAGCTACAAGAAGGAGGTCAAGCAGGCGAAGCCCGTCGGCAAGTTCGTCAACGATCAGGTCGGTGCCTTCACCATCGTGCACTGCGCCGAGACCGATGAGCAGGCGCGCACCAACGGCGGCCACGACGCGGCGCTGTGGTACATGCGGTACGCCTTCCAGGTGCTGGCGGCGCGCGGCCGCGACGCGCAGAAGATCGGCCCGTACGAAGAGTTCCGTAAGGCGCATCCGATCATCGGCAAGGTCGTCGACAACACCGTGACCTTCGAAGAGCTGGATGCCGAAGACATGGTCATCGTCGGCGATCCGGACAAATGCGTGCGCAAGTTGGAGAAGTATCAAGCCGCGGGCATCGACCGTGTCCTCTGCCTCATGCAGGCCGGCCGCATCTCACACGAGGCGGCGATGAATTCGATCCGGTTGTTCGGTAAGCACGTGATCCCGCACTTCGCGTAAGGCCGGCCGCCGGTCCGGCGCAAGCAGGTTCCAGTGGTATAGGCTTCTAGCCTGTACCACTGGTCAGCGGCGCGGTGCTGCGTTCGTAGAAAGCGTCCCAATCTTCCGGGCGCTGGCAAAGCCCCCGTTTGACGGGGTTGTTGCGAATGTACTGCCATTTCTCAACGAGCTCGTCTGCATCACGGATGATGCGATCGAAGCTCTCCTGCATCCAGACAGCTCCCGAACGCTGAAGCCTTTGGTTCACTTGCTTCGCGCTATGCGCCTTCAAAGAGTGCATGATGCTGGAGAGAGACCACCACTGGCCGGATTCTTGTTCCAGCGGCGCCAACAGGAGATGCGCGTGGTCAGGCATGACAACAGTCGCCCACAGTGTGTAGCGTCGGTCGTCGAAGTGGCGAACTCCGCTGAGCACCACAGATCGCAAGTCAGTCGATAGCTCAACGGTAGCGGTGCGAAACGTGACGAAGTAGGTGGCACCACCCTGTTGCCAATGTGGTAACCAGCGTCGCGTCTGGATCAGGTCTGCGCCGATCGGTTTGAGCCGGTCCTTCGGTGCGCGGTGCGATCGTAGCGTCATGGCGCGTTGGGGGTGGTACAGGCTAGAAGCCTATACCACCCCAATCGGCTTGTCGTCGCCTACGGCTCCCTGCGGACTTCGTCGATCCGCTGCACGATCTCCTCAACCGTCCAATGTGCAGTGCGTGAGCGCACCGGCGCTCCGATCGTGGTCCGCACGACCGCGATCTCGCCGCGGGCGACACGGAAGACTTCGCCGGTAATCGAGGCTGCGGCGGCGGAGGCGAGGAAGACGATCATCGGTGCAACCGCCGCCGGGTCGAGCGTGGGGTCGTCGTCGCCCGCCAGGAACTGCGCCGACATACTCGTCCGCGCCAGCGGCGAGATCGCGTTGCACGTGATGCCGTACTCCTTGCCCTCGACGGCAGTGACGCCGGTCAAGCTGATGATGCCGCCCTTTGCTGCGGCGTAGTTTGCGGTGCCCGCGGAGTGGCCGTAGTAGGCGCGGCCGGAGGTCGTGTTGATGATGCGTCCGCCGCCGCCCATGCGCATGGCGCGCATCGCTTCGCGCGTGCATAGGAACGTGCCGCGCAGGTGGACGGCGAGCACCGCGTCGAAGTCCGCATCGCTCATGTCGACGATCGGCGCACTGCGGACGATGCCGGCGTTGTTGACGAGAATGTCCAATCGCCCGAACGTGCCGACTGTCTCGTCGACCAGGCGGCGCACGCCGCCTGCATCAGCGACGGACTCGACGATACCGAGGGCGCGGCCTCCATTTGCGCGGATCTCTGTCACGACTGCGCCGGTCGTCCCGATCGCGCTGCTGACGTCATTCACCACGACCGACGCCCCCGCCTGCGCCAGCGCCAGCGCGTACGCGCGTCCGAGCCCGCCGGCGGCGCCGGTGACGATCGCCACCTTGCCATCGATGACGCGGGTCATAGACGAACCATTGCCGCTCTGAATCAAATGTGCAACTAGACCCTTGGGAGGACCGCCAGCCATGTCAATGGAAGCCTTGTTGTCACGCGAGTTCCTGCGAGTCGTCGAGGAAGCCGCAGTCGCCGCGGCGCGCACGATGGGGCAAGGAGCCCGCAAGCATTCGGACCACGTGGCCGTCGAGGCGATGCGCAAAGCGATGGATGCGCTGCCGATGCGTGGGACGGTGGTCATCGGCGAAGGCGAGCGCGACGAGGCGCCGATGCTGTACATCGGCGAACAGGTGGGTCGCGGCCGCGCCGAGGATCCAGAGGTGAGCATTGCGGTTGACCCACTCGAAGGAACGAACCTGTGCGCTACAGGATCACCCGCGGCGATTGCCGTGCTAGCCGCATCGAATCGCGGTGGGTTGCTGCACGCGCCGGACTGCTACATGGAGAAGATTGTCGTCGGGCCGGCGGCGCGCGGTGTCGTGCACCTCGATGCGCCGGTGGCCGACAACCTCAAGGCGATCGCCAAGCGGCTCGACCGCGCGGTGACCGATCTCGTCATCATCGTGCTCGATCGGCCGCGCCACGAGAAGCTGATCGAAGACCTCCGCACCGCCGGCGCCCGCATCCGATTGATCAGTGACGGCGACCTCTCAGCCGGCATCT
>JBGQHM010000339.1:0-7335 GCA_041497995.1 Binatia bacterium | reverse complement strand
TGCGGCTCGGTGACCTCTGGCGGCACGGAGAGCATCATCACCGCGGTGCTCGTCTACCGTGACAAGTGTCGCGCCGAGCGCGGCATCAAAGCTCCGGAGATCATCCTGCCGATCACCGCACATCCGGCGTTCGACAAAGGCGCGCATCTGTTTGGGGTCGAGGTCGTGTGGGCACCGGTGGATCCCGTCACGACGCTCGTTGACTTGGAATTCGTGCGCTCACACATCAACCCAAACACGGTGGCACTCGTCGGTTCCGCTGGAAACTATCCCTACGGCACGATTGATCCCATCACTGAGCTCTCCAAGCTAGCCCTCCAGCATGACGTTGGCCTGCACGTCGATGGTTGTCTCGGCGGGTTCATCCTGCCGTGGGGCGAGCAGCTCGGTTACGACATTCCGGTCTTCGACTTCCGCTTGCCCGGCGTAACCAGCATCTCGGCCGACACCCACAAGTATGGATATGGTCTGAAGGGAACGTCCGTCGTGATGTATCGCGATCGCGCCTTCCGCAAGTATCAGTACTTCCTCAGCCCCGAGTGGCCGGGAGGCAAGTACTTCTCGCCGGGGCTGGCCGGCAGTCGATCCGGCGGGTTGTTGGCTGCGACGTGGGCATCGATGGTGAGCCTCGGGCGCGAGGGCTATCTGCGCTACGCCAAGGCGATCTTCGAAACTGCCTTCGCCATGCAGGAGGCGGTGCGCAGTCACCCGGAGCTGCGTTTGATGGGCAAGCCGACGTGGTGTTTTTCGTTCACCTCGGACGCGTTCGACATCTACCACGTCAACGACTTCATGAAGACGCGCGGCTGGCGCTTCAACGGCCAGCAGTATCCGAATGCCATCCACATGTGCGTGACGCGGCCGCAGACCCAGCCGGGCGTAGCCGAAACCTTCGCGCACGATCTCGACGAAGCCGTGCGCTACGCCCTCAACCCACCGCGTGACATGCCGGCCACCGGCGCGATCTACGGCGGCGCCCCAAAGGGGATCCCCGAGGTGCGGCAGATGATCGCGGACTTCATGGTCGGCTTCCTCGATGCGTCGCAGGACGTGCCGCATGAACCATAGGGGCTAGCGGAGCGGAGAAGAGCACGCCTCACACGCTCCATGCCTGAAACCCCAGAAGCTCAAGAGCGGCACGTTCTTCGGCATCGAACTAGTGGACAGCGTCACACGTCTCTGCACGATGAACCTGCTACTGCATGGCATCGGCGGGGAGCTCGAAGAGGATTTGCCCGTCGTCACCAAGGACGCACTCGCCGGGAAGCACGGCGAATACGAGATCGTCCTGGCCAATCCGCCCTTCGGCAAAAAAGGCAGCGTCACCATCGTCAACGAAGCGGGCGAGACGTCCAAAGAATCGCTCATCATCAACCGCGACGATTTCTGGGCGAGCACGAGTAACAAGCAGCTCAACTTCCTGCAGCACATCTTCACCATCCTCAAGCAACACGGCCGCGCGGCGGTGGTGTTGCCGGACAACGTACTGTTTGAAGGCGGCGCAGGCGAACGTGCTGTTCTTCGACCGCAAGCCGGCGCAGGAAAAACCGTGGACGCAAACACTCTGGATCCACGACCTGCGCACCAACCTGCATTTCACGCTCAAGGAAAACACTCTCAAGCGCAGTGACCTCGATGACTTCGTCGCCTGCTACAACCCGAAGAACCGCAGCGACCGCAAGGAGAGCGAGCGTTTCAAGTCCTTCACCTACGAAGACCTGACCAAGCGCGACAGGGTGAACCTCGACATCTTCTGGCTGAAAGATGATGCGCTGGAAGAATCTGCGAACCTGCCCGCGCCCGAGATCATTGCCGCCGACATCACCGCCGACGTCGAAGCCGCGTTAGAGCAGTTCGCCACCGTCGCGGAGGATTTGAAGTAGCACCAGAAGCGGGGCGGCTTCGCCGCCGCTCGTGTGGTCAAGTCCGGTTGGTTTCTTACGCCTTCTTGAACAGCGGTATCACTTCCGCGCCGGCTTTGAGCGCATCAAGATAGTCCGCCCACGCCTGCATCATCTTGCGCCGCTCCGGCAACGGGCTGGGGAAAAGTCACGGGTAGCAGTAGCTCAGGGCCAGGGAATCCTTTGAACCTCGGTGCACCAACGTCTACCAACCGCCTCGCTTACGTCTCGGCGCACCACACGTCGTCGCACGAGATAGATCCCACCACCAGCGAGGAGTGTTGCCAGTACGAACAGCACCGAACGCGAAGCCGCCGGTGCAGGCTTGAGCTGCACACAAATGCCACCATTGCACAGTCCGCCGAACTAGGGTCCCAATCGGTCGAACTCGAGCACCTGCTGGAACGTCGGACGGTTGGTGAAGGGGATCGTGTTCGGGATGAGTCCCGGAACGAAGCTGATCACCGCTGTGGTCTTGCGCCAGAGACTCGGGTCTGGTTGCCCTTGCTGCGCGGCGAGGGTGTCGGCGGCCTGATGAATCGCCTGCCACAGCGAGGCGCTGCAAAGCGGCAGCGAGCCGAGGCCGCAATAGGAAAGGTTGAACTTACCCGTGACCGAGTCGCCGAGCAGCGTACGGAGATCCTTATCGACGTACGACAGGCCCGGCGACGTGCCAGAGCCAGAATTGAGGTCGCGGACGTTGTCCAGGTCGGGGATGAGAGCGCCGAACACCGGCGACATCACCGCGTCCGCGATCGGCCGCCAGATGGCATCCATGATCACCGGTCCGGGTTCGTCATAGAACGTATCGCCGTTGGCATCGAGCCGCGGGGCATCTCGACCGAACCACTCGTCGAGGATGTCGAGGACCTGCTGGTCGCGGGCCGTCGGGGCCTGGCCGGCGTGGAGTACCCTGCTCACGACGGGCCAGACGGGTGAGCGCACATCCTGCGTGGCGGCGCGGTTCATGATCCCGACGTCATCCGTGATTTTCACGGCCTGCGGGAACCGGTTGAACAGCTCCACCCGATGCACCGAACCGTACGGATTGTCGTCGCCGTGCATGAAGCCCGGGGCCGACCGGTTGTTCCAGTTGAGCAGCAGCCCGTCGGGACCGCTGACGTCATGCGGATGCTGGTTGCCACTGAGGAAACCCTTCCACTCGTATTTCCCGTTGCCGAGGGTCGGCAGACGGCGATCGAGTCCCTTCGCGCGCTTTGGCAGATAGCCGGACGAGAAGTACGCGGTCCCCTTCTTGCGCGACACGTACGCCCAATTGAAGGTGAACCCGAACTGGTTGGCGATTTTAAAAAACTTAGAAGGCGTGGTCGCCTTGCCCTCGGTCATGTCTTTCAGCGCGGCAAGGTTCAGCCCGTCCCGGCCGAATGTGGAGCGCCGGCGCGAGAGCGCATTCGGCTTACCGCCGACGGTGGCGGTCGCGAACACCGGCCCGTGTATCGTGAGGTTGTAGATGAGCGGAGTCGTCCCCAGCGTCCCGGCGTTGAAGGTGGTGAAGGCGAGACACTTGCCTTGGTAGAGGTAGTGCGTCGAGGCGCGCGTCGGCGTCGAGCTGTCGGGCTCGCAGAGCTCTTCCACGTACACATCGCGGACGTCGTGGTCCGCCGAGGTCAGACTCCACGCATAGTCCGGCGTGCGTCCGATGAGGATGTACATGGCGAGGCCGGGGACGGCGGCTCCCTGTGCGTTGATGCCCGGTCCGTGGAGATCGATCTGCTGCACGATCTCCGGATAGTAGTACCCAAGCTGCGGTCCCATCACCGAGAGCGAATTGCCGGTCGTCGAGCGTGACGGTGCGATGGCCAGGAAGTTCGACGCGAGTATGTGGGCGGGGGCCAATCCCGCCTGCGCGGGTGGGATGCGCGGGTCGATGCTCTGGATGGACCCCGCGTCGAGCGTCACCGATCCCGTCACCGGGCCCCCCGTCAGCGGGCCGTAGTTGAAGGTCTTGGTGATCGTGGTCGGAGCCTCGGGATCGTCGGCCAGCATCACGTCGGACCACGCTTTGGAGCCCTGATCGCTGCCGAGCGACTGCTGGAGCTTGGCGAGCAGATCGGAGTTCGCCGCCTCGCCGCCACCGCCGGCGCCGAAGATCGAGCCGATAAATGCTGTCACCGCGACGACGTCGTTCACTGTCACCGGCGGATCAGTAATGTTGTGCGCCGCCCAGTAGGCGTTGATGCCGTCGGCGTAGGCTTGCGCGTCGGCGATGATCTGCTTGCCCTTGGCGCCGTACGTTTTCGCGATGAGCTGCACCTGCTGCGTGACCAGCGCCTCGGCTTCCGCGCTCGGGACGAACGCCTGGAGGGAGGTGACCAGCTCGAAGGCGTCGATGTTGGGAACGTCGGCGACGGCGACGCGTGCCGGGCCGCGCCCCTCCGCGAGCAACAACCCGCGGTCGCGCGCCGTGGTCCAGCCGGCTCCGAAGGCGACGTCCGCCCGCGTCTGTCCGTAGACGTGTGCGATGCCGTAGGAGTCGTATAGAAGCTGCAGCCCGGGCCGGCCGGTCACTTCCTCCTGGGTGGCCCCGATTGGCGTGAAGTCCTCGGGAAGGTAGAAGTGGTCGATGTCAGCGGGGGTGATGTTGTCGCGCAGCGGCGAGAGCCCCGAGTAGAGCGACAGCTGATCCGTGGAATTCACGGTGACCGGAAGGCCGCCGAAGTTTCCGGGCGGAAGGATGTAGCGGGCTATATCCGTAGCCCCCGCGGGAATGGCAACGAGAACCGTGAGGCCCAGTACACAGTAGATCAAGTGTTTCACAAGCTCCTCCTTCGACGAACGACGCGATCCCTTGGCCTTCTAACAACCCTACCGCCCTCAGTCCACTCTGGCACAAGCCCACAGCTGCCAAAGAACAAGTGCCCTAGTGCATCAGGTCATCTAACACCTTGAGCACGCAGCTAGCGCACCAAGACCGGCCGCTGTCAATCAGCGGTCGGTGATCGACACCGTAGGTGGGCCTTCACCGGGTCGCCAGCGCCCTTTTTCAATGCCGCGCACGGTCTCGGGTATCCACCCCACGGTGGATGTCTTGCAGGCAGGTACGGCGCGCCCCCACCGAACTTTTCACTTCTTCATGTGTTTGCGGATGGTCTCGGCACTGCGGGGGGCGGCGAGATTCTGCTGCTTCGCAATCTGCCGTGAGTACCACACGTCCAGATAGAGGCCGCCGGCGTCGAAGAGCTTGAAACTTTTGGCGCGCGGCTTGGCAGAGCGAAGGGCGGTATCGGTCAGCGGCATGTGGGGGCAACTCCCTTTCGTAGTTCCCCTGTTGCCCCCAGAGTTGCCCCACTTTTGGGGCAGCTGCCATGGGGCGACTTGGGAACATGCCGGACCGTATACCGAACGATTCGCAGCTTACAGTAACAGTGGCTTGATGGACTTCTTCGGTTCCCCTCGGAAGTCGTGGAATGGAGGCGGGGGGAATCGAAGACCAGCAGGAGGGAGACGACGGTAAACCAGATGATGAAGAATCAACAACTTAGCATTCGCGCGTTTTCCGCTAATTCACGTCATCTCCTTTGATTTGGGCACCCGGTGCCCACGCCACGCCACGGCTCGATACAGCTTTGCAGCAATTCCTGAATTTAGGCTTCTAGCCAACCGACAGCGCGACCACCGAGGCTGATAGGCTTCGGGAATGAGCCCTGTGCAATACGAAAGTAGATGGTGCTTCGCGAAAGACCAGTGCGGGCTTTGACTTCGGGAAGCCTGAGGACTGTGTGCATCAGCTCTTCTTGCACGTTATCCGCCACGCCACACATGCCTCATTCGCGCGGCGAAATGGCTGCGCTAAGCTCCAAATCAGTTCTGTATTCGAGGCAGTTTTGAATCGATTCAGATAGTTGGAATGGTCAGACCACGAGAACGTCCTTCATCGGGTAGATGGGCCGGCCCTCACCGCGCGCCGTCGATCTGGTAGAGCGGCACGGGCCGGCTGAAGCCCTTGAACTCGTGGTCGCCCAGGCTCGATGCGGCCACACGGTCGTCGACCGCCGCGTGCACGCGGTTGGTGACGAGGATCGCTCCGCCGGGTGCCATCGCACACACACGAGCGGCGAGGTTCACCACGGTGCCGATCGCCGTGTACTCGGTACGACCTTCGAAGCCGATCTCACCGCAGGTGGCGTAGCCGACTGCGATGCCGATGCCGAGTGCGAGGTCGTGGCCGCGCCGGCGCCACTGCTGCGACAGCGTGGCGGTGCGCTCCCGCATCGCGATCGCCAGTCGCACCGCATCCCACGCCGGGTCCTCGAGCTGCACGGGATCGTTGAAGAACACGAGCATCCCATCGCCGGTAAACTGGGCGATGGTGCCGCCGTGCTCGAAGATCATCGGGCCGACCGCATGATGGAACTCGCGCAGGACAGCCATGACCTCTTCGGGCTCGGCCGTTTCGGCGAACGAGGTGAACCCGCGCAGGTCGCAAAACAGCACTGTGATCTCGCGGCGGTGGCTCGCCAGGATCGAGTCACCGCCGGCGGCGATCGCCTCGGCCAACTGCGGGGTGACAAAGCGCCGCAGCATGTTGAGCCGCTCCACCTCGCGTACCTTCTCGTCGACCCGCTCGCTGAGGAGTGTATTCCACTCCAGCAGCTCGTCGGTCATCCGCTTTCGGTCGAGGCAGGCTCCGAGACGGGCGTGGAGCAACACCGGATCGAATGGCTTCGGTAGATAGTCTTCGGCGCCGAGCTTGATGCATGCGACGATCGAGTCCATCTCGTCGACGCCGGAGATGACGATGAACGGGATGGTTTTCAGGCGGTCGTCGCCGCTGCGATGCTGGAGCAGGCCGTAGCCGTCCATCTCCGGCATCTCGATGTCGGTGAGAACGACGTCGATCGCGTGCTCGGCGAGCACCGCGATGGCTTCGCGACCGTTGCCGGCCTCGCGCACCTGGTGGCCTTCGGCCCCGAGCGACATCGACAGCATGGCGCGGTTGAGTGGATCGTCGTCGACGACGAGGATCGTGGCGGGTTTGGCGGACATGGCGTTCATCCTTGCGTCGCGAGTGCGGCTCGCGCTCCATCGAATTCCTGGGCGATGCGGCTCACCGCCTCACCGGCGCCCGCGAGGTCGCCGGCCCGTGCCTGCGACTCGAGCGCCGCACAGTGCTCGGCGAGCTCGGTCGCTCCGAAGCTCGCCGCGTTCGACTTCAACGTGTGGGCGTGGCGGCGGAGCGCCGTGGCGTCGCCGGCGCCGGCGGCCTCGGCCAGCTTGGCGATCAGCACCGCGCCGTTGTCGAGGAACGAGGCGACGAGACGGGCGAGCGCCTCGGCGTTCGGCGCGATGGCCTGGAGGCGGGCGAGGGCGGAGGGGTCGAGCACCGTGACCCGCGGGCGCTCGGCGGCGCGATTGGGCGTCGCCGCGATCGCGGCCGCCAGCTGCTCGGGCCGGATCGGCTTGGCGAGGTAGT
>JBGQHM010000338.1:0-7340 GCA_041497995.1 Binatia bacterium | reverse complement strand
GGTGCCCGCCGAAACGCCCGAGGCGACGGCGATGAGCCGCGCCCTCAAAGCGCGCGGCTTCCGCTTCGTCGGCCCGACGATCTGCTACGCCTTCATGCAAGCCGTGGGCATGGTCAACGATCACGTCGTCACGTGCTTCCGCCACCGCGAGCTGTGCTGATCCGATCATTCACCATTCAGCATTCACAATTCACCATTCGGGGCTCAGCCCCGCACGAACTGCTCGGTCATCCGCTGCAAGCGGTCACTGACGATGCGCGTGAGGTTGAGAAACACCTTCGCGGCGATGCGCGGGTAGCGCAGCTGCAGGCGCCGCAGGAAGTTCTCGTCGACAGCGAGCACCTCGACCGGCTCGGCCGCCACGACGTCGGCGCTGCGGACGTTGTGCCGGACGAGGGCCATCTCGCCGAACACGTCGCCACGCCGCATCTGCATGATTGGCTTGCGCTGTTCGCCGGTGCCCGCAAATACCTCCGTGCTCCCTTGGAGGATGACGTACATCTCCCCACCTTGCTCGCCCTGACGGACGATGTATTGCCCGGGCGCGAAGTGTTTGATCTGCCCCATCAATACGACGATGCGGGCTTGCCCGGGGCGCAAGCCCGCGAACAACGGAATGGTCCGGGTCGGATCGCGACCCAGCTTCACCGCAACCAAATCCCAGAGTGTGATGACCTTCGACGTTGCCAGCAGCGCCGGCAGCAGCACGAGGTTGGTGCCCAATGACGTCAACAGAGTCACGCCGGCGAGGATGCCGAAGCTCTGAATGGGTACGAAGCTGGAGAATGCAAAGGTGAGGAACCCGAAGAACAGCGCCACCGTGGCGTAGACGATCGGCACGCCGACGGCACGTAGCGTGCGCACCATGGCGGCTGCCTGATCCGTTTCTCCGTGCAGCTCGAGGTTGAGCCGTGCCATGTAGTGGATCGTCGAGTCGACGGCGATGCCCAACGCGATGGCGGCGATCAAGCTGGTGCCGAGATTCAGCAGAATGCCCAGCCAGCCCATGACCCCGAAGAAAATGACGATCGGCAACACGTTGGGCAGGATGGCCAGGAAGCCCACTCGCGCCGAGAGGAACATCAAGGACATCACCACGAAGATGACGCCGAGGGCCAGGGACAGACTCTCGATTTGTCCGGTGACGATGTCGGACGTGGTGCCGGAGAGCAATACCAGATTACCCGTCGCGTGCACGTGCAGCTCCGCCGGGAAATGTTCGGCGATGTACGCACGAATCCGCGCCAGCGTGTCCTCGATTGCCCGCGACCCCGTCAGCTTGGTCCGCACCAAGACGTTGGCCATGCGGTAGTCCTGCGTGACGATGGCCTTGAAAGTGGTGGGGCTCGTGCTCATGAGGTCCAGCACCGGACTCAAGCGCGCCGGTTCCTCCCAGAACGTCTTCACCTCTCCCTGCGGAACGGGATGGCCTTGGTCGTCGAGTAGCACGTCCTTGTCGCTCGTTTTGTTCAGTCCGCTTTCGAGGAGCTCCAGATAGTCGACGATCGAGATCGACGACGTGATGCCCGGCTGTGTTTGCAGAAAGCCTTGCAGGTCTTTGATCAGTTTGAGCACTTCCCAGCGCCGGATGGTGCCCGGTTCCGCTCCCTCGATGACCAGCGAGAACGGATTGCTGCCGACGATGTGCTGGTTGATCATCTCGTTGGCCACGCGCACCTCGGAATCGGGATCGAAGTAGTAGAGGAAGTCGGAATCTACCCGGATGCGCCGCGTCCCGGTCAGCGCCAGCGCCGCGATGACCAAGGCGCCCCAGAGAATGCGGCGGCGTGACGCGTAGGCCCATTGCGCCACCGCCGTGAGGGCCTGGGACAGTCGCGGCGAGACCTTGCCCGTGCGGCTGGTGCGCGCTTCAGGCCGCAGGAGCTGCAGGGCCGCTGGAATGAAGCAGAGCGACGTCACGGTCAGGCACAGAACGCCGATCACCGCGAACAGCCCGAGGTCCCAGATCGCCGTGATGCGGTTGACCATGAGCGAGCCGAAGCCGATGGCCACCGTCAAGGCCGAGATGAGGAGCGGCACGCAAACGCGTTGAAAGGCACGTACCACCAACTCTGCCGGCGGTGCACCGGCATCGACCTGCTCGTAATAGCGGGCCATGACGTGAATGGCGTACGAGTTGCCGATCACAATGAGCAACGGCGGCAGCACGAACGTGCCCAGCGTGATTGCCTTGCCCGCTAGCACCATCACGCCCAGGGTCCACACGAGCGCCAGCAGGACGGAGATGATTGGTAGGATCACCCCGCGGAAGCTCCAGAACGACAGCCAGAGCACCAGCACCACCAGCGCCAGCGCGATCGGTGTGAAGCGGAAGAGGTCGCGACGCATCAGGTCGACGGCGGACTGCTTCAAGTGCCCGGCGCCGGTGTAGTAGAAGCGCTCGGGGCCGGCCTCGCGGGCGAGCACCGCACGGACCTTCGCATCGACATCGAGGTCGACGTACTCCGCGTCGGTTAGATTCTTGAAGAAGACGTTGATCGCCGCGCCTTTGAAATCGTCGGCGACGAGGTTCTTGCCGTAGAGCGGTGTTGAGCGAAGCTTCTGCTTGAGTGTTGCGACCTCATCGCGCGTGGGCGGAATGTGCGGCAGCAGAGGCGGTGGCTCGAAGACATCCGTGGCCGGATCGACGGCGTTGGTGACGCTGAGCACACGCTCGATTCCGACGACGCGGCTGATAGCGTCGGTGACCCGAGCGATCTTCTCGATGGTTGTCGCGGCAAACAGGTCATCCGCTCGCACGCCGACGACGCCGACGTCGTCACTACCGAACGTGGCACGAACGGTCTCGTAGTAACTGACCTCGGGATCACCCGAGGGGAGCATCGTATCGATCGAGCTCTCAATCCGGATGTGTAGCGCGTAGACGCCAAACACGGCCGTCACGAGCAGATGTGCGCCGACGACCAGCAGCGGATGGCGAACCAACCACCGTGCGAACACATCCATCACGGAGGCGCAGTACACCGGTGCGCGAGCAACGTAAAGCCCCGCCACCCGCCGCTGCCCGAGTAACGGGTAGCGGCCCGCGGCCTTGAACCCGTCTGTGCCTCAGGGCACCCGCGTCAGGTCGAGCGTGATCGTGAAGGTCCCCATCCCCTGAGAACCGCCCGCATAGGTTCCGGTCACGTGGCCTGGACCAACCAGCTCCAGCGCCAGTGTGATCATGTGAACTGGGTTGGGGTCGCTGAACGAGAGGTGGGTCGGTGAGTCGACGGTCATCTTGAGCGTGACGCCTCCAATCACATTGCCGTCATTCGTGGGCAAGTCGGTCACTGAGACCCCATCAGCATCGGCCGAAATTTGGAAGCGCGCGGCGAACTCGTTGCCAAACTGCGGATTGCGGGCGCGTCCAACGAACAGGCCGAGCATCGCGGTGGAGACGCCACCGATCGTTGACGGCGTCAGCGTGGCGGTCGGTTCGACTGTACGTGTCGGTGTCGCAGTCGGTCGCGGGGTCACCGTCAACGTCGGCGTCGGTGTGCCCATCACCTGGATCTCGCCACTCTCGAAGTTCGCGCAATGGCCCGCCACGCCGCAGTGGTAGCCGTAGTTTCCGGGCGTCGTGAACGTGTAGCTGAAGGTTCCCGACGACTGCGCCCCGCTGTCGAACAACCCGTCGGCCTCGCAGGTTGGTGGAAAGAAGTTGGGCCCTGAGCGCACCGAATGTGTGCCGCCGACCCACATCCACGTCACGGTGTCGCCGACATTGATCACCAGCAACTCCGGATCGAACGGTAGGTTCGGCTGACCGACTTTGATGAAGTGGGTGGTCCCAGCGATGGGGGTGCCCGTTGGTGTCGGCGTCGGTGTACTCGCGACCGCGGAATTTATTGAACCGGTGAAGCCGTTGGGACCGATCTGGAAGGTCACCGTGCCGGCGCCGCCAATCTGGAAGGGCAGCGTACCAGCGACGTTGATGGGTACGGTCTGGCCCTGCGCATCGACGTAACTCCCGGCAATCGAAAACTCGCCGGTGTCCAGATTGACCGAACCGGACAAGCTAACGTTGGCAACGACGGCACCCGCCGAGCCAGAACCCGCGGCTGCAGTGCCGCCGTCGCTGATGACCAGCTCGCCGGTCGCTGTGCCGTCCGGCTGCACCGTCAGGTCCATTGTGCCGGTGCGGCCGCCATCGAGCGTGACCGTGCTGCGGTAATGACCGGCAAAGGCTGCGCACCCGTTCAGCGCGCTGTTCACCGCCGCGATCAGCTCGTTGATCGCGACCTCCCCGTCGCCGTCGGAGTCGAACGACTGACACTGCCCGAGCGACGTGTTGCCCAGGGCGATGTTTACACCGAGCACCAATTCGTCGACGCTGACCTGGCCGTCGCCGCTGCAGTCACCGGAGCATGCGGCGCGCACCGGTGCTTCGAAGAGCAGTACGGCCAACGCAGCCACGATCAGCCTTCGCATCGCGCTTCCAACCATCATCAGCATGCTCACGCCGCGTCGGTAGGCTACCCCACCTGTCTCACTTCAAATCGAAGTCGGCGATGAAGTTCGTGTTCGGTACCGTCACTGCATTGGTCCCGCTGGCATTCGTGATCTTGAGCCCGAACAGCGTCTGATAGGCCAGCTGCTGACCGTCGTGGCTCCAGTTCGGGCTGGGAGTGCCGAAGAAAAAGGGATCGAAGATCAGCGGCGTTTCACCGGAGCCATCGGGGTTGATGCTGAACACACCTCCCGAAATCCCCTCGCGTCCGAAGACGATCTTCTGCCCGTTCGGGCTCCAATCGGGGTGATGATCCTCCACCTCGTTGGTTGTCAGGCGCACGAAGTTCGAGCCGTCCGCGTTCATCACCCAGATCTCCTCTCGAACGTGCCCGTTGTCGCGCGGGCGGGTCGACTCGAACGCAATCCGGCTGCCGTCCGGGCTCCACGAGAGATGGCCGTAGCTCTCGCCGGCGATCCTGGTCACCAAACGCTGCCGGCCGGAACCGTCGGCGTTGATGATGTCGATGCCATCGCCACTGCTATAGACAAACACGATCCGACTCCCATCCGGGCTCCATGCCGGAGCATAGTTCAGCGGTGAATCCTCCGTCGTCAGCACCTGGATGCCACTGCCATCGGCGTTCATGACGGCGATACCGATTCCCGTTTTGTAGGGGGTCGAGAAGGCAATCCTGGTCCCGTCCGGGCTCCACGCCGGATTGGTGTCGTTGCCCCCGGAGTTGCTGATCGGGGTGTCTCCCGAGCCGTCGACGTTGATCACGTGGATGCGCGAAGGGAGCCCACTCGCGTACACAATGCGCGGTCCACTACCCGGCGGTGGTGTCGGCCCCGGCGTGGGGGTCGGCGTTGCGAGCATGCCAGCGCTCAGAGTCGCACTGAAGGGCGGGTCGCTGCCAACGTACACGTTGGCTGCCGCGCTGCCGGCCGGTCCTGGAAGGTCGCCGCTGATAATGACCGGTACGGTCTGCCCACCGGCGTCCACGAAGCTGCCAGAGACCTCGAACCCGCCACTGGTCGGATCGAAGGTTCCGGAGACGGCCACCGAAACGCCGCCGACCGGGAAGGTGAAGCTGAGTCCCGCAGCGGAGCCGACCGCACGCAGCGC
Organism: Binatia bacterium; assembly: GCA_041497995.1. Taxonomy (GTDB): domain Bacteria; phylum Desulfobacterota; class Binatia; order HRBIN30; family HRBIN30; genus DATKMS01. The sequence continues at coordinate 1,759 of JBGQHM010000338.1, read as the reverse complement.
CGCACTGGATGCAACTAGGAGAGACCCGCTGACTTGTCCGTTGCTTTCCGCGGCGAGGTTGATGGTCCCCGTGTGGGTTGGGTCAAACGTCACCGATCCCGAATAGTCGCCGGCGAAGCTGCCGTTGGTGCAACCATTCAGCGCGCTGTTCACCGCGCCGATCAGCTCGGTGACCGTGACCTCAGCATCGCTGTTGACGTCGAACGAGCTGCACTGCTCGATCGACGCGTTACCCAACGCGATATTGACGCCGAGCACCAGCTCGTTGACGGTGACCTCGCCGTCGCCACTGCAATCGCCAGCACATTGCGCGGATGCCCGTTGCCCCTGAGCCAGTAGCAACACCACAACCACCGTACCGATTCGTCTGATCATCCTGTAGTCTCCTCCATTCCCACTATTGACCCGCCGTCTGCGCGCATGGCGCGGTGGTCCGCCACCGTACGGGCGTTCAAACCGGTTGAACAATGTTCAATCGGCGTGAACGAGGGACCGTTGGCCGCTCACAGCCGCAACGGCTACAGCTTCCACACCATCGGGATGCGTGGGTCGGGCGTGTACGAGCAGAAGGTGCCGGTTTTGACGGTTGTAGTGAGGTAGCGTCCGAGGTTCGGGTTGCCGGCGCTGATGCGCTTGATGACCGATCTGATGGCGCGCGTGATGTTGAGCCGCGCACGCTCGGCGTGCGACGCTGCGGCACGGCCGCGACCGCGTAGGCCGACAGCCCGCGCCAGTTCCTGCGTGAGGAACTCGATCTCGCGGCGCGCCTGTGCCGCGCGTTCGATGTCGTTGAAGCGCGTCGCCTCGTCGAGCTGGTCGCGGAGATCCCCGATGCGGCGCTTATATGCGGCCCTCGCTGCGGCATCCAGCAGCGGTTCGGCCGTGGTGCTCGACGCGGTCTGCATACCCAACTGCCGGAGCTGTGCGTCACTCATCCGTGCCAACGGTGAACCCGGCACGGGTTGTTCGGGCGCGAGCAGGTCAGTGACGTGAAACTCGCGACCCGGGTAGTGTAAGAGCTGGGCGATATACCGCAGCCCCTTCGTGTCGCGCAGGCGCACGACCGCGCTGGCGTCACCGACGCTCCAGTACTCGCCTTCGCGGCGGAAGATACCCTCGTCCGCGTGGACCGCGGCGCGCGTCGCTTCATGTGGACCGCCGCTGAGCACTCTCGACGGTGCCGTTGTCTTGCGCCTCCGCTTCGTTGGAAAGTGGAGGACGCGACCGCTCGATGGCGGCTCCTTGCCCTCTGCCGCCGGCTCAGCAGTCGTGGACTCGCCTTCATCCATCTGTGGTGGGTCTTGCTGGCCGCCACCAGCGACGGCGCGGCGCACTTCCTGATGCGGTGCGACGTTTGTGTCTTTCATGGTGGGTGCGGTCTGTGCGAGGGTGTCCGCCTTTTCGGCCAGACCTAGCATGCCGAGCGCGGTGGCGCCTGCGGCAGCATCAGCGATGAGACTGAGCGCCTTTTGCCGGTCGCCCTGCTGGCGGCGAGTGAGCAAGACGCGTGCATACTCGTATTGCGTGGTGGCCACCGCCGGTGCGCCACGCATCTGTGTGCTACGCGCGAGCGCCTCCTCGAAGTACCGGGCGGCAGCATCCAAATCGCCCAGCGTGGTGGCGACAAGACCCAACGCATACGCCGCCGGACCGAAGCAGATCCGCGGTCCGCCCAGGATGTTCAGGCCGGCGAGCGGGGAGAGGTACTCGGACAGCAGCCGCGCGCGCCGCGTGTCGCCGAGGAGGGCGCACACCTCGG
>JBGQHM010000337.1:0-7345 GCA_041497995.1 Binatia bacterium | reverse complement strand
GGCGACACCGGAGCGCTCCCCTGTGATTGTGTGTTTGTATGGGCGCGTCTTCGCGCCGTTTGTCGAACCGGCGGTCCGCGATCTCGCGGCTGCGGCCGCGGCGATTGGCGGCGAGATCCAACCGTTGACCATCGAAGCGGCAATGGCCGACAGCGAGCGCCGGGCCGCGGTGCATCGGATCTACGTTCTTCCGTTCGACCCACCACCGTCGCCGCACTGGCCGGACGCACCCATGGCGTTGGTGCGCGCCCTGTTCCCGCGCGTCGATGTTGCCACCAGCTTTGCCGTGCAGGAGCTCTGCTGGGACAAGGTCGCGACGCAAGAACGACTCCTCGACCGTGGTCTGCCCGTGCCCGATACCCTGATGAGCAGCGAGCCAGCCGAGGTCCATGCGTTCGTTCGGCGGCACGGTTTCGCGATCATCAAGGAGCGCTTCTCGTGTGCAGGCCAGGGACACATCGTGGTGTGGCTCGACGGCGATCACCTCGTCGGCGACTGCGGTAGCCACCAGTACCAGATCGAGTTGGTGGCAGACGGTAACCGGCGCCTGGACGGCGATCGCTTCATCTACCCGGCGCCGTTCTACGTGCAGCGGTTGGTGGCCGACGTCGGTCCGCGCGGCATCACGCCCGGACAGATCCTGCGAGCCTACATCGTCGACAACCAAGTCATCTTCTGGAGCGAGCGATATCGCGAGCGCTATCTGCGCCCTTCGGACTGGCTGATCAACGTGAGCAGCGGGGCGAAGTACCGCTTCGTCCTGAACGTCAGCGAAGAGGTGAAGAAGGTCGCGTTGCGCAGCGCCGAGGTCATCGGTATGCGCATCGGGGTGGTCGACCTGATCCGCACCGGGAGTCAAGGCCCCTACGTGCTCGAGGTCGATACTGACAGCTATCACATGATGATTGACCGGCAGTTCAAGGAGATTCCGGACTATCGCGAGTTCTTCGATCTGGATCGCTACATCGCCGAGGCACTGCTGGTGGAGCCTGAAATACCCAAGCCGCGCACGCGCACCCCGGCGGGCGAGCTTTGACTCCGGCGCGCGCCAGTGATACCTGCCCGCCTGTTTCTAACGGTTTCCGGGGGGGTTCTAATGAGGCGATTTACAATCGCGGGTGCAGTCATTGTGGCGCTGTTGCTGGCGGGCAGCGCGAATGCCGCGGAGCCCGTCGAGCCGGTGGATTCCGCGAAGCTGCTGCCGTTTCTACCCGACAGCGTCGAAGGCTTCGTGGCGGACAAGCCGCACGGCTCCACCAGTACCGCGATGGGCTTCCAGCTCACTGAGGTCTCGCGGGTCTACCACAAGGAGAGCGAAGATCGGGAAGAAAGCGTCACCGTGAAGCTCACCGATGGTGCCGGCAACCAATTCTTCACAACCGCGCATGCAGTAGTCGCCGAGTCCAAGACCGAGAATACAGAAGGCTACGAGAAGGGTTTGAAGCTCGACGGCTTCCCCGCAATCGAGCGTTACACCTACGAGAGCCACGACGGGACGCTTACGGTATTCATCGGCAGCCGTTACCTCGTGCAGATCGACGTCGACGGCCTCGACAGCGAGGAACTGCAAGCGTGGTGGAAGAAGCTCGACGCCAAGAAGCTGGCGGCGTTGAAAGACTGATCAGCGTCGCGGTGCTTCGAGCGCAGCGCGTAGGGGGTTCGACAGCGACGCGTACACGTCCAGTCGTAACGGCGTGATCGCCTTGCTCACCCAATCGTTGAAGGGACAACCACCCGTACCGATCCCAGCCGGCGCCAGCGGCACGAGCATCGGCGAGTCGATGCCGTCATGGTTGGTGAGCAGGATCGTCTTCATGCGTGCAGCGAGCCGTCAGCCGACCATTGTGAGCCCGCCGCTGACACTGAGTACTTGGCCGGTGATGAAGTCGGCGTCCGGCGAGGCGAAGAACGCGACCGCAGCCGCGACCTCTTCAGGCGTGCCGAGCCGGCGGAGTGGGATGGCGCGCTGCATCGCCTCAACGATCCTCGCTCCTTGCTCGCCACCAGTGACCTCTTGCAGCAGGGGAGTGTCCGTGGGTCCGGGACAGACAACGTTGACAGTGATCCGGTTGCGCGCCAGCTCGCGCGCCAGCGTTTTCGAGAAAGCAATGATGCCGCCCTTGCATGCGGCGTACACGGCTTCACCGGTGCTGCCTACCCGCGCCGCGTCTGAGCTGATGCTGACGATCTTGCCAGCGCCCGCGGCGATCATGTCGTCGAGCACGGCGCGGCAGCAGTGGATCGGTCCTTTCAGGTTAATGCTGATGAGCTTGTCCCACAGCTCCGGCGAGTTCTGAACGAATGGCTCGACGCGGTCCCAACCGGCGTTGTTGACCAGAATGCCAACTGGGCCCAGCGTGTCTCGTGTGCGGCGGACGGCCGCCTGCACGGCATCGAACTGAGTGATGTCGACCTGCACGGCCAACGCCTCAGCGCCATCAGCGCGAACCAGCTCCTCCGTCTGCTGCGCCCCGACGAGATTGATGTCGGCAATGGCGACGCGCGCTCCGGCGCTGCCCAAGCGCCGCGCGATGGCGCGTCCGATACCACTTCCCGCACCGGTCACGAACGCGGTCTTTCCCGTGAGACCTTGCATGCCGGCGCACCATAGCCGCGCCGCCGGAGACGAGCAAACTGCGCGTGACACGGCCGGGCGCGGCGGGGCCGGCCAACACGGACAGGTAGAAGATGTCGTGGAAGCCGAAGACGTTCGGGAAGGGGTCGGGACGCTCGGGGCCGCAGATCACGGCGCCGAGTCGTGAGCGACGATCAACCTAGGGCGTCGCGGTCGCTCACTCCGGGTAGCCGAAGCGTACGCGGGTGCGGGCTGCCTGCCGGCGGCGGCGGCGAATCGCCTCGCGCGTCTTGCGGCGCTTGCGGTCCCCGGGCTTCTCGTAGTGCTCGTGACGTTTGATGTCCTTGAGCAGGCCTTCTTTGAGGACCAGCTTCTTGAACACACGCAGCGCTGCCTCGATACCGCGGTCGTCGACCACAACGGTCAATGCCTGCCCACGGCGGCCGTAGCCACCTTCTCCGCGGCGTGAGTCCGAGCGTGGCCGCTCGCTACGTTCCGCCGGTTGGCGCTCTGACTCGATCATTGCCATTTATCCTCCCACAAACATCGTCCGTAGTTGCCGGCCGCTGCACACACCGCCGGGAAACTGCATATGAGCAACATCTGACATCCGAAACAACCCATCCACGCTTCCTCCTCTATCTGGCCGTCGCGCCAATTTGCACCCGCCGGCTGGCAAGGGCGCAACCGGCTGAAGGTGGCCGACGCACGTCGCGCACTGCCCCGAAATTTACTCAGGCCAGGTGAACCAGTTACTCGCCCTTGCACGGGGCGCGGGCTGAGGAAGCGTTGAAAAAGCAGCCTCCTCCTCTAGCAAGCACCCATCAGGAAGTCCAGCCTATTCACACACGATCGGGCGTCCCCTCAGGATCGCTCGCCGCCGGCCGCCACCGCCAGTTGTCGATGGAGTGCCGCACCGCAATCTGGCGTTACCGATTTACCGATACATCCGAAGTGGGAAACTTATTTGGCAGCCAAAAGCGAAGCTCTGTCGGAGCCTTGACAACAGCCCTGCATGTGAACCCGATGGCACCCGCGTTGCTGCCAAGGTTGAGGCGGGGCCTGCGGATACCGGGAGTGACAAATGGCGGGGGGCACTACCAAGCGAGGGATCGATAAGAAGCGCACGGTCGTGCTGCTGCGGTCGGTCGTCGTCATCTCGACGAGCTACCTGATCCTATTCGGTGGCTCGGCGACCAGCCTGGCCAGCGTCGGGTACATCCTTGCCCTCATCCTGAGCAATCTGCTGCTGGCACTCACGCCGCGGGAGTGGTTCCACGGGCCACGGTTCTCCGCGGCGCTCCTGCTTGGCGACACTGCGGTCGTCCTCATTGGACTCTACCTCACGGTCGGCTGCTTCTCGCAGGACTTCTTGATCATCTACTTTTTCACGATTTTCCTGACGACCGCGACCGAGGGCGTCGCCCAGATCGCAGTCGGGGCGGCAATGATCAGCGGCCTTTACGGTTACTGGCTCTGGATGACCTCGGCGCATGCGCTCGGCGCCAGCGAGTGGCTCCGCCTGCCATTTTTTTTCATCGTGGCTGTGTTCTATGCCTACGTGACCGAGGAAACGAAGCAAGAGCGCTGGCGACGGCAGCACGCGGAGCGCGAAAGCGAACGCCTGCAGTTTCTGCTTCAAGTCAGCGAGGCCTTCTCGCAGCGCGCCCTGGGCGAACAAGTGGTCCGCAACTTGGCGCACCTGGTGGAAGCGGCCTTCCCGCGGTTGGAATGCGGCCTGTGCGCGCAGCCTACTGAGCAAACGGTGGAGCCGGGGAGTGTCTTTCTCCTCCGCACGCACGACCGGACCTTTGGGGCATTGCGTGTGGCGCCCAAGGATGGTGGCGCGCTCAGCGCGGAGGAGGACCAGTTCTGCAAAGTCTTGGCGATGGTTGCAGCGAACGCGCTCTGCGCCGCCGAGCAAGTGGGAGTCGCACAGGAGGGCACACGCCTGAAGCAGGAATTCCTGTCGACGCTCTCGCACGAGCTGCGCAGTCCCTTGCACGTCATCCTTGGCAACGCCGACATCATCGCCGAAGAGCTCAAGGCGGTGGCATCACCGTTCGTCCAGGAGAGCGTCGAGCGTCTGCGCGCCAGCGGTTTCCGCCTACTTGATGTCGTGGAAGAGCTACTCTGTTTCACCGAGCTGCGCGCCGGGAGCGCCGCGGTGTTCGTCGAGCGGGTGGACCTGCAAGAGCTCTTTGACGAGCTCGCCACCAGTATAAAGGGGGTCCTTGCTGGCCGCTCCATTCGTTTCGAGTCGGCCGTCGACGCCGATGTGCCTGCATTGTACACCGATCGCCGCAAGCTGCGCCTCATTGTCAACGGCTTGCTCGGCAACGCAGCGAAGTTCACCGAGCAGGGCTTCGTTCGCCTCAGTGCCGAGTGTGTTGCCGACCGCGTCGAGATTGCCGTTCAAGACTCGGGCATCGGCATTGATCCGCAGGACATGCCAAAGATCTTCCAGGAGTTTCAGCAAGTCGACGGTTCACTGAAGCGGCGCTTCGACGGTCTCGGGTTGGGCTTGGCTCTGGCGCAAGAGCTGGCCGCTGCACTCGGCGGATGGGTCGAGGCTGAGAGTCAACCAAACCGCGGATCCACTTTCCGCGTGCGCCTGCCGCTGCACAGCACTGCTAGCGTCGCGCACAGTCCGCTGCGCGCTGCCCCGCTCGCCGTCCCCATGCGGCGGTCGACCCTTTCGACAGCCGCGTAGGCAGTCGATCCCGCTGCGCCGCACCAACGCGACAGGCGCTGCTTCGCAGCGCCACCCGCTGGCCCTTGCAGGGCTTCTCTGCCAAGCTACATCGCACTGGTCGAACCAACGCGCGGGAGGAATGCATGCAAGAGGTGCTAATCGTTGAGGCCGTCCGCAGTCCGATCGGCCGTCGCAAGGGTGGCCTGGCAGGATTGCATCCCGCTGACCTGCTGGGCGCGGTGCAGCGCGCCGCCGTAGAGCGTGTCAAGCTCGATCCGAAGGAGATCGGACAGATCGTCGGCGGCTGCGTATCGCAGGTTGGAGAGCAGTCATTCAACATCGCGCGGGTGGCGTGGCTGTCGCAGGGATTCCCGATGGAGATCGCTGCCACGACAGTGGACAGCCAATGCGGCTCCAGCCAGCAGGCCACCAGCATCGCCGCCGGGCTCATCGGGGCGGGCATCGAGGATCTCGTGCTCGCATGCGGTGTGGAGATGATGACCCGCGTCCCGCTCGGTGCCAACATGAAGGGCGGCTCGCCGTTACCGCCGAGCTACGCGACTCACTACGCATACGCCTCGCAGTTCCAGGGCGCGGAGATGATCGCGAAAGAGTATGGGATCACGCGCGAGGACACTGACCGCTTCGGCCTGCGCAGTCAGACGCTCGCCATCCAAGCCTGGGAAGAGGGCCGCTTCACGCGCGAAGTCGTGCCGATCGACGCGCCGGCGCTCGAGGAGACCGGCAGCCCGACGGGCGACAAGCGCCGCGTTGCCCGCGACGAAGGTCTGCGGCAGACATCGCTGGAGAAACTCGCGGCGCTGAATCCGGTCGAGCCGGGCGGTGTCCACACTGCCGGTACGTCGTCGCAGGTCTCCGATGGTGCCTCTGCCGTGCTGCTGGCGTCTCCGCAGCGGGCCAAGGCCCTTGGCTTGAAACCCCGCGCCCGCATCGTCACGACAACCCTCGTTGGCGTCGATCCGGTCACCATGCTCAAAGGCCCGATCCCTGCGACGCGTAAGGTGCTCAAGCAGACGGGACTGAAGGCGCATGACATGGACGTCTTCGAGGTGAACGAAGCGTTCGCGTCAGTGGTGCTGGCGTGGATGAAGGAGTGCGAGCCCAATCCCGAGCACGTGAATCCGAACGGTGGCGCGATTGCACTCGGGCACCCGACTGGGTGTACCGGCGCGCGCCTCATCACGACCGCGCTGCACGAGTTGGAACGCACCAAGCGCCGCTACGGTTTGATCGCCATGTGCTGTGGTGGCGGACTCGGAACCGGAACGATCATCGAACGACTGTGAGCCCGCAGGCCGGGACGTCACGAGCTGCCCAGCACGATGACGTGCAGGCTGACCGGGGCGCTCTCGGCGCCGGTCGAATCGCTCACCACCAGGAACAAGTCGTACTCGACCGTGGCGCAGTTGCTCTGCGGGCAACTGAATCCCTCGAACGACAGTGGAACGGCGCCACTGGCTGCCGGTGGCGTGATCACCCCTTTCGCCAGAGTAGCGCGCATCCCGTCGCCACGTTTTCCGGTGATGCGCCACGCGCTGGCGTTGCCATCGGGATCCGTAAAGCTGAATCCCAAAGTGAAGGGGACGTTGAAGCCGACGGTGCATGACGTCCCCCCATTGCAACTGAAGCTGCTTGCCGTCGGGGGCGGTGAGGGCGCCGCGTTCACCTCAAGGCACCAACTCACCAAGCTTCCCGTGTCGTCTGGCTCGTTGTCCGATATCGTGAGTCGCCACACCCCGCTGGTATTTTCGCTGCCGAACACGCTTAGGGGGCTGCTTGGTCGCAACCGTCCGCCAATGGTCGGGCTACCGGGTTCGCATTCGTCCTGCGCGGATCGCGGGGCTTGATCGTCCAACGTCGCGGCGATGTCGCTCCGGTCGCAGCCGGTGGGGAGCGCCGGTATCCCTGGACGGTCCAAGACGGTCACCGTGGTTCCCGTCGTCACGTGCTGCAACGACACACGAAGGTCACCGACCCACGTGTGCGTGATGCCCAGCTTCAGATTGAGGTCCGAGATGACGGTGTTGTCGGTGACGGTGATCGTGTTGGTGATG
>JBGQHM010000336.1:0-7361 GCA_041497995.1 Binatia bacterium | reverse complement strand
GTGCTGACGAAGTCGGGCGACTTGCTCGCGCTCGATGCGAAGATGGGCTTCGACGACAACGCCCTGTTTCGTCAGGCGAGCGTTCGCGAGCTGCGCGACCTCAACGAGGAGAACGCACGCGAGGTCGAAGCATCGAAGTACGACCTCACGTATATTTCCCTCGATGGAAACATCGGCTGCATGGTGAACGGCGCCGGCTTGGCGATGGCGACGATGGACATCATCAAGCTCAACGGCGGCGACCCGGCGAACTTCCTCGACGTCGGCGGCGGCGCCACCACGGAGAAGGTGACCGCGGCCTTCAAGATCATTTTGTCCGATCCGCGCGTGAAGGCGGTGCTGGTCAACATCTTCGGCGGCATCATGAAGTGCGACGTCATCGCCACCGGCGTGGTCGAGGCAGCCCGCCAGATCCAGCTGACGATTCCGTTGGTGGTGCGTCTCGAAGGCACGAACGTCGAGCTTGGCCAGCGCATCTTGGGGGAATCCAAGCTCGATATCGTCTCGGCCACGAACATGGCGGACGCCGCCCGCCAGGTGGTTGCGGCGGCTCAGGCAGCCTGATCGGCGCAGCTATCCACAGTTACTGTGGATAAGCTGTGGATCAGAATGCTGCGGGTCGCCTCGGACAAGGCGTCGCCTGCTTTGCCCGCCGTTCAGGCACTTCATCACATCGGGAATGTGACGCTATTCTAGCATGTTCGGGGAGAGTCTTCGAGTAAATGCTTCTGTTACGGAATGGTTGCGCCAGCGGGCCGCAGAAAATTGGCGATGTTGATAAGCAGGGCCACAATCCCACAGATGCGCGTCACGGAACGTCCTGGCTCAGGACGACGTCCTGCGCGTTGGCTTGTGTCTGCTGAAACACGCCGTTGAAGAACAACGACGCCACCAGCAGGTCGCCGGTGATCACTTGCCGTACATACACGGCATTCACGCTATCCTGCGGGGCTTCGAGGAAGTAGATGGTGGGTGTCGCCCCGGACAATGTGTGGCTGGTAAACAGGTCACCAAGCGTTCCGGTAAACAGCACGCCGAATGCGCCGACCGCGCCGGTCGTCGAGCATGAGCCCGGAAGCGTGAACGGCGCGCACACATCGATGCGCGCCTCAGGGTTGCTTGGCGGGGGATTAGTCGGCACAGGACAGCCAGGAAGGTTGTTTGTCGGGGGATTCGTCGAGGCAGTACAAGTCACGACAGTTGCCGTCGCCTTCCCGACTGCGGTCGCGTCGCTCACCTGCGTCTGACCGAATTGACCGATCACTGAGAGCGTCACGGTGATCTGGTCGCCGCTCGTCAGCGTAAAGCTCCCCATGTACGGCGGCGCGGCGTTCTCGAGGACGAAGTTGAACGAGGAGGTCGCTGTAAATTCCTGGCCGACCACACTGCTGTGGCTGACCCCACTCGCAATCAGGGAGTCGACCCGAAAGGTCGATTGCCCGGCCGGGTGCACGTCGAAGCGGACCTCGGGGAATTGGATTGGGTCTGAGCCGGACTGTCCGCAACTCCAGAGTCCGAGCAATGCGAACGTCGACAGCAATACTGCGCTCCGCATGAGATACTGCTGCATTGGGGTTCTCGCTTCTGACAGCAATCCCAGTAGCGGTCAAGGCAGGCCATGACAAGGCTGCCGCAGCGCCGCTGAATGACGTAAGATGACTCCATGGACCGCGCCGAGTTCGAAGAGGCCGTGCGCGACGCGCTCGATGAGTTGCCCGACGAGTTTGCGCGTTACCTCGACAACGTGCAGGTGGTCATCGAAGACGAGCCGTCGGCCGCGCAGCTCCGTTCGCTCGGGCTGAACCCGCGGCGCCACACGCTCTTCGGGCTCTACCAAGGCGTGCCGTTGCACGTGCGTGGCGGCGCCTTTGGCGGCGCGTTGCCGGACAAGATCAGCATCTTCTACCGCCCACTCGTGCGCGCCTGCGTCTCGCCCGATCGCATCCGCCGGCAGGTGCGCATCACCGTGGTGCACGAGATCGCGCACTTCTTCGGCCTCGACGACGCCGCCATCCGCAAGCTTGGGTACTGACAACCTGTCGGACTTGGCAGCCCCCAGCGACCCATCGGGGAGCGGGCCATAGAAATGACGCCGGCCGCAGGCCCTAGGAGTCGAGCCCGTACTTTTCGATCTTGCGATACAGGCGCTGGCGGTCGATACCCAGGATGCGCGCCGCTTCGTTCTTGTTGCCGCCGCTGCGGTGGAGCGCGGCGAGGATGTTCTGGCGTTCGACCTCTTCGAGCGGCAGGGGCTCAGCGGATCCGGCGGGTACCGGCTCAGGATCGCGCAGGATGGCGGCCGGCAGGTCCTTCGGTGTGATCTCCGGTTGGGAGGACAGCGCGAACGCACGCTCGATGGCGTTCTGCAGCTCGCGGATGTTCCCGGGCCACGCGTACTCGACGAGCCGTTGCACGGCTTCCGGGGTCACCCACTTGGGATCGACGGCGTAGATGCGACTGTACTCGTGGATGAAATGAGTGACGAGCAGCGGGATGTCTTCGCGCCGCTCGCGCAGCGGCGGTAGGTGGATCGGGACGACGTTGAGCCGATAGAACAAGTCGGTGCGGAAGCTGCCGTCCTTCACGGCCTCGTCGATATCGCGGTTGGTGGCGGCAATGATGCGCACGTCGACGCGGATGGGCCGCGTCGAGCCCAGCGGCGTCACCTCTTTCTCCTGAATCGCGCGCAGGAACTTCACCTGCAGGGGCAGCGGGATCTCGGTGATCTCATCGAGGAAGAGCGTGCCGCCGTCGGCCGCCTGGAAGACGCCTTCGTGATCCTCGATGGCGCTGGTGAACGAGCCCCTGCGGTGCCCGAACAGCTGACTCTCCAGCAGCGTCTCCGACAACGCGCCGCAGTTGATCGCGAGGAACGGCTGGCTGGCCAGTGAGCCCTTGTTGTGGATGGTGCGCGCTACGAGCTCTTTGCCGGTACCGTTCTCGCCCGACAGCAGCACGTTGCTCTTGTTCTGGCTCACCGCCTCGATCACTTGGTAGATCTCGCGCATGCTCGGGCTCTTGCCGATAATCTCGCCGTAGCGATCACCCGCGTTGTGCTGCTGGCGCAAGTACTGCACTTCGCGCCGTAGCTGTCGCAGCTCGAGCAGGCGTGCCGCGACCATGAGCAGCTCGTCCGGATGGCATGGCTTGATGAGATAGTCGCCGGCGCCCAGCTTCATCGCTTCCACCGCCGACTGGATGGTGCCGTGGCCGGTGAGGACGATGGTTGCCGGTGCAATCTGCCGTTCCTTCATTTCACGCAGCAGTTGCAGCCCGTCCATCACGGGCATGTTCAGGTCCGTGATGACCAAATCGTAAGTGCGCTCGGAGAGCCGTTGCAGCGCCTCCTCGCCAGTGGTCGCCGCGTCGACGGCGTATCCCTTGCGTTCGAGGATCTTGGCCAAGGTACGGACCATATTGGCCTCGTCTTCGACCAGTAACGTACGTGGCGTGGCGCTCATCCGCCGCGGGTCTAGTGCGCCGCCGGTTGGTCGAGCACGATGTCCGATGTCCCGACACACGGACAGGGGAACTCGATCGTGAAGGTGGTGCCGCGGTTGACCTCACTGTCCACGCGGATGTCGCCTTGGTAGCGCTTCACCACCGAATGGACGACGGACAGCCCGAGGCCCGTTCCCTGCCCCGGCGCCTTGGTCGTGAAGAACGGATTGAAAATGTCCTTCAGGTGTTCCGGCGGGATCCCTTCACCGGTGTCGCGGAACTCCAATTGGACGCGTCCGTCGAGCAACGGCGCGGTGCTGACGTAGAGCTCGCCGCCATTGGGCATGGCCTGCTGGGCGTTGGTAATCAGGTTCAGGAAGATCTGCCGCAACGCGTTTTGGTTCGCCACGCAGCTGCCCAGCGGCGCAAACTCGGTCACCACGCGGACGCCGCCGTTCTGCAGGCTCTTGTTCATTAGCTGCAACGTTCTGCGCAGCAGATCGTTGATGTCGACGCGCTCCAGCTCGGCGCGCGACTCGCGGGAGAACTCCAGGAGGTTGTTGATGATCGCCTGGGCGCGGCTGATCTCCTCGCGCGCGATGCGCACGTCTTCCTGCACGGCGGGATCCGTCGAGTCGACGATCTCGCTCAGGTCATAGAGTGCGTTCATGATGATGCCGAGCGGGTTGCGGATCTCGTGCGCGATACCCGCCGCCAGCTGGCCGATCGCCGCCATCTTCTCCGACTGGATGAGCTGGCTCTCGAGGCGCTTGCGCGCCGAGATGTCGACGCAGAGCACCTGGAAGAAGCGGTGATGCCCGTATTCGATGAGGCCGGCGTTGAAGAAGACCGGGACGATCTCGCTTTGCCGCGTCTGCAAGTGGAGATCCTCGCTGCTGCAGTTGCCGCGCGTGCGCGTCTCCTCGAAGAGTCGCGTCAGTCGGGGACGTTCGGCGACCGGGATGAGGTCCCAGATGCGCATCCCGACCATCTCATTGCGGCTGAACCCAACGGCCTTCTCCGCCTCGAGGTTGGCGTCCAGGATGGTGCCGTACTCCGGGCACAGCTTGAAGATCGCCACCGGGGCATTGTCGACGGACTTGCGGTAACTGGCCTCCTGCTCGCGCAGCTCTTCTTCGCGCGCTTCGACGAAGAAGTCGGAGATGTGCAGCACGCGTTCCTGGAACTCTTGCACCCAGAGCGCCAGCAGCGCCTCGCGTTTGTCGCGATCATCGTGGTAGGCGGCGCGAATGTGCGCCGCCATGATCTGCCGGAACTGCATCTGGCCGGCCAAGAAGCGCGATGGTGGAAACCGCGAAATGAAGGCGCGCCGCGCGTGGCAGCGCAGGTAGACGTAGGTGTCGATGTTCGCCGGATTCTCGACGTGTTGAATCCAACGCTCCGTCGCCTCGTGCATCGAGCGCCGCAGGTCAGACCAGTCGGTCTCCGGGATGTTGAGCGCGGGGCCGATCTGGCACACCCAGGCATCGATGGCCTCGGCCGACTTGGCGGTCAGAAAGGCAGCCAGCTCGCGGCGCAGCGGATCTCGAGTGCGCGGGTACGTCAGCAGGCCGCAGCTGCGCATGTAGGTTTCGATGCGGCTGAGATGTTCCTCCAACGAAGAGTCGCAGACCGGTTCCATGTCTTCCTCCCGGCGCGTCCATCGCATGCGACGCTACCCAGAAGGAATGCATACCAGCTGGCCATTTTTCAAACCAGCGCCGGCTGGTACCGGGGCCACAGGTGCGCCCTGCGGCCCCGACCGGCAAGGAATCCCCACCCAGCGGGTGGGGACAATGGCTTCAGCTACTTGTCGAGAACGACGAGCTCCCCGCCGATGTGTGCCGGATGGAGTTGGCAGGTGATCGGGAAGATCCCCGCCTTGTCGGCCGCGAACTCCACGTTCTGCGGCTCGCCGCGCGTCACCACGCTCTCGACGTTGAAGGCCGCGATCTTGTACCCGTGCTGGTTCGGGTCGGCCTTCACGTTGTTGATCAGCTTGATCTTCACCTTGTCGCCCTTGTGCACCACCAAGGTCGCGGGCAGCCAGATCTTCGTCCCCTCGTACTCGAGGTTCACCACCGTAAACTGCACGTCCTCGGCGTACACCGCCGCTGCCGACAATAGCATCGTGCTGAGCGCAAACACCGCAGCCAACTTCCGCATGCTCGTACCCTCCTTCATCCGCAACGTTGCGCGCATCTCGCCACAAGCGCGCGATGAATTCAACCAGGCCTGCGGCCGGCGTCATTTCTATGGCCCGCTCCCCGATGGGTCGCTGCGGGCTGCCAACTCCGACGGGCTGCTGATTAGGGGTCCTCTCCCCTGCCCCGTGTCTCTTTGTTATATAAGCGTGCTGTGCAACGCGAGGGCACGTTCAAGCTGGTGGCCGACTTCACGCCACAGGGTGATCAGCCACAGGCGATCGAGCAGCTCATCGAGGGGCTGCAAACGGGGCGGCGGCAACAGGTCCTGCTGGGCGTCACCGGCTCGGGCAAGACCTTCACGATGGCGAACGTCATCGCCCAGCTCCACAGACCGACGCTCGTGATCGCACCGAACAAAACGCTGGCGGCGCAGTTGTACAACGAGTTCAAGGCGCTCTTCCCGGAAAACGCCGTGCGCTACTTTGTCAGCTACTACGACTACTACCAGCCGGAGGCATACGTCCCAAGCACCGACACGTACATCGAGAAGGATTCCTCCATCAACGACGAGATCGACAAGATGCGCCACTCGGCCACCAAGGCGCTGCTGGAGCGCAACGACGTGGTCATCGTCGCCAGCGTGTCCTGCATCTACGGCCTCGGCTCGCCGGAGGCGTACTTCGACATGCTGCTGTTCCTCGAATGCAATGCGCAGGCGGATCGCGACTGGGTGCTGCGCAAGCTCGTCGACATCCAATACCAGCGCAACGATTACGATTTCCATCGTGGCACTTTTCGCGCCCGCGGCGACGTGGTCGAGGTATTTCCGGTGTCGGAGGAGACACGCGCCATTCGCATTGAGTTCTTCGGCGATACGGTCGAGTCGATCGCCGAGATCGATCCGTTGCGCGGTCAGGTGCTGCGCCGCCTCGACAAGATCGCCATCTATCCCGCCAGCCACTACGTGACGACGCCCGACCGCATGGAACGGGCCATCGCGAACATCCGCTCCGAGTTGGCCGAGCAGATCGGACGCCTGCGCGCCGAGAACAAATTGCTGGAGACCCAGCGCTTGGAGCAGCGCACCCTCTACGACCTCGAGATGCTGACGGAGATGGGCTTCTGTAACGGCATCGAGAACTACTCGCGTCACCTCACCGGCCGCGCGCCCGGTGAGCCCCCACCGACGTTGCTGAACTACTTCTCCGACGACTGGCTGCTGTTCATCGACGAAAGCCATGTGAGCGTGCCGCAGATCGGCGGGATGTACCGCGGCGACCGCTCACGCAAGCAGACCCTCGTCGAGTTCGGCTTCCGCTTGCCGTCGGCGCTCGACAACCGGCCGCTCAACTTCCAGGAGTTCGAGGCGCGCATCCGCCAGGCGGTCTACGTCTCGGCCACCCCGGCCGATTTCGAGATGGAGCGCAGCGGCGGTGTGTTCGTCGAACAGGTCATCCGCCCGACCGGCCTGGTGGACCCGATCATCGAGGTGCGCCCGGTAACGGCGGGAAGGCAAATCCCCCTAAATCCCCCTTTGTTAAAGGGAGACTTCAAACCTCCCCCCATTGAAAAAGGGGGGCCGGGGGAGATTTCCGTTGGCCAGGTGGACGACCTGCTCCATGAGGTGCGGGAGACCGTGGCCCACGGCGAGCGCGTACTGGTGACCACCCTGACCAAGCGCATGGCCGAGGAGTTGACCAACTACTACCGGGAACTGGGGGTGCGGGTGAAGTACCTGCATTCCGATATCGTTACCATTGAAAGGATGCAGAT
>JBGQHM010000335.1:0-7391 GCA_041497995.1 Binatia bacterium | reverse complement strand
CCCACTCGATGAATCGATCTCGATGGAAGCGCGACGGGGCGGTCAGTGCTTGACACGTGCCGAGCATGCGTCGCACGTAGCTCTCCCAGTCACGGATCTTCCGCAGCGAAGGGGGCCGACGCAGCAGTTGCTCCAGCAAAGGTCGCGGTCCCGAGAGTGGCAGGAGATGCGGCCACAGGCGGTTCAAACAGGACAGACAACGTTCCCGGTCGAGGGTATCGCAGATTCCGAGGTCCTCCGGCCGGATACGTTGGCCGCGCAGGCAGATCATCCAGTAGTCATGCAACGTCATGACCACAGGGATGTGGCGCCGACGGGCGACCTCGATCATCGATGTGGAAAGGCAGGTGAGATGATGAATGTGCACGAGATCGGGCCGGCTGCCTGCGAGGAACTCGTCAAACCGTGCGTCGATCGTCGGATGCGTGTAGAGGAGCTCGAAGCGATCGAGGTCGTCGAAGTTGTTGGTGATCCGTGTAACCGGGATGCCCTCCCACTCACTGCCGCTGAGCTCGAACTCGCGGTGCTCACGGCCGGCAAGACGGGTGAAGACTTCGACGTCGCAGCCGCGCCCGCGCAGTCCGCGGGACAGGTCACGCAGCTGGATCTGCGTCCCACCCATCTCGTGGGGAAGATAGCCGCTGATGACCTGGACGATCCGCACGTCAGCACACCGGCGTCTTGCCCTGCAACAGCAAGCCGTAGCGCTCTTCCATGTGCGCCGCGTCCGCTTCGATCGTCTTGACGGCGGGCAGATGGCAGCTGAGAGAGGCCAGCAGATCCGGTTCGTGGAGGACGCGCAGCAGTTGGCGACGCAGGTCGGCGGCATCGCCGGTCCGGAAGTGAAGCCCGGTTCTGCCGTCCTCGACGAGCTCCGCCATCCCGCCGCAGTCCGAGGTCAGCACGGGGAGCCCGGCGAGAAAGGCCTCGTGAATGGTCAGGGGGGAGTTCTCGAACCACAGTGACGGAACGATCAAGAGATCGAGGTCGGCAAGCACCGCAGCGACTCGTTCATTCTCGAGGCGCCCCATGTAGCAGACGGCGTCGGGTATCCCGAGATCGAGCAGCCGTCGCTTGTAGTTGGGAAACACGTCGAGATCCCCATAGATCCTGCACTCGATTCCGGGCGCCTTGATCTCGCGAAAGGCCTCGACGATCACATGGACTCCTTTGAACTCCGAAATCGTGCCGATGTAGCCGACCCGAAGCATCCCAGACTGTTTTCGTCGGCTCGTCGGAGGAGGCTCGGCGAAGAATCCATAGTCTGAATGGATGATGCGCTCGGGTCGGATCATCCCCGCAGCTACAAAACGATCGTAGAGGAACTGCGACGGAGCGACAAAGAGATTCACTGCATCGAGCGCCGTCTGGATCTCACTTCGTCGCCGGTCCACCGCCGCCAAGTAGGCACGCCCGTCACCATTTACCTCGGTGGTAGTCCGGGCGAGGCCAAGTACGGGACGCAGCTTCGCGACAAGCCGGCGAAGCGGTACGGGGAAGATCGATGCACCTGTCATGTCGCCCAACCCTGCATAGGTCGCCGCCGCGCACTGCGCGCACGCCGCCCGTTCCGGACCATCACACCGCGTCGGCCCCGGTCGCAACAGCAGGCCGTCCCTAAGGCACATGAGCATGTACTCGTGCAGCGTGAAGAGGATGGGCAGCCCCCGTCGACGCGCGATGTCAATGTACCCGATACTGTGCAGATGGAGGTGTTGGAGGTGGACCACGTCAGGCGCCGTCGCGCTGAGGACCCTCCCGAACAGCCGCTCCATCTCCGGGTCGCAATAGGTGTGGCGGAACGAAGCGAAGGAGCGGTTGTGCACCGCTTCAAAGTACGGGATGCCGTCGAACTCGCCGCGGGTCAGCTCATACTGCGGGCGATTCGTGCGGATCTCCGTGAAGAAGAGCTCCACGTGATGCCCGCGGGCCTGGAGCGCCTGGGCAAGGCGATAGGTGTAGACCTCGCTGCCCGCCACGTGTCGGGGCAGGAACTGATGGACGACCATCAGAATGTTCATTGCGTATGGCCTCGACCCACGGCGTCAGTTTTCGGCGAAACCGGGGCTGGGATCAAGCGCACACCCGTGTATTTGAGAAGGAGGCGAAGCCATAGTAGCCCCTGGCTCAGGGTGCAGCCCCTTACGGCACACCGATTCTCCACCTTCCCGGTATAAAGGCCTCCACCTTCATGGTACAAATATGGGCTCAGTCGGGGTAAACGAATGCCTTCCTCCCACCAGCCACATGATCGAACGAGTGCCACCGAGGTCGACATCTCGGTCGTGGTGCCGGCCTATAACGGTGAGCGCACGATCGCCGGGTGCCTGGAGTCGATCGAACGCGCCACACGTGGCCGCCGGCGGGAAATCATCGTGGCCGACAGCTCAGCCGATCACACGCCCGAAATTGTCCGTCAGCGTTTCCCGGACGTGGTACTGATCCGCTCGGAAACGCGCCTGTCGGCCGGCGCGGCGCGCAACCTTGGCAGTGCCGCGGCGCGCGGACGGCTGATCTTTTTCACGGACCAAGACTGCCTCGTCCCCCCGGACTGGATCGATCGGATGGAAGAGCATCTTCAGGACGCGGCCGTCCATGGAGCTGGTGGTGCGGTCGCCATCCGAAACCTCTCGAGCGCAAGCGGGTGTGCCCTCTACTTTCTGGAGTTCCTCAATCACTTCCCAGGCAACCGATTGCCACGGCGGGATGACAACTTCCTCGTTGGCTGCAATTGCGCCTACCGGGCTGAGGTCATTCGCACGCTCCGCTTTCCGGACAAAACGCTCGGCGAGGATATCCTCTTCTCGAATCAGCTTCGCGACCGCGGCTTTCACACTGTCTACGATCCGCGGGTCGAAGTCCTGCATCAGAACCGGGAAGGCTGGACCGAGTTTTTCGACTACAACGACAAGATGGGTCGAGCATCGGCGAGCTATCACTTCGTGCTCAAGTTGTGGTGGGCGATACCGGTGCTGCGGTGGCCGAGCCTGGCCTTCAGTGCACCCATTGCGGTCCTGCCATCAATCGCCTGGGACCTCGTTCAGTCACGCCGATCGTACCTCCTCCGCTTCATCCTGCTCGGCCCGATGTGTCTCCTCGGAAATTTGGTGTGGGCGAACGGCTTTCGGCAGCAGGTGCGCGAGATGCGCAGGAAGCGAACCATCGAGGAGCCGCACGCCGAGGGCAACCTGTCGGAATCGCCCAGCGTGCCAGCCGTCACGAAACAGCCTCAACAGGCCCCCTTGAGAGTGGACGCTCATGAGGACCCTGCGGCTTAGAAAACGCACCGGATCATTCCCCCCAGCGGTGGGACGGTCCGTGCATCCTCTTCCGCCTGCACTGACTGGGTCCCTTTCTCGATTCCGTTAAATTTCTCGAAGAGGCAACACGGCGCGTGCCACGCATTTCACAAAGGCCCGGGGCGCGATCAATTGAAGCGCGATGATCCACCGTCTTGACCGTTACCAGCGGCTCTTCGTCGTGCTCAGCTGCGCCATCGCCGGGTTGGCCACCTGCGCCCGCGTGCCCGAGCGCACGGCACAGGCGCACATAGTGCGCGGCCAGGAGTATCTCGACGCGGCACGCTATCGCGAGGCCGAGGCCGAGTTTCGAAAGGCCCTGGAAATCGATCCCAAGCAAGCATCGACGCACTTCAACCTGGGGATGGTCTATCTGGGGATGAAGGACTCCAACGGCGCATCCAGCGAGTTCCGGCGGGCGCTGGCGCTAGACGACACCATGCGGGAACCCCGCTTGGAGCTGGGCCGTCTGTACCTCGCAGCCAGCGATGGCACAAAGGCCGAGCAGCAAGCCCGCATCCTGATCGAGCGTGACCCAAGAGACACCGACGCACACTTGCTCCTGGCAACGCGCTACATGCAGGAGCAGCGGTTACAGGATGCACGCGATACCATCAACCAAGCGCTGGCATTGGATCCAAGGTCGGCGGCCGTCCATCTGGCCCTTGGCCGACTGCTGGTCGCGGAGGGCGAACACGAGACGGCGCAGAAAGAGATGGAACAGGCCATCACACTCGAGCCGTCCCACCTGGACGCCTACATCACTCTCGCGGCATACCAGCGGCAGCGCGGCAACCTGAGAGCCGCTGAAAGCACGCTCAAGCAGGCCGCGACTGCGTTGCCGAGCAGCGGCCCACCACAGGTGGAGCTCGGCGAGCTCTATCGCATGCAGGGCAGGAACGACGACGCCCTCGCGCTGTTTACAAAAATGAGCAAGGACGGCCCGGATGTCTGGACAGCAAAGAAGCGTCTGACCGATCTCTATCTTGACCTCGGCAAGACTGCGAAGGCACAGCGGATGGTCGATGAGCTTTATGCATCGGGCACCGCCGACCTCGAGCTGCACTATCTGCATGCACGGCTCCGGCTCGCCAAGGGTGACCTCGCCGGCGGCAGCCGCCAGCTCCAGGACGTGTTGCGGGGGTGGCCCTCGTTCGTCCGCGCTCACTATCAGCTCGGGCTCGCGCGCGTGCGTGAAAATCAGCCAGAATCCGCCATGGCTGAATTGAACGAGTGCTTGCGACACCAGCCCGATTTCATTCAGGCACGCTCGGCCCTCGCCCGGCTGCACTTGCAGGCCGGGCACTATGACCTCGCCCAAGAAGAGGCGAGCCGGGTCCTCGCGACCCTGCCGCAGAACTTCGACATGCACCTCCTCATGAGTGATGCGGCGCTCGGCCGCGGCGACCGTGAGGGCAGCCTGCAGATCGCGCAGCAGCTCGCCAGCGATTTCCCCGATCGATTCGAGAGCCACAGCCGGCTTGGGCGCGCGCTCGCCAGTTTTGGACGCGCCCACGAAGCGCAGGAGGAGCTCGAGCACGCCATCAAACTGAGCCCAAGCTCGGTGGAGGTGCTCGCTGATCTCGTGCAGGCGATGCAAGCAGCCAAGCGTTCGAACGCAGACGTCATTCAACGGGTCAAGGCGCACGTGGATGCCTATCCCGACGTCGCCCTCGCCAAACTGCTACTCGGCCATCTGACAATTGCCAGCGGCGACGTCGACGGCGGCACAGTCGTCCTGGAAAATGCGGTTCAACGCCATCCGGACCTGCTGCCGGCGTACTACATTCTCGGCGGCATCTATGCGCAACAGGGCAACCTCCCAAAGGCACGGCAGCGCTTCGAGCAGCTGGTCGCCAAAGACCCGACTGTCGTCGCTGGCTACATGATGTTGGGAGTCATCGAGAACGCTGACGGGCACCCTACCGAGGCCGTCAAACGGTACAAACAAGCGCTCGACCTTGATCCAGATTTCGCTCCCGCCGCCAACAACCTCGCGTGGCAATACGCGGAGGGTTCCAGTGATCTGGACAGAGCGCTCGAACTGGCGCGGCGCGCGCGCGCCGCGTCGCCAGACGATCCGTACATCGCAGACACACTCGGCTGGATACTGTATCGCCGGGGCCTCTACGGCGCAGCGATCGGGCACCTCAAAGAGAGCGCCGCCAAGCTGCCCGACAACGCCGACGTGCGGCGCCATCTCGGCATGGCCTATCTACACAACGGCGACACGGCAAGCGCCCATAGCCAGCTCGGTGGTAGTGCGGACCTCGACGCATTCCTGTCGCCGGGCAAGGACCATCGCTCGCTCAACGACCTGCCGCCGATGCTCGGCCCCCACAACGACAGCGGCGACGTGTACCAGCAATGAAAAGACCAGTGCGCTGCGCCACTCGTGCGGCCGCAGTGGTGGTGACCCTAGTCCTCGCTGCTCGCTGTACAGGGGCTGCGCCGCTCACGTACGGGGTATCAGGTACGAACGCTTCATCGGCTAGCGCACCCGCTGAGTCCGTCACCTTCGATGCCTCCGGCACGAACCTGTTCGTCACGCTGGTGGACACGCCGGGCGCGGGCGTGTCCGCCAGACCTGAAGCACTGACAGCCATCTTCTCCGCCGGGAATCCCACGCTGCCCGACGTCGGCGACGCGGAGCCGGCTTATGGAGGCTACCACGACCTCGCGACCTGCGACGCGATTGCCGGCTGGGTGTGGAATCCACAACAGCCGGACACGCCGCTCGCCGTCAGCATCTATGCCGACGAGCGCATGCTGGTGACCCTCACAGCCGACCAATTCCGTCGCGATCTGCTCGATGCACACGTGGGCAACGGCCACCATGGCTTCGCGAGTCCCCTGCCGCCGTCGCTGAAGGACGGGAAGGCACACCAGATCCGGGTGACAGTAGCGGGGAGCGACTTCGAGCTCCCGAAGACGCCACGGGAAATCACCTGTGCGCGCGATCCGGGCTCGAAATGAGCCCCTGGTAGCGCACGCGCATCTCGGCCGCATGGTGCTCGATGCTCGTAACCCGTGGGATGCCCCGGCGCAGGTCGTCGAGCAATTCCGGGTGACTGACGATGCGCAGTAGTTTGTCGCGCAGATCCACCGCATCGCCCCGTCGGAAGCAGAGTCCGTTCACCCCATCGCGAACCAGTTCCGCCATGCCACCAACGTCGGCCGTAACCACGGGCACGCCGGCAATGAACGCTTCCTGGATCGTTAGCGGTGAGTTTTCATACCACAGGCTCGGTACGACGATCGTATCGAGATCCGCGAGGATATCGCCGACGCGACCGTTGTCGTACGGACCGTGGAAAAACACGCTCGCTGCTTCTTGATCGCGGATCCGCCGCCAGTAGCTCTGCGAGATCGGGCTGCCGAACGCCGACCCGTACACGTGCAGGCTCGCCCGTTCGCCGAGCCCGCGAAAGGCGTCGAGGAGGAGCTCAATGCCTTTGTGCGGATGGAGCGCGCCGATGTAGCCAAACCGGACTTGGCCGGGTCGCCCAGCGCGCCGCGGCGCAGACGATGGGCGCATGCCATACCGCGCGTACACGATCTTGTCCGGCGGAAGTCCGCAACTCACATAGCGCTGGAGGAGAAACTCGCTCGGCGCCAGGAACAAATCGACGTCGCGGAAGATGCGCCGGGTGTGGGTAAAGAAGAAGTCCCGCTTGCGTTCGACGTCCGTGTCGGACGGGTCGCCGAGGTAGCGCCCCGCCAGATCAGTCGCGGCTTCAAGAACGTGGCGGAGGAGTGGACGGGGAAGCTGCCGGGTGTAGAGACGCCAGCGCGCCAACGAAGGGAGTCGGGCAATCCAACGCCGCGCCAGGCGGCCGTCGGTACGGATCAACGTCGGACAACAGTGCTGGAAGAAATCGGCACTCTGCTTGTCACACAGCCTCCCGTCATCGCGCAGCAGTAGCGTGTTCGGACAGACCAGCCCGTAGTCGTGCAGCGTGTAGACGACGGCCGCGCCGCTGCCGCGCGCCGTGCTGGCGAGATCGTCGCCCAGGCTGAGAAAATTGTGAAAGTGGACGATCTGCGGGGCAAACTCCTTGAGGACGGACTCGAAGCTGCGGCGGAGAAACT
>JBGQHM010000334.1:0-7403 GCA_041497995.1 Binatia bacterium | reverse complement strand
CTGTCGGACTTGGCAACCCGCAGCGACCCATCGGGGAGCGGGCCATAGAAAGGATGCTGGCCGCAGGCCCTAGACCATGCACACCCTGTTCATCATCGACCCGTTGGAGTCGCTGAACCTGGCGACGGAAACCTCGCTACTGCTCATCGAAGAGATGGCACGGCGTGGGCACACGGCGTCGGTCGCCACGCTGCCCGACCTGTACTTGACCGAGCGCGGCGCCGGGGTGCGGGCGGCCGCCATACGGTTGCAGCCGGCGTGCCGGCCGTTCTACGAGCTGGGGCCATCACGGGACCATCTGTTTGCAGACTTCGACCTAGTGCTCATGCGCAAGGATCCCCCGGTCGATACGGCATACCTTACCGCCACATTCGTGTTGGAACGTGCTGCGGCAGTCGTTCCGGTGGTCAACGATCCGGTCAGCCTGCGCACCGTGAACGAGAAGCTCTGGCCGCTGAGCTTGCCGCAGTTCGCGCCAGCGACGCTGATCAGCAGCGACATCGAGCGCATCGTGAGCTTCGCGCGCGCCCACGACCGCATCGTCCTCAAACCCTTGGAGGACTGCAGCGGCCGCGGCATTGTGCTCATCGACCGCGAGCAGGCGCCGGACCGTGTCGCCGCCTATGTCGCGGAACACGCCGGGCGCCCGGTGCTCGCCCAGCAGTTTCTCGAAGGTGTAGCGGCCGGCGACAAGCGCGTCTTGCTACTGGCCGGTGAGCCTGTCGGCGCGGTCAATCGCATCCCGCGCAGCCGCGATCATCTGGCGAACATCCATCAAGGCGCCCGAGTCGAGGCGACGACGCTGACGGCGCGCGACCACGCCATCATCACGGCCGTCAAACCACTCCTCTTGAAACACCGACTCTGGCTAGCGGGCATCGACGTGATCGACGGCCATCTGACCGAGATCAACGTCACCAGCCCGTCAGCCGCCCGCCAGATCAATGCGGTGAGCGGAACGCACATCGAGCGACCGATCGTGGACTTCCTCGAACGCGTGAGACGCACACCGTAAGCGGGCGCGCTACTCGCTCTCGGCACCCCACGTCGCCACCAACAGAGCAGGGAGCTCGGCGAGCTCACGAATGCGTAGCGGCGCCTCCACGTGCTCGCCAACGGCGACGAAGTGCGTGCCAGCCGCGTGTGCGGCCTCGCGATCGGACTGCGTGTCCCCGACGTACACTGCTTCGTCCGGCGCAATCCCGAAATGGGCAACGCACTTGTCAATCATATCGGGCGACGGCTTCGGCCGTGCGACGTCGTGAATACCCACGGTCAGCTCGAACAATGCCTCCAAGCCGAAGTGGCGGACGACACGGCCCGCAGTAACACCGCGGTTCGTCGCCATCGCCAGGCGATAGGTTCGCTTCAGCTCGGCGAGCAGGGCGTGCAGCCCGGGTGCCGGTTGCATCCATTGATAGAACGGCCCGTAGTCCGAATCGCGCGCCAGTGCGGTGGCGCGCTCGACCAACACCGCATCCTCGCCAAACAGTGTGGCGAAGAGTTGGGGGGACGACAGCACGTGTGCCTGCCGCTCGCCGGCGGCGTCGAGTGGTGGCCGCCCGAGCTCAGCGAGCACGGCGTTGTAGAACGCAACGTTCGCCCGCCACGAATCGAACAGCACGCCATCGCAGTCGAAGATGACGGCGCGCAGCGCAGGCGACCCTACTGCTCCGGACCGAGTTGCCACAGCGAACGCAGCGCAGGATAGGTCAACACGAACCACAGCCCCAGTGGCGCTACGACGAACGCCATCAAGCCGGTGAACACCCCGAGGGTGTCCTTCACCGTGTTCGGTCGATCCATGATCAGCGGATAGGCCAGCACCACAATGACGTGGACAAGGAAGTACAGGCAGCTCCCCAGCACGACGTTGATGGCGGTGCGTTTGGCGCCCTGCCCCGGCGTCGCCAGGATGAGCGACACGAACGGCACCAGGCCCATCGACAGCGCCGGCAGCTGCAGCAGCATCGGCAGCTCGCTGCGCCCGGACCGGAAGAGGACAGCGGCAATCGCGCCCGGCTGATCGTACTCGAGCTGCCAGCCGTTCACCAAGGGACTCAGGAATCCGACGACCGCGAGCGCCGCGCTGCGATAGTGGGTGCCGAAGTCGCTCTGCGCCCACAGCACCATGAGGATGGCGAAGCTGATGAGGAACTTCCCCGCGAAGCGCCACTTCATCGCCGTGCCCACTCCACCCAGGTGAGCGCGTACAACGTCACCAGCATCAGAAAGGCGCCCTGCCACACGTATTCATGGAAGTAGACGAAGAGCCCCGGATAAAATTCCACGATGCGCACCAGCGTAACGATGCGCAGCACGTTGATAGCGGTGAGCACCGTGACGCCGACCACGATCCCCAACACCTTGGTCCTCCAGCCCGCAGGATACGAGCCGATGAAGCTGATCAACACGAACAAGACGAACACGCCGGTGCATTCGTGGTTGATGTCGAGCGTGAGCGCGCCGACGCTGATGATATTCTCCTTGACGCTGGCGATGCTCCCGATGCCGTGTGCCATCCACGTAGCGGCGCCGGCGATCCCGTTCTCCGCAACGTGCAGGTGATTCTGGAGGTCCGTCACCACGCTCAAGACACTGAAGCCGAGCAGAAAGCCGAAGAACAGCAGCCCGAAGCGAAGGAACGGCCATTTCATCGGGCGCACGATAGAGGAGGGCCGACGAATAATAAAGTCCTGAGTCCTGTGTGCGGAGTCCCGAGGTATCGGACTCGGGCTCAGGACTCATCACTCAGGACTTCGGCACTCGCGGCTGCCGCGGGTTGGCGGAACTGTTCCTCATAGAGTTGACGGTAGACACCGCTGCGGGCCAGCAGCTCGTGGTGGCGGCCGATCTCGCAGATCATGCCCGCTTCGATGACAACGATGCGATCGGCGTTCATCACCGTGGACAAGCGGTGGGCGATGATGAAGGTGGTGCGGCCGCGCATCAGCCGCCGCAAGGCATCGTGAATCAAGTTCTCCGATTCCGAGTCGAGCGCTGCCGTGGCTTCGTCGAGAATGAGGATCGGCGGGTTCTTCAGGAAGGTGCGCGCGATGGCCACCCGTTGCCGCTGGCCGCCGGACAGGCGGATCCCGCGCTCGCCAACCAGCGTGAGATAGCCTTCGGGCAGATGGCGGATGAACTCATCGGCGTTGGCTGCGTGCGCGGCGCCCAGCACGTCCGCCTCCGTCGCGTCGGGCTTGCCGTACAACAGATTCTCCTGCAGCGAGCCGCTGAACAGCACCGGATCCTGCGGGACGATGCCGATCTGATCGCGCAACGACGCCAGCGTGACCTGGCGCAGGTCGGCACCGTCGATACTCACCGCACCGTCGCTGACGTCGTAGAAGCGCGGAATGAGTGACACCAGGGTCGACTTGCCGGCGCCGCTGCGGCCGACGATGGCCACGGTCTCGCCGGGAAGGACGTCCAGGTTGATGTCGTGGAGAACCGGATGGCCGTTCTGGCGCGTGGCGTACGTGAAGCTGACGTTGCTGAACGTCACACGCCCGGCAACGCGCTCCAAGCGGTGCGCATCGGGCGCTTCCGCGACCTCGGGACGGATGTCGAAGAACTCGAAGATGCGATCCATGGCCGCCAGCGAGTTACTCACCACCACGCTGAGCTCACTGAAACGCTGTAGGGGCAGGTACAGGCTGCTGAGATACGCGTAGAAGGCGATCATCGTCCCGACGGTCAGCGTGCCGTGCAGGATCATGGTGCTCGCGACCCAGACGACGACGAGCGGGGCAATGCTCGTCAGCAGCGTGGTCGCCGCCTGGTTCGCCGACGAGAGCTTCACGTTGCGCAGCGTCAGGTCGAGCAGGGTCTGGCTGCTGGCATAGAACCGCTTGGCCTCGTGCTCCTCTCGCCCAAACGCCTTGACGACGGCCGCGGCGGCGATCTTCTCCTGCAGCTCACCGGAGAAGTCCTCGAGCATCTCCTGGACGGAGAGGCTGGCCGCTTTGATGCGCGGGCTGAAGTAGTGAATGAGACCGACGTAAAACGGAATCACCGCCAAGGCCACCCACGCCAAGCGGTGCTCGAGCACGAACAGGATCCACACCACGAACCCGAGCGCGGCGCTATCCATCCACACGTTGGTGAGCGCCGAGCCGACGAAGTTTTGCGCCAGCTGAATGTCGCTGACGAAGCGCGCCACAATGCCACCGGAGCGCCGCGCATCGAAGAATGAGTGCGACATGCCCTGGATGTGTTGGTACAGCGCGAAACGCAGATCGAAGATCAGCCGGTGCCCCGCCTGACCCGCCCAGTAGCTGCGAAAGAAGCTGGCGACGCTGAGGATCAGATACAGGACCAGCATCGACAGGCCGATCGCCACGAGCCGGCCGGTGGCTCCCTCGCCCAGCCACGGAGCCAGGCGCAGCACCGCCACGCACCAGGCCTCCACCAGACCATTCGTCGACTCGTGCACGGCGTGCGGGTCACGCGCCAGCACGACGTCCGTGAGGAATTTCAGCGCCAGCGGGAAGGCGAGCGGGATGACGAACTTGAGCACGCCGGTAGCGGCAGCACCCGCGATGTACCACTTATGCGGAGCAACGTAGCTCAGAAAGCGTAGGAGCGGGGGTCGCTGAGCCGCGGCTTCGGACCCAACCAGATGCATGTTGACTGTTGATAGCAAGGAACCCCTGCCAGGGACAGACCGTAGGTGTGCGTCGTTGAAAAAAGAGGGGCGCGCGTGTAACGCTGCACAGACGACCGCCGCCGCGCGGGGAAAGAGGAACGAATGCGTCGCAGAACTTCCGCGAAGACACTGTCGAGAATGCTGGCGACTGTGGCAGTCATGATCACAGCGCTCGGCGCCCTGCCGCGCTCGGCGCACGCGGCGCCGTGCGCCGGCGTACAGCGCCTGCAATTGCGCTGGTCGCAAAACACGGGCACCGCCTTGGTATCGCTCTCGTCCACCCTGTGCGATCGCCCTCCGAGCTGCAGCCAGTCAGCGGCGCGCGACGCGGGCGCCATGTTCACGAAGTCGCCGATCACAATAACGATCAAGGACGCGGCCGGCCACTCGTTGTCCGGGGTCATCGATGCAGGCGCATCGACCTGCAGCGGACGCTGCGAGCGGGTCAACCGAGGCGGCTGCCTGGGCGGCGCCGACACGCACCGTGTCGCCGGCAGCTTTGTGCGCTACGTCGTGAACACGCGGGGTCAAGCCACGGTGGTGGCGAACAAGCTGAAACTGCCGGCGACCGAGCCACCGAACCTGGTCGCGCCCATCTCACTCAGCGTCACCGACGGAGCGGGGTACGCGGTCACCGCGGAGCTGCACAAGTGCCGCAGCCGCTCCCGTGGGAACGGCGTCGCGATTAGCTGCGCATCGTAGAGACTCCGCCGCCTGTTCGGCCTCGGCCCTGCACAGAGCGGGTCGGCGGTCACGCACGTAAAACCTCGCAGGCTAGGGCGCATGCGCTGCCACAGCCGTTACGCACAAAGCGCTCTCTGCAAAAGCCACCGGATCTTGCCGAGTCCCCGCCGAGGAGCGCCGCACGCCCGGCGGCGGCCGGCCGTCGTCAGCATCCGGTATAGCCCTTGCTGTTTCACAGGCCATGAAGCAAGCGGCTGCGGCGCAGGCCGTCCGCAGACCGAGCGGTATGGGGATCATCGAGATGATCGTCGGGCTCGCCCTGATGACCATCGCGATCCTCGGTCTGAGCGGGCTGGCTGTCTCCGCAACGCGCGCCAACGTCAGCGCGCGTTCGGTGGACGAAGCAACGCGGCTCGCCCAGCAGAAGCTCGAACAGGTCACGGCGAACGGCTACGCTGCGGCGCTGGTCGGCACGACCGTTGAGAGCAACCTCAACGCTGCTGGCACTGCGGGAGGCGGCTACACGCGCACAACGGTGATCGCGCAGGGTCCACTGTCGACAACACGCACCATCACCGTGACGCTGGCTTGGACCGATTTCAAGGCCGCACGCAGCGCCGTCTTCGTGACAGAGATCCTCCAGTGAGCGCTATGCGGTCCGCACCCACTTTCTGGTCGCCGCGCGGCAACTCGTTGATGGAGGTACTGGTGGCGATCCTCCTGCTCAGCCTCCTCATGGCTGCTGGGTACACCAGCCTGTTTTCCCAATTTCGCGCTTATGCAAGCCAGTCCATGGTGAGTGAAAGCCTCAGCGACGAGCGCACGGCATTGCGGGTCATGGCCGACCAGATTTGGATGGCGGGTTACGGCGTGCCGACCGCGAGCACCCCATCGAAGGCTGCGGAGCTGATCACGGCGACGCCGACCCAGCTGAGCTTTTGGAGCAAATCGAATGCGGTGCATACATACCTCACGGCGAACGCACTCAAGAACGCCACGTCGGTCACCGTCCTGTCCAACACCGGGCTCAAGGTGGGGACGTCTGTCTACATCACCGATACGACGAATTGGTACTTCGGCACGGTCCAGTCGGTCACCGGCACCTCGGCAACCGTCACGCCCGCACTCACGTACGCCTTCCTAGCGGGCAGCCAGCTCACCCCAGTCGAGCAAGTGACGTTCACGTTGGTCGGCAACCAACTGCAGCGCAACGGCCATCGTTTCATCGGGAACGTCACCGGCCTCGCCTTTACCTACGATTCGGCGACCCTGAGCGCCATCCGCGTTATCACCGTACAACTGACCGTGCAGACACGCGCCGCGAAGCCCGGCACCGGCACGCGAGTCGCCACGACGATGACAACGCGTATCGCGCCGCCCAACCTGGGTCTGTAGGACGGCATGACACCAGCCGCAGCCAATCAACGTGGCTCCGCCCTGATCTTCGCGATGGGGTTCATGGTCGTCGTGCTCGTCATCGCCACCGGCACGCACAATCTCGTGCTTTCGCAACTGCAGAGTAGCGGCGCGCTGCGCCGCCGCGTCACCGCCGAGTATCTCGCGCAAGCCGGCGTGGCGCGCACCATCGGGTGGTTCAACACGCAGAACTACCAGCTGCCGCAGGCGAGCAGTCTGACCGCGACGGTGCCGGCCAAGCTCACATCCAATAGCACCGCGGTCGTGTTACCGAGCAATCATCCGACGAGCTACACCGACGCCCTGGGCACGTCGAAGAGCAACGTCGTAGCTAGCTACAACAGCTTCGTCACGGCGCAAGGAACCAGCGCCGGCACGTTCAGCGTGGTGGCCTCGTTGCTCGACTCGGCCCCGGAAACATGGGAAATCGTCGCCACCGGGCTATCGGGTACGGTGCAACGCCAGGTCGGCGCACTGCTCGTCCGCCCGCAAAACTCCTCGCAGTTCACCAGCGGGCTGTTCGGGTTGACCGGAGTGACGCTCAGCGGCACCGGTTCCATTGACAGCTACGATGCATCCGTTGGTGCATATGGAGGCGCCAACATCCTCAAGAATGGTACCGTCGTCAGCAACGGCAACGTCACTCTGTCCG
>JBGQHM010000333.1:0-7404 GCA_041497995.1 Binatia bacterium | reverse complement strand
CACAGCGGGTGCAGCAACTGTGGGCTGCACCAAACACCTATTGAGACTCCGTCGTTGACTGGCGGTGGGGCTGCCGTTCAGCGATGCGCGACGATGGAGCAGCCGCACGGCCTAGAAACTCATCGGTGCCCTCGTACCGGCCGATTCAAAGCGAGCGGGCTCTGGCACATGACCAGTCCCAGTTAGTGCCCGGCTCGGGGGAGGGGCAGCCACCGGGTCCCCGGGGGGACGCAGCGTCGGATATGTCGTCGAGCGGGACCGGGTGTCCAATCAAGCCGGGGAGGAGGCCTTGATGAGGCCCAAGCCGCTCCAGGCGACGGCGAAGAGCACGCCGCGCCTGAGCGCCACAACGTTCGAAACCGCCGGGCGCGGGCAGAAGGGTTGTCGCAAGAGTGAACCACCTTCGCCACCGGGCAGCTCGGCTGCGGAAACTAAGAGAGATGCGATTCGATCATGTTTCGCGAGAGCCGCGCAGTCGAGAACGACGTCATCGTCGCGGTTGCCGTGCTTCGCGCAAGCCGCGATCCGGCTGCGCGGCAGCGACGGAGAGGCTAACACGTCGAACCGACCGGCTTGAGCGCCGACCTTTCTCGCGAGCCTCGCTCCGCTGAGCCCTTGGCTACGCAGAGGAACGCAGCGGCGCGGCAAGTCGAGACAGATCAGGCGCGCGTTCGATCGACGCAACCGCCTCAACCAGCGACTCGGCTGCATGCGCAGGGATCGCGAGTGCCGCGTTGCGGCGGAACTTATCGCACACGGCGTCATCACTCAGCGGCCGCTCGGCGTGGCCGCGGTTGATGGGCTCGTGATGTTCGAGCACGCGTCCGTCGCGCAGGCGTACACGCATCCAGCCAGGAAAGCAGCGCGGGTAGTCGTTGCTGGAGTCCTCGCGATACAGGACGCGTCGCGCGAGACTCAGCACCCCAGGGTCATGGATGGCAGCGTCAGTGAAGTCATCGACAGCAACGTGGCCGCGTACGAGCTGCGACGCTACGGCGTACGGCAGACTGAACTTGGCGTCGTAGTCGTTCTGCGGCAGATGCTTGGTCGCCAACGGTTCGCACACGACCGGCACCTCGCGCGGATGAATGAAACATTCCACCTGCTCGATGGCGTCGGGCGCAAACGCGTGCTGCGCCTGCAAGGCTGCGGCGCAATCGATGAATGCATGGTTCATGTGGCAGCAGGGATACGGCTTCAAGCTGATGTCGAGCAGGTGCCAGCGGGTGCCCAAGTCGCTCGTCAGCACTGCCAGGTTCCATGCGCCGTCGCCGAGATGGCTGCGGTAGAGACCAAAGCGTCCGTCGAGGACACTGCGCGGACCGGTCACGCCGGCCGCCGCGAGGCGCGCCGCCACTAGGCCGCTGTGCGCTGCCCACCCTGCATGCACGCGTTTCACCGAGGTGCCGTCGGTGAGGAACTCCATCAGCCCCGCGGCTTGGCTGCCGGCAATCCCCAACGCATCGGCAAGCGGCGCGCTCCCAAGGCCTGCGATCTTGCCGGCGATCACCGCAGCGCCAAACGCGCCGCAGACCCCGGTGGGATGGAAGCCGCGATCGTGGAAGGCACCGGGCGCCACCAGGCCGAGGCGGATACTGGTTTCCATGCCCAGGGCGAGCGCGGTGAGAAAGCTCCGGCCATCGCCGCTTGCGGCTTCGCACGCCGCCAGTGCCGCCGGCACCGCGGCGGCGCTGACGTGCACCACCGACTCGGCGTGCGTGTCGTCATAGTCGAGCCCGTGTGCCAGCGACCCATTGACCAACGCCGCCCACGGCGCCGGCAAACGGTCGCGCATGCCGATCGCCGTCGACTCCGGCGGACCGCCCATGCCCTGCGCCACAGTGGCAACGGCGGAGGCGAAATCCATCGACGACGCAGCCAAGGCAACCCCGAGGAGATCGAGCACATGCACCTTCACCTTGGCCACAACCGCCGCCGGCAGCGCATCGAAGTGCAGCTCGGCGGCGAACGCCGCTATCGTCTCGCTGGCTGAAGACATGTTCGGAGTGTCCCGCAATTGTCGCCAAATGCAAGCCGCCGCACGGCACCGATCGTTGCGGAGCGCCACCGAATCGGCGTATATCGCATCCGTCAGCAGTTGCATTTCCTCTGGAGGACATATGGACCAAGCGCGCGGCGAGTTTCGCAACGTCATCCGCACCGACGCAGTCGATGAAGCCATGCCGGTCGATGCCTACCTGGCGGAGATCGACGCCTTCATCGACCTGCACAACCCGTATCGCATCAACAAGGTCATTGCCGCCATTGGCAACGGCACGGCTTCGAAGGACGTCGTGAAACGCTACGCCAAGGAGCTGTACTACCTCGGCCTGTGGATGACGCCCGAGTTCGCGTTGCTCATCGCCAATGCACCCGACGCGTACGCGCTCAGCCTCGAGCACTCCGAGCACTACGCGCACTGGTGCCAGAACTTCGCCGACGAGACTGGGTACCTCCGCGACCCGAACCACGTGCAGATGAAGATCGACCACTGCCACCAACTCGGAATCACCGACGCGGAGTTGCGTGCCTACGTGCCCATGCCGGAGACCATCGGCTCGGTCTACACCCTGCTCTACTACTGCCGCCGCTCGTATGAGGAAGGGTTGGCTGCGTTCGGCTACGCGCGCGAGCGCGTCGCAGGCATGAGCGGATACGCGCAGACCATCTACACCGGACTCGAGAAGTACTACGGCATCAAGGCGAAGAACTTCGAGGTGCACGCGTATGCGGAAACGGAGCACGGTGACAAGGCGCTGGAGCTGTTTCGGAAGGTCGTGATCACCGCAAACCTCCAGCAGCGCTGCCGGCAAGCCATCCAGCACACGATTGTGACCAACGAATGGCGTACGCACGCCATCAACCGGTGGCTTGAATAGGCACCGGAGCTGAGACGTCAACCGACGCAATGGCAGAAAGAATTGCTCCGCAGCGCACACGCACACTAGTGTGGGGCGTTGCGCTCGCGACACTGCTCGCGCTGTCCGTGGCACGGCCCGCCCAGGCGGCGCTGTCGGACGCTGACAAGAAGACCATCGTGGAGATGGCGTTGCAGTGGGGGATTGACGGCGGCATCCCCGACTTCAAGATGGTGAAGGATCCGTCGACCTTGGTCGTCGCGAATTTCAATCTGCCCAAAGACGTGAAGCTCGAACTGGCTGGACGCACGATCAAGGTGTTCTCGCTGCTGCGCATTCAAGCGGAAGCCAACCACGGCGGCGACTTCCTCTACTTCCGCTTCAACCGTCTCGACGGCGACGACGAGCACGCGAAGGTCGCGATCGCGCTGGTGTGGGCCGTGGCGGAGGACAGCAAGACGCAATACTTGAGCGGTGGCGGTGCGACCCTCGACTTTGAGAAGCGCGATGGGAAGTGGTTGCTGCAGCCGGTGATGAATCGGTGGATGTCGTAGGGAGACGGACAGCGGGCGGCGACCAGGTGGCACCGGCTTCTAGCCGGTGCGGCGCGCAGGCCAGAGGCCTGCGCCACCCATAGTTCCACCAATCGTCACGGCTTGGGAACCATCGGACCAGCGATCTCCTTCACCTGGTTGGTCGCTTGATCGATCAACACGGCGCGCACGCCGGTGTAGGTGCCTTCGGGATAAAACACGAAGCCACTCACGGGCAGCCCCGTCTTGAGGGTCTGCTGGGCGAAATAGAGTCCGTGCAACTGATCGATGATCTCCTGCTCCGTCTTCGTCTTCGATTCATAGAACCCGCCGACCGCCCCGACGGCGATGCCGATGCCGGCACCGATCGCCGCACCGGTGCCGGCTCCTGATCCGCCGCCTTGTGACGCACCGATGATGGCACCCGGAATGGCGCCCAGCAGACCGGCGAGCAAGGCGCCGCCACCCGCTCCTTCCAACCCCGCCACCAACGCGGTGGCACCACCAGCCTGGCGTGCCGCCTCTGCGACGCTCAGCGGCGCGATACGGTTGCCGGCTTCGTCGACGGCGAAGATGCGGTCGGCGTTGGTAATGTACGTCGCCGTCTCACCGTTCGACAGGCCGATACCCAACGCCACCATGTGGCCGAAGTCCTTCCCGGGTGAAGCGACAACGTGCAGTTCGGACGACACCGTCTCGGGCACCACGGCGCGCGGCGCGGTCACGGGTTTCTTCACGCAACCGGCGCTCCACACGATGAGCAGCACAGCGCACATCTTTCTCCACAGTGGCATATCAATCTCCTTACGCTGACATCCGATCATGGCATCACCCCCGGGGTCCCTGGCCTCCGCCGCGGCGGCGGCGTCACCTCACCTACCGCCCTAACGTGCGGAGGCGGCGAAGGTTGCGGTCCATGCTTGCCACCCTTCGCGTGCGGGTTGACCGTCGGCTTCTTCGCAGGAGCTGGCGTGGCCCGCAACACCGGGCGCGGCGGCGCCGTAGTTGAGGGCGTCGGCTCTTCCCCTGGTTTGATCAGCCGCGCGTACCGGATGTCGCCTGCGAACGCGTCGAGGCCGGTGCGGACGATGCCGGCGTTCAATGTCGAGGACACCACTTGATTCTCTCCTTCCAGCAAGCCGGCGTGATAGGCAACGCCGTCGCGCAGGTAGACCACCACGTCACCAACGCGTGGTCTCTCGACCGCGCGGTACACGGTACCCCCAAGCAGGTCGGCGGTCGGCTGAAAGGGCACATTCCAGCCCGCGGAGCGAAACATCTGCCAAACGAACAGGCTATTGGGAAGGAAGTTCAGTGCCCCGTGCTCGAACGAGCGTCGCATCGCCTCAATATCGACGCGCGAACCGAAGAGGTGCGGCGTTGGCGGCGGCCCGACGATACGCCAGCCGTCCTCGGGTGCGTGCACACGCAACGTCACGGTCTCGACGTGCGCATCGGTATCGAAGCCGAGCGCGGACACGTGACCGATCACGGTGTAGCGGACGTCGACCTCCAGTGCAGTGCCTTCGCTGGGGCGTGGGGCGCCCACGGCATAGCCGCTGATCAACGCAACGGAGTCCCACGCCGGCTCGAACGACCAACCAACGATCGGCGCAAAGTCGGACCAGCCGCCCACGTTGACGCGGCGACCCAGTGCGTCGGCCTGGCAGAACTGCCGCACAACGCCCTGCGGCCCATTCTCGACAGCGACCGACGGACGCGCGATCGCGAGCACCGCGCCGAGGACCAGGGGCACGCTCACCCGCCAGCGGCGTGCGCCACGCACGCGCTGCGGCGATCCCGGCACCCTCACACCATCAATTGCGAACCGTGACGGTCTTCGTCGCTTGCCCGGTGCGGCCGTCCGGAGCCGCCGCGATCGCAGTCATCGTCAAGACCGTCCCGGGTACGACATCCGCCGGCACGCGCTGCGTGAGCTTGATCACCGCGTTGCCAGGACCCGCAATCTTACCCAAGTTCCAGGTGATCGTTGTTTGCCCGTTCGCGGTCTGCACCGACGTGGGCGCGGGGATGGCGGACGAGAACTGCAGGGCCTGTGGTCCGATCAGCGCCACGGTAACATCCGCTGCGTCCAGCGATCCCGTATTGTTGATCGAGAGTGTCGACTTCAGGGAGCTGCCTGCGAGCACTTGCTTGACCGTCGTCAGCACGACTTTGAGGTTCCCCGGTGTTCCCGTCGGGCCCGAACGGACGCTGCCCTCAAATGATGCCTGCGCGTTGTTGCCTTGGTCGTCGCGCAGAGCCACCGTGCTCGTCAGGGCCGTCCCCGCCGCGGTGCTGGAGCGCAAGCTCGTCTGTACCAAAACGAGTGTCGTGCTGAACGGATCGAGCTTGGGGAACGTATAGGTCAAGACGTTTCCGTTCTCCGTTGTCGGCGCCGGCTGCGACTGCAGTACTTCGAGACCGAGCGGCACCGTGTGGGTGATGACGACGTTCGTCACACTCGTCGGGCGGATGTTCTGCACCTTGATGACGTAGATCTCGGTCGTGACCACTCCGATCCGCAGGTTGCGCGGGGCCCCGGCCAGGCTGACCTCGTACTGCCCGAACGGTGTCGGCGTGGGGGTCATCGTGGGCGTGGTCGTCACAGTGGGCGTCGCACCCGGTGTATCGGTCACGGTCGGCGAGGGCGACACGGTCGCGCTCGGCGTCGTCGTCCGCGTCGGCGTGTCCGTTGCGGGCGGCGTGAATGTCGGAGTCGCCGTGCTGGTTGCCGTTGGCGTCGGGGTAACCGTTGCCGTTGCCGTGGGGGTTGGGCTCGGTCCCGGCGTCGGCGTGTCCGTGGGCGTCGGCGTCTCCGTCACGGTGGGCGTCACAGTCGGCGTCGGCGTGTCTGTGGTGGTCGGCGTCAACGTTGGGGGCACGGTCGGGGTCACGGTGGGCAGCACGAGGGCAACCGTGATCGACCCGTCGCCGCCGGCCACCGGCACGTTCACGGCATTGGGATCTTGGGCGAAGGCGTTGCCGTTGGTGAGCACGCGTACGCCCGGCGGCTCGCCCGGGAGGATGCCGAAGGTGCACGTGTAGAGCGGCCCGTCCGGAATCGGGCTGTTGTTCATCGGCGGCCCCTGAACGAAGACGGTCACGGTGGCCGTGGTGGGGGTGGTGTTGGTGATCGTCGCGGTCAGCAACTTACCGATGCTCGGCTCCACGATACAGTTCGCCGGGTTCAAGGTGAGATCAGTGCTCGGGAACGTGATGTCGTTCCCAGTTCCGGCGATCAGTAGCCCGGAGCTCACCAAGCTCACCGTCACCGATGCCGAGCCGCCGGCGAGGCCGATGCCGTTGCCGATATTGATTTGCGCAAACGGTGTGGCGGTGGTGGTCGGCGTCGGGGTGTCCGTCGTGGTACCCGTCGCCGTCGCGGTCGGGGTTGCCGTATCGGTGGGCGTCACGGTGGCCGTCGGCGTCTCGGTCGGCGTCGGCGTATCAGTCGCTGTTGGCGTATCCGTCGCCGTTGGCGTGACCGTCGGCGTCTCCGTCTCGGTTGGTGTGGCGCTCGCTGTGGGTGTGTCAGTGGCCGTCGGGGTCTCGGTCGGCGTGTCAGTGGGCGTGATCGTAGGCGTCGGCGTTTCGGTCGGCGTATCAGTCGCCGTCGGCGTGATCGTCGGCGTGTCGGTCGGTGTCGGCGTGTCGGTGGCCGTCGGCGTTTCTGTCGGGGTATCAGTCGGCGTGTCGGTGGGCGTCGGCGTCTCGGTCGGTGTGTCCGTCGGAGTGTCGGTCGGGGTCTCAGTCGGGGTCTCACTCGGCGTAGGCGATGGCGTGTCCGTGGGCACGGGGGTGTCGGTCGGCGTTGGGGTCGGGGTGATGGTTGGCGTCTCCGTCGCAGTCGGCGTTTCGGTGAAGGTCGGGACGAAGAGCCCGACGGTCACGAGTCCGTCCGCGCCGAACACGGGCAGGCTCAGCGCACCAGGATCGAGCGCGAGGACGTTGGAGTTGACGATCGGATAATCATCCGGCGGCGCGGCCGGTTGGATATCGAACGTGCACGT
>JBGQHM010000332.1:0-7418 GCA_041497995.1 Binatia bacterium | reverse complement strand
CGCCGCGCCACCTTGCGGCACAGGCTGCCGATCTCGCGTTCGAGATTCCGCAGCCCGGCTTCCCAGGTGTAATGGCGAATCACGTGCAGCAGGCCTTCAGTGGTCAAGCTGATCTGGCCCTCCTGCAGCCCGTTCTCGCGCACTTGTTTTGGGATCAGGTGGCGACGCGCAATCTCCAGCTTCTCCTCCTCCGTGTAGCCCGCCAACTCGATAACCTCCATGCGGTCACGCAGCGGTGGCGGAATGGGATCGAGTTGGTTCGCGGTGGTCACGAACATGACCTTCGACAGATCGAACGGGACATCGAGGTAGTGATCGCTGAAGGAGTTGTTCTGCTCGGGGTCTAGAACTTCGAGTAGCGCCGAGGCGGGATCGCCGCGAAAATCGGCGCCGAGCTTGTCGATCTCATCGAGCATGAACAGCGGATTGTTCGAGCCGGCGTTCCGCAGGTTCTGGATGATGCGCCCCGGTAGCGAGCCAATGTACGTGCGGCGGTGGCCGCGGATCTCCGCTTCATCGCGGATTCCACCCAACGACAGGCGCACGAACTTGCGACCCATGGCACGCGCAATCGAACGGCCCAGCGAGGTCTTGCCGGTTCCGGGAGGACCGACGAAGCAGAGGATGGGTCCCTTGCTGTCCTTCTTGAGCTGCCGCACCGCCAGGTATTCGAGGATGCGGTCTTTGATCTTCTCGAGATCGTAGTGGTCCTCGTCGAGTACGCCGCGCGCGTGCGGGATGTCGAGGTTATCCTCGGTCGACGTCGCCCACGGCAGGTTAACGAGCCATTCGAGGTACGTGCGCACGACGGTATGCTCGGCGGACTCCGGCGGAATGATACGCAGGCGTTCCAGCTCGGCCTCCGCCGCTTTGAGCACCTCCGGCGGCAGCTGCGCCTCTTCCATCTTCTTGCGCAGCTCGTCCATTTCGGCGCCGCGCGCGTCGCCTTCGCCGAGCTCCTTCTGAATGGCGCGCATCTGCTGGCGCAGGTAGAACTCCTTCTGGTTCTTGGAGAGCTCGGTTTGCACCTGCGACTGGATCTTCTGTCCCAACTCCAGCAGCTCGATCTCTCGGTTCAGGATCGTCGAGAGCTTCTCGAGGCGCAGGCGCACCTCCAGCGTGCTCAGCAGGTCCTGTTTTTCTTCCAATGACACGTTGAGGTTCGAGGCGATCAGGTCGGTGACCTTGCCTGGGTCCTTGATGTTCATCACCACCACCTGCAACTCGTCGGGCAGGTAGGGAATCATCGAGACGAACTTGGCGAACTGGTTCACCATGTGCGCCTGCATCGCTTCGAGATCTTTCGACGGCGTCTGGATGTCGGAGAGCAGGCGCACGCGAGCGCGAAAGAATGGGGCGTGCTGGATGTACTCGGCAATCTCAACACGGCGCAGGCCCTGTACGAGAATGCGGACGCTGTTGTCCGGGTACTTGAGCATCTTGAGAATGCGGCTGGCTGTACCGCGAGTGAAGAGGCCACTCGCCTCCGGCTCCTCGTCTTCGGGATTCTTCTGCGCGACCACGCCCAACATTCGGTCGCCGGCCAACGCCTGCTCGACGACCTTCAGCGAGCTGGCGCGGGAAATCAGCAACGGCACGATCGCAGACGGGAAGATCACCACACCGCGCAGTGGCAGCATCGGCAACTCGGTCGGAATAGCGATGTCGCTGAGATCTTCTTCCAGGGCGAAGAAGCGTTGTTCCTTGGCCTCTTCCACTTCTTCTTCCGGTGCGCTCATGGGCGGGAATCTAATACAGGCCCCCCCACCCCACAAGGGGTCGGGTCGGAGTGCGATTCGCGCATCGTGGAGCGTGGGAGAAACGGCTACGAATCGCGGATCTGTTGGGCGAGGTAATTCTGCTCACCGACCTGCTTGATCAACTCGATCTGCGCTTCGAGCCAATCGACGTGCTCTTCCTCGGAGACCAGGATCTCATCGAGCAGCTCACGTGAGCCGTTGTCGCCTACTTCCACGGCCAGCGCGATGCTCTTGTTGAGGCGGCCGATGGCGTCGAGCTCGAGACCGTGATCCAGCTTCAGCTGCTCCGCCACCGTCTCGCCAACCCGCACCTTCCCCAGCCGCTGCATGTTGGGAACGCCTTGGAGAAACAGGATGCGCTCGATGACCTCGTCGGCGTGCTTCATCTCGCCGATCGATTCCTTGCGGTTCACCTCGGCCAGACGCCGGTAGCCCCAGTTTGCACACATCTTGGCGTGCACGAAGTACTGGTTGATGGCGGTCAGCTCCGCCGTCAGGACGTCGTTGAGCGCTTCAATCAGCTTGACGTTCCCCTTCATCACACCCTCCCCGCGGCTGGCGAACCGGCGGGAGGCACTCACACCTGGTCGCATGTTTCGTACTGTGGCGGCGGATTATGCGATGCCACGGCGGGACTGTAAAGCAGAGAGGCAATTTCGTCGCGGCATGGTGCGCAACAGCGGCCCGCGCCGCAGCGGCGGCTGATCTCCGCAACACTGGAAGCGCCCGCTTCGATCAACTTCCGAATCGTGGTGTCGGTAACCCCGACGCAGTGACAGACGATCATCGCTCAATGCCTCCGTGCTCTCACTACCCCCTATACTGAAGTTGAAACTCATTATCAATACCAAAGTACTAGAACGTCCGCGGAGCCCCGTGCTAGAAGCCCCCCATGGCACCGTCGCGTGTGAAGTCGCCTGGCCCCTCTCGTCCGAAGCACCGGCCGCCGGAGCTGCTCCGCAAGCTCATCGAGGTGGCAATGGATCTGGAGCGCCGCACCATGCAACTGTACTGCCGTTTCGAGAGCTTGTTCCCGAAGCCGGACGAGGTGCGGCGCTTCTGGTTCGAGATGGCGCAGCACGAATCGCGACACTTCGGGGCGCTGGCCCTGGTCGCCGGGTTGCTCGAAAGCGCGCCGGAACGCACGCTCTCGGCGGCGCCCGCGCTGACCCGCGAGCACGTCGTCCGCTTCCGCGAGTTGCTCACCGCCGCCGAGGCCGAGTCGGAGCGCGGCCTCACACTGACGCGGGCCTTCGAACTTGCACTGGCCATCGAAGGCTCGGAGATCGAGGATCTCGTCTTGGACCTGCTCGCCGGGCTCAAGGGCGAGACCGAACGTGAGCGAGCCGTGCAGCTGCTCATCCACGACCTCGGCGACCTCAGCTACATGATCGAGAAGTACGGTGGCAGCAAGGCGCTGTTGGCGCAGGCCGACGAGCGTATCGAGCAGCAGCTCTTCCGCCTGCGCGGCGTTGGCACCACCGGCACCAAGCCGCCTCGCGCTCGTCGCCACGCCCGTCAATTGTAGTCCTCGTTGAGCGCCCTCAAGAACGCCGCGCGTGCAACGACGTCGTGTGCCGTCTAATGAAGAGCACGGCGCGGAATCGCCCCTTGCAGATGGGTGCGGCCCTCAGAAGCCGAATGCCGTGCCCACCATCAGGAAGTTCACGTTGCTTTCCCCCGGACCAGCCGGCAGGTAGTTGGTCACGCCCGCCAGACTCTGCCCGGCGTTGGTCTGCGTGTACTCGTACGCAAGTTGGAACACGACGAGCGGCACCGGACGATATGCGAGGCCGACGGTGAAACGGTCGACGCGCCGGTTCGTGGTGTCGAACGCGGTCAGCTGACCGCCACTGAAATCAACTTCTTGCACGAGGTCATCGAGCCACGCCTGCTCGGCGCGGAAGACCCCAACGAGCTGCGGGTTGGCGAAGCTGCGGCCGAGGAAGGTATCGGTCAAGAACGCCGGCCAGAAGCGATACCGCGCCTCCAGCCAGTATCCGTACTTGTTGCGCGCCAACTGCGCCAACTCGAATTCAATCTCTTTTTCGACACTCGGATCACTGCTGACCGAGCTCTGGTCGCGCGCCGCGTTGGCCAGGTTCACCGCGACGTTTCCGGTGCCTTCGAAG
Organism: Binatia bacterium; assembly: GCA_041497995.1. GTDB lineage: Bacteria > Desulfobacterota > Binatia > HRBIN30 > HRBIN30 > DATKMS01. Next base: position 3,526 of record JBGQHM010000332.1, on the reverse strand, counting down.
CGCGTGAAGAGTCCTTCACCCTCAAGCTCGAATGGGCCATAGCCGGTGCGTCCATCGAGGCCCAGCGACCACAGATCTTCGTGGCCGAGGAAGTCTGGCGTGTACTGTCCATAGTAGAATGAGCCGGCAATCTCGTGTCCCAACGCCGGGCTGAACGCGAGGCGACCGGCGACCGCTTTCGAGTCCTTCACGTCCCCAGCGAACCCACCGGTCGACGGGCTGAGCTTGATCTCGGTGACAGACGTCTTCGGATTGCCCGCCTCGACGACTGTCTCGAACTCGGAGTCGAGAGCCACGCCGTTCATGACGTAGACTTGGTAGTTCAGCAGCGCTTGGTCGGTGAGGGGCACCTCGCCGAGGAACCCGGCCCCCAGCTCATCCCACGCTGCGGTTGACGGCAAGACCGGCACGCCGCGATCGATCAGCGTGCGCCGTGGCAGGTCCCATCGATTGTCGTCGTGGTTGATGTTGAAGCGGCCGAGCGGCACGAGAACGCCGCCAGCGCGCAGATTCATCCAAGGGTGGATGTCGTACTGAAGCCACGCCTGCTCCAGCGAGATCTCCGAGTTGTTCGTAGCCTCGATCGCCTGCTCGCCGTTGAGCCCGCCGTTCCCGGGTTGCACTGTCTTCTCCACCTCCAACGTGCGAAAGCGCTCGAACTCCAACTCGAAATACGAGCGCAGCCGCGTGGCGATGTTCGCGTCGACGGTGAGCACAAAGCGGCGGAGCACGAACTCGTTCTTTTGCTCCTTGAGATCCGACGCTTCGTAGCGCATCGAGCCGTAGCCGCCGATCTTCACCCGATCCAGCAACGTCCGGTAGTCCGCGCCGGCCGCTTTGCCAGCATCTTCTTTGGCTTGCTTCTCCTGCGCCTGCTTGTCACGCTCCTGCTGTTCCGCCGCTGCCTTCTGCTGTGCGTCCTTCTGCGCCTGCAGCTCGCGCTTCATTTCGTTGAGCTCCTGCTCCATACGCTCGATCTTGTTGGACAGGTCCTCGGCTCGGACCGAACGCGTGAGTGTTCCCGCTGTCAGCAGCGCGACGACTACCCGCCCCCATGTTGTCGGTCGCATGACTCTTCTCCTTTCGTTCTTCGCCGCGCCGGAAAAAACAAAGCCCGGTGCGAGTCTTTGCTCTCGACCGGGCTCTGGACGCTGAGGTCTCTGGCCGCTTGCCCGCCGCCGGCGGGCACTCGCCTTGATGGTTGCACCTAGCGCATCGTTCCATCCTCGCGATGCAGAGACACCGCCACCCACTCGTGGCTCACCTGATCGGTGGCCACCAGCACCACGCGCTTGCAGCGCCGGCACTTCAGCTCGATGCCGTGATCGGTCACGCGCGCCATCAGGCTGCCGCAGCGACACCTCACCTCGTCCCTACTCTGGTGGGAACTCTGCTCGGCCATCGCTGAACCACATCTCAATGATCGGAACGAAGATGAACGCGCCGAAACCAATCCACTCGGCGACCCACGCCGTCACTTGCAGATACGCGAACCCGCCGGACAGGTAACGGATCAACCACGGTGCAACCAGGTCGCCAGCCAACCCCGCGAACCCTACGACGATGAGCGTCTGCTTCAGCGACGGCGGCACCGGTGTTGCCACGAACAGATGGGCAAGGACGAGGTACACGACACCCATGATGAACGAGTGGAAATGCGTGACCTCGACCAACTCGCGGAAGGTCTTCGGAAAGGTCATCTCCGCACCCACCTCGCCGCCGCGGTAGTAGGCTGCGATCCGATTCGGTGTCGGACCGATGTGATGGAGCTGAAACGCCGCCATGGTCGCCATGCCGATCAACACCAGTGCCAAGAAGCCCGTATAGATGAGGCGAACCTCGAGGCGCGCATCCCTCAGCAAGTAACCGCCGGCGGCAAACGCCCTCATCGCAGCGGCTCCGCAGCGGCAGCGATGGGTCGTGACGTCTTGAACGGTGTGAACGCGATACGTCCGACACGTGCTACGCGAGACGGTCGCACGACCACCGCTCCCGTGATGAGCTGCTCGCTGCTGGCCGTCGCGGCGCTCTGCACGTCGATCAGCAACGCCTTGGAGAAGGCCTCTGCGTCGGTCGCCGATTCTGCCACGACAACCGCCATCGCGGGCGAGGTCAGTGGCAGTCCGCTGCGCGGATCTACAATGTGACCGACGCGGCGCACGCCGACGAGTCGCTCGTGGCCAAACACCGCCGACACGGACACCGCCTGATCATGCAGCGTCAGGGTGCCGAGCGCGCGCTCGGTGTCGAGACCACGCAGCGATACGACCCAGCCCGGTGTTCCGACCGGCGCACCAAGCGCGTACAGGCTACTCTCCCCAAAACTCAGGAAGGCGCGCTCGATCCCGCCGGCCCGCAACTGTGTCACGCACCGATCGACCGCCCAGCCCTTGGCAATTCCGTCCAGATCAATCGACACGCCCGAACGGCGCGACAACGTTGTTCCGACAACATCGAACGCCCCGGCGCCGGCAGCTTGCCGGGTCGCGGCAATCCTCTCCGCGCTCGGCCAGTCCGCGGCGGTCCGCCACAGACGCGTCAGTGCTCCAGCGCTCACGTCGAACGTACCATTCGTCGTGGCGTACAACCGCAGCGCCGCTCGCAACAGTGCCGCCATCTCCGGGCTCACTGCAACCGGCGCTGCATCGTCTGCACCTGCGTTGAGGCGCGACAGCTCACTGTGCGCATCAAAGCGCGAGAAGCGCGCGTCGGACTCGCGCGCCGCACTGAAGCAACGCCCCAGCACCCGACGCACGTGCGCGTCGTCGCCGCCCTCCGCCGTGATGCGGAAGTACGTGCCCATGACGTAGTGCACTTCGGTCACTGCGGCAGCAACCGGTCGCGCCGCGCAGAGCACGGCGGCGAGCACGAGCGCGGTGCGTCTCACGAGGCAGCTCCCGTACCGAGTGCGACGTGCCCCACTGCCAGCGCCTTCTTCACCGCGCGGCTGGCAGCATCGACCGATAGCGTGGCGCCGGCAATGTTCTGGATGTCACTGTAGGTCTGCAATCCGCTCTGCGCGTTCTTCCCGTGGTACTGCGTCAGGAAGCGTTTGCTGCGCACCTCACCACCGTAGGCCTCGCGGTAGGCCATGACGGCGACGTCGCTGATGCTCCCATCGGATCGGACACCGACGACGAAGGTGATCGGCCGGTGTTTGCCGATCTCCTCGACAATGATCGCGTAGCCCAGGGCGGCGTCGCCACGCGTCACTTTGAAGACCACGTACTGGTCTTCCCACACCGATGGCTCAGTCGCGCCGAGGATCTTGCGCATACGATCACGCATCTCAGGCGACGCGATGACCACCTGGCGAGCGAAGCCATCGGCGTCGGCAAACACGGCGCGTGGTGCTTGCTCCTCGGTGAGGAACACGCCTTCCTGCGCCCACAGTACGCGAGCAGGCAGGACGTCCGCCGCGACTGCCAACAGCACGCCGCCAAAGGCGGAGGTCAAGATCGTTCGCGAACGGCGCACGGTATGGGCAGCCTTGAGTCAGTGACCATTGCGGCGGCCGCCGCCGTTT
>JBGQHM010000331.1:0-7427 GCA_041497995.1 Binatia bacterium | reverse complement strand
TGTGTTCGAATCCCATAAGACCGATCACGGCAAACCACACTAACATCGCAGGACCGAACACCGCCCCGATGCCTGCGGTCCCTCGTTTCTGCACCGCGAAGAGACCGATGAGGATCAGGACCGCAAACGGGATGATGAATGGTTCGAACGCGCTGGTGGCAACTCGCAAGCCTTCGACAGCCGAGAGCACCGAGATCGCCGGCGTAATCACCCCGTCTCCATAGAGCAGCGCGGCACCGAACAGCCCAAGCAACACCAACCCGACGCGACGGGGGGATGCGTCTCGACTGGATGACGTCACCAATGCGAGCAAGGCGAGAATACCACCCTCGCCCTGGTTGTCCGCCCGCATAACAAACACGAGATACTTGACCGAGATGACGACGACCAGCGACCAGAAGATCAGCGATAGTACACCGAGCACGTTGGCGGGAGTGATTGGTAGTCCAGCGTTTCCGACGAAACACTCGCGCAAGGCATACAGGGGCGACGTCCCGATGTCGCCATACACGACGCCCAGTGCCGCGAGCGCCAGTGGCAGGGTCGATCCGCTCGGATGATGAGCTGGGGCTGCGTCGGTCCCGGTTGGACGCGCACGATTTTCAGGCGCCAACATTCCGGCCGCCGCTGGGTGGGTCACCGGCCCTACATACCGCGCACTCGAGCCGAACCCAAGCGCCGACCCGCGGGACACAAAGACGGCAGCGCGCCCGCCGTTGAACGGCAGGCGCGCTGCTCTGTGGAGAGACTGCAGTTAGCGGCGAGCGCTAAATCGCGTCCGGGCCGTGCTCGCCGGTGCGGATACGAATGACGTCGTCCACCGATGAGACGAAGATCTTGCCATCGCCGATCCGGCCGGTCTTGGCGGTCTTCTCGATGACCTCGACGCACGCGGCCGCCTTTTCGTCGCCGATCAAGAGCTCGATCTTGATCTTCGGGAGAAAGTCGACCACGTACTCGGCGCCACGGTAGAGCTCCGTGTGGCCCTTCTGCCGTCCGAAGCCTTTCACTTCGGAGACCGTCATCCCCTGGATGCCCTCGCGGGCCAGGGCTTCTTTCACTTCATCGAGCTTGAACGGCTTGATGATGGCTTCGATCTTTTTCATGGCTCTACTCCTGCTTTCTTGGCAACCGGCTAGAACGCGTAGATCAACTCGGTTGCGAGCGTGTCTTGCCCGCGCACCAAGTTGGCATTGTGGGCGAACACTTTCTTCGTATCCGATTCGTCGTGGCGGTACTCGTTGCGCCACCACAGGCCGTCGGCGATCTTGTAAGTGATGGTCGGCGTGACTTCCGTGTAGGTGGCATGGGCGCCGACAGCGCCGGTGGGGAACGCAATCACCCGCGCTCCGTTGACGTCGTCGAACACTTCGGCGCGGAGCGTCGCTGAGAGATCGTCGGTGAAATTGTAAATAATGTACCCGGCCGCCCCTTGCCATTGCGCCGTGCGCAACAACCCGTTGACCGGCACCGAGTCGCTGTCGTTACCATAGTCGTAGTCAATGATCAGCGTCAGCGGATCGATCGGCTTGATGGTGATCAACGAGGTCAGCAACAGCCGCTTCGAGCGGCCGGCGTGCACGACGAGTGGGACGCCGTTATTGTCAAGGACCGTCCGTCCCGTCTGCTCCGGACCATACGTGACCGTCTGGTAGAAGGTGATATGCGGGTCGAAGGCCAGGGTCAGGCCGCTGTGCAGGCTCTTGCCGTCGTTGTTGTCTGCGACCGCGTCCCAGCCGTTGACGATGCCGAAATCCAGGCTCACTTGGTCCGTGAACGCGTAGCTGCTCATGAGTCCAGTATGCGTGAACGGAATGGCGAAGCCGAAGAGGATCGAGTTGGTGATGTTCCAGTTGAAGTTGTTGTACGACTTGATCACTTCGGCGCCGGCCAGGGTGACGAAGCGGCCGGCCTTCAGCTTGATGCCAGTGCCCACCGGCACCGTGTACGTGAGGTAGAACTGCCGCACGTCGAAGAAGTCTGTGCCGTTGCCGGTGATGGGAATGCTGGTAGAGGGATCGTTGGGGTCAGCACTGTGCTTCCCGAAGTACGTGGCGTTGTTGACGACATCGGCGGTCTTGCCGAAGTCGACATCCGCCACAAAGCCCGGCAGGTTATCGGCGGTACGTTCAAAGTGCAGGTTGGCGAGATTGATGATGAAGCTGTTCTTCTCGTTCTCGAACGTGCGTAGGTACGGCTGCGGAAACCCGCTGACCGTTGAGCCCCCCGGCGCGTTCAGGTCATACAAATAGTCGACCGCCAACATGGCGTGCATGCTGATCCCGGTCTTGTCCGCGAGTGTCTTCTCGTTGTCTTTGACTTCCTTCTCGATGGCATCGATCCGGTCGCTCACAGTCTTCTGTTCCGTTACTGTCCCTTTCTGCTCCTGATCGAGCTTCCGCTCAAGCGCTCGTACCCGATCCTCGAGATCCTTGTCGGCTGCACGTCCCGTGCAGGGAAGCGCCGCCACGGTTAGCAGCGTCAGCATCACCCATCCCAGTGTCTTCACTCCGCGCATTCTATGTCTCCTTTCGTTTGAGCGTTCGGGGGCACAGAATGAGTGCCCGCGGGTTTGGTGGAGCGGGCAGCAACCGAGATGCCAGTGAGTCGTCGTGTCACGACGAAGTGAAAAGCTAGGTCTGACATCGGCCGGGCGCGCGCGGCAGGCGCAAGTGATGCCCGGAACTTAGGCTCGTGCTGGGTATCCAGGCAGCGGGGAAACCGTCGCCGAGCGCATTGCGCCATGTCTGTCGTTCCCCGGCGACGCGCATCACGTTGAGCGCTTGGGGATCATCACCCGGCGGCGCAGCGACAGAACGCGCTCGTCCTTCTGATTCCACGCGCGTGTCTCGACGTAGATGATGCCGCGATCCGGTTTCGACTTCGACTCGGTCTTTTCGAGGATCTCGCTCTCTGCGTAGATCGTATCGCCGTGGAACGTCGGTCCGAGATGCCGCACCGACTCGTATTCCAGGTTGGCGATGGCGTTCTGACTGATGTCGCGCACGCTCATCCCCACCGTGATGGCGAACACCAGCACACCGTTGACCAGGCAGCGACCGTGCTGCGACTGGCTGGCGAAATGGTCGTCGAAGTGCAGCGGGTTGGTGTTCATGGTCATCAGGGTGAACCACGTATCGTCGAAATCGCGGATGGTACGCCCCGGCCAGTGTTTGATGACCTCGCCCACCGTGTAGTCGTCGAAGAAGCGACCCGTCTCCATAGATGCATGTGCCTCCGCCGGGGCTCTTATCGAAGTGAGCCGAGGCGCTCAAGCCACGTGGAACGATGAAACGACGCGTGTGCCGTGGCCCGTGTCGGAATCGCTCCTCATTGGACCAGCCGCTGCACAGTGTTTCAGCGCGCGCCCAACATGCGGGCATCAGACTGAGGACTCAAGAGCATTCTTTCCACGCGCCGCCGCGCCGCGGCGCTGGCAACGTCCTTGCACAATGCGCGATCGACGAATGCGGCGCACACCGCGCTGGCAACACGAATCCCATACCAGAGAAGGGAGACGAGGCGACATGACGTTCAATCACACAACAGGGGGCATCGCAGATGAGTAAGCGCGGTCTGATTCTAGGGCTCGGGGTATGGCTGGTGGGCGCGTCGCTCGCGTGGGCGCCGCCGGCGCGGGCGGACGAAGCAGCGGCACCGCCGCTTCCCGGGTACTTTTCCGGGGTGAACACCGATCCGGCGAAGCCGGTGTGGCCTGATCCAACTGGCGGTGCGTCAGGCGTGTGGATCACGCCGGCGGGAGACGGGAAGGGCGATACGCCGACGACGTTGACGATCCAAGATGTCTACGATCGGGTGGCGCACAACACCTTCTCGATCAACTTCGTGTGGACATTGGTCACCGGCTTCCTGGTGATGTTCATGCAGGCCGGCTTCATGTACGTCGAGACCGGATTGTGCCGAGCGAAGAACGGCTCGCACACCGCGGCGATGAACTTCATGATCTATCCGCTCGGCTGTCTCGGATTCTGGGTCTACGGTTTCGCAATCGGCTGGGGCAATTGGTTCAACGGACCGGTGCCTCCGGGTTGGTACGCTTCGCTCGGGCCAGGGCTGTCCGTGTTGAACGGCGGCATCGGCCTCGGCGCCGCCGTTGACGCAGCCGGCAATGCGACGGGTGCCTACACATACGGCTTGATAGGAACGAAGGGGTGGTTCCTCGGCAGCGCAGTCGGTGACACCGGCGTATTGGCGCTGTTCTTCTTCATGATGGTGTTCATGGACACCACCGCAACGATCCCGACCGGTGCGATGGCAGAGCGATGGGCGTGGAAGAATTTCTGCCTGTACGGTCTGTGGATTGCGCTGCCGTACTGCCTGTACGCCAACTGGGTGTGGGGCGGTGGTTTCCTCGCGCAGGGTGGCGTGAACTGGGGGCTCGGTCACGGTGCGGTCGATTTTGCCGGGTCAGGCGTCGTCCATGCGATGGGGGGAATAATCGCTCTCGCAGGAGCGATGGTCATCGGTCCTCGCATCGGCAAATACGTGAACGGCAGGCCGCAAGCGATTCCAGGCCACGACATCCCGATGGTCGTTCTCGGAACGTTTATCCTCGCGTTCGGTTGGTTCGGCTTCAATCCTGGGTCGACCCTGGCGGGTACCGATCTCCGCATCAGCTACATCGTCGTGAATACCATGCTGGCGAGTATCACGGCTGCGATCGCAGCCATGTTGACGCTCCAAGCTAAGGGACTCAAGCCCGATACGTCGATGCTGTGCAACGGCATGCTTGCGGGCTTGGTTGCGATTACCGCGCCGTGCGCGTTCGTCGATCCGTGGGGTGCGGCGGTGATCGGTGTCATTGCAGGCATCTTGGTCGTCTTGAGCGTCTTCTTCTTCGAGGCGCGCGGTGTCGATGACGTCGTGGGCGCCATCTCAGTTCATGGCGTCAACGGACTCTGGGGGGTTCTGTCCGTTGGCATCTTCGCGACCGGTCAGTACGGTGCGGGCTGGAACGGCGTAGTGCGTGAAGAGATGGTGAAGCTGTACGGTGCCGACGGCGTGCGCGGCCTGCTGTATGGTGACCCATCGCAGCTGGTCATGCAGGCGATTGATTGCGTCGTCGTTGCCGTATTCGGCTTCGCGATGGCCTATGCGTGGTTCAAGATCAGCGATCTGATCACGCCGATCCGAGTCAGCGCGGAAACCGAAATGGAAGGACTCGATGGACCCGAGATGGGTGTGTACGCCTATCCGGACTTCGTGCTGCACCAAAGCAAGAAGATGATCGAGTAGGATCTGCAGCTCAACCCTGGGCAACCGCCCGTGCAGCGCCAGACGCTGCACGGGCGGTTGTGTTTCAGGAGCCGGTATCCTGGTCAAGACCAGCGATCAACATCCGTCAGCACCCGGACGACGGACGGCACTTCAAGCGGTAGCACTCAAACGCTACTCGCTGGTCAGGAAGATCGCCATGCCGACGAACAGGAAGATCACGTTCGCTGCCCACGCCGACACCACTGGAGGTAGGACGCCGCTCGTGCCCAGTGCATTGGTCAGCGCGAGCGTGACCCAATAGCCGAACCCGGTAGCCAGTCCCGTCAAAACGATCTGGGCGAGACTTGGGTGCCGTTGCACCCGGCCCGCCAGCGGAATCGCTAGGCAGGCAAAGACCAGGCTCGTGAACGGCACCGCGAGCTTGAGCTGCAGATCGACGAAGTAGTTCGACGCGTCGATGCCCTTGCGAGCCAGGTCGGCGATTCGCTGCTGGAGTTCCAGATAGCTGAGCTCTTCCGCCTGCGGCCGCAATTCGAGAAAATCGTTCAACGTTTCGTGACGCAACAACTGACTGTCCGGCACTGGCTTCGTTGCGACGTCGCCATTGCTAGCAACCGTGCGTTCGACGGCGCCGCCGGTCGCCCGCCAACCGGCGTCAGTCCATTCGGCGGCTGGCACCTGAATGATGCTGCGCAGGTCGAAGTTTGCGTCAGTTTGGTAGATCGTGAGTCCGAACAACGTGCGGCGCTGCGGGTCGATGTGGTCGATGTTGTAGAAGCCATCGGCGCCGTGGTACCAAATTTCACGGTCGCTCAGGATGGCGCGTTGCACGCGTTTACGGATCTCGTTGTTGTTCACATATTGGGACTGCCGCGTGCAATACGGAACGACCGTCTCGTCCCAGACCAAGGTAGCGAGGCTCATGAGCGTCCCCAGCACGAGCAGGGGCACTGCTGTCTCCACCAGACTGATTCCAGAGGCACGCAACGCTACGATCTCATTCTGCCGCGACAGCATGCCGAGGCTCAGCAGCAGCGCTGCGAGAACTGCCGGCGGCATGATCTGGGTCAGAATCAACGGGATCTTGAAGAGGAAGTACCGCACCGCTGCACCCACGGTGGCGTGGTTTTTCAGCAGGAAGCTGAGGCGATCGAAGACGTCCACAACGAGATAGAGGATGACGAACGCCATCACGATCGGTAGCAGCATCCCGACAAATTCACGGACAGGTAGCGGCTGATCACTGACATCGGACTGTAGCGCGACCGGCGCACCGCTCTACTCCGCTCGTGATCCCGCCAGCCGGGCAACCCGCACGCGCCACGCACCCGCCCGTGTTGGCCGAAGGTCCAACCATACCCCGATCGCAAAGCCGAGACAGGCATAGGGGCGCAAGATGTGCCGATTGAGGATGTGCACGGATTTGCGATCGTAGTGAAACACCGACGGTTTGCAAATCGCCCGCGGCTTCATTCTGATCGGCGATGATGGCGAGTCCATCCGGGAAGGACTGCGGGAGCTGCTCGAGGCTGCTGGTATCGGGTCGCCTAAGCCGTGAATGGCCGCGTGGCACTCAACGCTGTCCACGACGCTCAATTGGCAACCGTGTGCGCCACTACCACCCTCCCAGGTCCGTAGCATTTGTGGCATACTCGCGTAGGCGTTCCGGACGCCATCTCAGGAGGCAATATGAGAGCGACGGCTCGCACCCGGCGGCCGAGCTGGATGGTAATGGGTCTCGTGAGTCTGCTCTGTGCGTGTGGAGACAGCTCAAGTGCGACATCCACTCCGGCAGCGCCGCATGCCGCCCGGACAGGCTCCTCGTACCGTCCGCACCGTACACGGTCTTTATCCGGAGCGCGGGCATTCCCGCTGGCATCGCGCGCGATCCGACGTGCAGCACGGCCACCACCAACTGCTGGGCGGTTACCAACATTCTCTCCGGTTCACTGGGCGGCAATGCCGTGAACTGGTTCGATGACGCCGGCCACTCGACGAAAGCCAAGGGTCCCATTCCAAAGGGCACCTTCAGTCCGTTCGGCGTTGCAGTGACTCCAACCGGCGACGTGTTCTTCATCGACGTCGGGCTGACGTGCAGCTCGAGCGGCTGCGGATCGCTCGACGATGGCGGTGGGCTCTTCAAAGTCAGCTTCACGGACGGCCATCCTTCTCCACCACAAAAAATCGCC
>JBGQHM010000330.1:0-7490 GCA_041497995.1 Binatia bacterium | reverse complement strand
TTCCGCTACCTGGTGCGTCTGAGCACCCCGTATGTCGCCGGCCACTACGCGCAAGACGGTGCCCAGCTCTATGTCAGCTGCGGCACCGGCTTCTGGGGACCGGCGATGCGCCTGGGCGCTCCGGCGGAGATCACCGAGATCATCGTACGTTGCCGCGCTGCGCCGCCACATCCCGCTGGTGCGTGACTCGGCGGATGGTGCGGTCCATGACTCGTTCGACCACGCCGGGAAAGAGGCGTTTGGCGAGCACACTGAGGCGTCCGTCGAGGCCTGGGATGATCAGAAAGCTGCACCGTTCCATACCGCGGATCAGGGCATCAGCGACGGCATCGGGGCTCATGACCTTTGCGGCCGCGGCGATTGCGCGCGTTTCCTCCGGCTTGGTTTGATTCTCGATCTCCAAGCCCGGTGTGTCCGTGTCTGGGGGACACAAGACCGACACGGTGATGTTGTAGGCCTTCAGCTCGCTGCGCAACGCTTCGGAGAAGCCGACGAGCGCAAACTTCGACGCGCTGTAGTCGGTGTACCCGAACACGCCGATGAGACCCGCGATCGATGAGGTATTCACGATGTAGCCGCCCTTCGGTTTCATGTGCGGCAGCAGGGTCTGCACGGTGTTCCAGCAGCCATGCAGGTTGACCCGCAGCGTGTCGGCGAACTGCTCGTATGAAATGTCTTCGAAGCGCCGCGGATAGGCACGCCCGGCGCAGTTAATGAGGACATCGGGCGGCCCCAGCTCGGCAACCGCTTGTGTCATCACCTCCGACACTTGGACGTGATCCGCCACGTCGAGTTGCCGAGACGCGACGATTTGCGTGGGACGCTTGCGTGCAGCGTTGACGGCCGCGACGGCCTGCTCGAGTGGCTCCTTGCGGCGCGCAAAGACGGCGACGTTCGCGCCCAGTGAGGCGATGCGCGTGGCGATCGACAGGCCGATGCCCAGCGATCCACCCACGACATACACCTGCTTGTTCTCGAAATCGGTGCGTTGCATACCTGGGGAACGCGGCTTTGAAAGCCGCCGCTACGAAGAGTCGGTGCGCCCGTGGTCCCTGTCAGCGGGGCTTCTCGATGGGGAAACCCGCCTCGGTCCAGCCGCGCCAGCCACCGTCCATCGACACGACGTTGGTGTAGCCCATTTTTTGCAAGTTGTCGGCGCTCAGCGCGGAGCGAAATCCGCCGCCGCAGTACAGCACGATGTCATCGTCCAGGTCGGGGATGGCGCTTTCGACGTCGCGCTCGATGATACCTTTGCCCAGATGCCGCGCGCCGGGCAGGTGGCCGTTCGCCCATTCGCTTTCTTCGCGCACGTCGACCAGATGAAAGCGCTTGCCACTGTCGATCATCGCCTTCACGTCGGCCACGCTGACCTCGCGGATCCGGCCTCTCGCGTCGTCGACGATGCGCAGGAATCCGGGCGAATGCTTCATCGGGACACACCGACGAACACTACCGGCTCGCGGTGGCTCTCACCTCCGCACCGTCGTCGGTCGGCGCGCAGTGTTGTTGCCCAGGTTGGTATCGTTCGCATACGTGACCGTCGCCGTGTTCGTCACCGTCGGGAAAGCAGCCGCACTGACATTGACGGAGAGGTTGAGCATGGTTGCGCCACCCGCCGCCAACGGGTTTGGGTTCGTGCACGTCACCGTCTGACCCGACACCGTACAGGTCCACCCGGTACCCGATGCACCGAGGAAGCCCAAACTGTCGGGGAGGGTGTCCGTCAGTGTGATCGGCGCCTCTGTGCTGAACGGGCCGATGTTCGAGACCTTCAATACATAGAATGCCGGGTGCCCCACGTTGAAGATCCCGCTGCTGGTTTTCGTGAGCAGGAGGTCGGTTGGTGTGACATGTCGAGGTGACGGTGACGCAGTCGGCGTACGCATCGGCGTACCTGCCGGCAGGGCGGATGTGCGGGTCGGCGTTCCCCGCCGCGGACGACCGCCGGGGCGGGGCCGTCGGATCGTCGTCGGCCGGTGTGTTGTATTGTCCGACGTATCGAGGTCCGCCGGGTAGATCAGTGTCGCCGCGTTTGTCACGGATGGATACGCGTCGCTGCCGACCGCGACCATCAAGGTCAGCGCCGTCGTGGTCGCGACTGGGAGCGGGTTCGGGTTCGTGCACGTGACGGTATGGCCTGAGACATCGCAGGTCCATCCGTCGCCCGCCGCCGACACGAAGCTGATGCCGACGGGCAGTGTGTCGATCAGCGTCATCGGAACGTTGGTCGCATCTGTCCCGACGTTGGTGACCACGTGAAAGTACGATGGTTGCGTGCCGATCGTGAACGAGCTCGTACTGGTTGTGGTCAGCTGGAGATCGGTCACCACCGGAGTGGGTGTACGGGTGGGAGCAGGCACGCCAGCGACTGTGGGTGTGCGCGTCGGGACGCCTGGCGGAAGGGTCGGCGTGGCTGCGCGGCTGCTGCATTGGCCGGCTTTGACACTGGTGGCGCGCTGCGTGCTGTCGTTGGCGCCGTTGATGTCGCCATCGTAGAGCACGTTGAACGCGGTGACCACGGACGACGCGGTGGTGCAGACGTCAACGGTCACAAGGAAGGCAAGCGTGGTTGCCGCAGGCACGCTGTCGATCGTGCATTCCAGCGATCGTCCCGAGCCCGAACACGTAAACCCAGCGCCGCCACCCGACACGAAGGTCAGTCCGGCAGGCAAGGTGCTCGTCACCCGCACCGGAGCGTCCGCGTTGGCGTCTCCGACGTTGCTGACCGACAGGTGATAACTGCTGTCCACACCGACCCTGAACGAAGTGGCCGTCGCGTGAATTGCGAGGTCAGTCGGGGCGGCGGCACGCGCAGGCGCTACTGTGAGCAGCACGCCAAGAAGAGCGAGCAGGGTGACTGCGACGCTGCCGATTCGTGTGCCGCGCTGTCTCCATACGGCGCGCGGGCGCCACACCTTTTCCGCGCCACACCGGACTTGCATTCGGCTCTCCTTCCGCGCAACGGCCATCTGGCGAGTGAGAACTACGACTAAAGCAAAGATCCCGCGATTACAACATCTCACGTCCGTCGCACGTCCGTCGGTTGACCGCCCGCAGCACTCAGTCTAGATTCGCGCCCCGCGCAGACGAGGAGGTAGGTGCGTGTCGATGTCCGAGACTACAACCCAGGGAATTCGGATTCAGGTGCAGTCGCGATACGTGCCGGAACGCTCGGAGCCCGACCAAAATCAGTGGTTCTTCGTCTACCACGTGCGGATCTCGAACGAAGGGACGGAGACGGCGCAGTTGGTGAGTCGACACTGGATCATTACGGACGCCAACGGCCACGTCGAGGAGGTCAAGGGCCCCGGAGTTGTCGGGAAGCAGCCGGTGCTCGCACCGGGAGAGGCGTTCGAGTACACCTCGTTCTGCCCACTGCCGACGCCGTTCGGAACGATGCACGGCACCTACCAAATGGAGACGCCGGGCGGCCAGTCGTTCGATGCGGAGATTGCGCCTTTCTCGTTGGCCGAGCCGCACGCCATCAACTGAGTCGGCCGTTCAATCGGGCTGCGGCAACTCGGGCAGCTGCTGCTTCACGTCGGAGATATCCAGCAAGCGCGCCAGGTAGCGCATACAATCGCTCTCGCTCAGCAGCCCTACCAAGCGACCGTCTTCGACCACCGGCAAGCAACCGATCCGTTTATCGAGCATCAGCCGCACTGCCTCATGCACCGTCGCCGCGGGGCCGATGGTACACACGTGAGCCGTCATTGCCTCGCGCACGGGGATCTTGGCCAACCACTCGCGCTCGGCCGCCGGTCGCAGCTCGAGCACCGACGAGATGGCGGCACGAAAGAGATCTCGCTGTGAGAGAATACCCACGAGCTTTCCGTGCGCCGTGATGGGCATGTGCCGGATGCGGCCGAGGCGCATGATGTCGTCGGCCAAGTCGAGGGTGTCGCCGGCGTTGAGTGTCACAACCTCTCGTTCCATCAAGTCGCGTACGATCATAACACTGCAACCGCGGTCCAAGTTACGTGCCGCCGCCAGCGCAGCGCGTAGGGCCAAGGCGCCGGCGTGGACCTCACAACATTCGGAACGACATGAACGTCCCTTTCTCGCTCCTCGGAACGGCGGTGTAGTGATGGAGCACTCCTAGGAGTACCCTAGCCGATCTGCCCGCGCATCAGACATGATCGCTGACTGGCATGCGGCTGGCTGGGTTTGACTATCGCCTGCGCAGCGCAGGCGGAAAGGAAGTCGTCGAGACAGTGCTCGGCGCGGCTCGAGGCGGACTGGCGGACGGCTGGAGCGGCCACGGAGGAGTGATGCTTCAACATCTCCGCTTTCACGGACGCGGGGGCGAAGGCGTGAAACTCGCCAGCCGCATCGTCAGTCGAGCGGCATTCCTCCGGGGTCTCACTGTTCAAGACTCTCCAGTGTATGGCGCCGAGCGACGCGGCGCACCGGTGGTGGCGTTCGTGCGTTACGGCGAAGGGCCGATCCACGAGCGCGGGTATATTGAACAGCCCGACGTCGTGGTGGTCATGGACGACTCGCTGCTCAGCCTCCCCGAAGCCGCCGTACTCGATGGGCTGACCGACACGAGCGTCGTGTTGGTCAATAGCGACGCGGTGGCCGACGCTGTCAAAGGCCGCTTCGGCATCGCGGGACATGTGGTCACGCTCGACGTGTCATCCATCGCGATCGAGCTGCTGGGTCACCACCTGCTGAGCGCACCGGTTGCGGGGTTCACCGCGAAGGTGGCAGCCGTCGCTGCGTGGGAGGAGCTTGCCGCTGCCGTGCGCCTGGAGCTGGCGGATGTCGGCCTGACACCCGAAGTGATCGAGCGCAACGTAGGGGCGACGCAGCGCGCCTTCGATGCGGCGCCGGCGGTGCATTTGTTCGGCGCGCCGCGCCAGCGCTCCGTGAGGCCTCTGGAGCCGTTCCTCATGCCGCGCGTGCCGGCGCGCCTCGCGGCGCCGTCGATGAGCATGCCCGCCACCTCGGAGCTGCGCCACACCGACGGCTGGCGCGTCTATCGACCGGTGATCGACCTGGCGCGCTGCACGCGCTGCTTCCTGTGTTTCGCCCTGTGCCCGGAGGGCGCGGTCCACCTCGACACCGCCAACTACCCGGTCATCGACTACGACCACTGCAAAGGCTGCCTGGTGTGCGCCGCCGAGTGTCCGCCCAAGGTGATCAGCGAGGTGCGGGAGGTGCGGCATGACGCGTGACTTGCTGACGGGCAACGTCGCTGCCGCGTGGGGCGCGCGGCTGGCTGACGTGGACTACGTTCCCGCGTATCCCATCACGCCGCAGACCGAGATCATCGAGACGTTGGCACAGTGGATCGCACGCGGCGAGCTGGCGGCGCGCATGGTGGCGATGGACTCGGAGCACTCGATGCTCACCGCTGCGGGCGCCGCCGCGGCCACCGGGGCGCGTGTCTTCACGGCATCATCGAGCCAGGGACTGCTCTATGCGCTCGAGATGCTCTACACCGTCGCGGGCTGGCGTGTGCCGCTGGTGTTGGTCAACGTGGCGCGGGCGGTGGCGGCGCCCATCACGTTGGAGCCTGATCACAACGATGTCCTGGCCGCGCGCGATACGGGGTTTCTGCAGCTGCATGCCGAGACTTGCCAGGAGGTGCTCGATTCCATCCTCATGGCGTATCGCATTGCGGAGGACGCCGATGTGCTGTTGCCGGCGATGGTCAACCTCGATGGTTTCCACCTCTCGTTTACACGCGAACCGGTGGAGGTACCCGACGCCGCCGCGGTGCGAGAGTTCCTACCCGGCTACGCGGCTACGCACGCGCACTTCTCTGCCTCGCACGCCATGGCGCAGGGCGTCGCGGTGCTCGGGGGCAGCGGCTACACGTTCTTCAAGTATCAGATGCACCGCGCCGCCGAGGCGGCCATAGCTGTGCATGAGAAAGTGGCGGCCGAGTTCGGCGAACGATTCGGCCGTACGTACGGCATGGTTGATGGCTTCTGTCTGGACGATGCGGAGTGGGTCATCGTCATGTCCAACTCGTTCAGCACGGTCGGCAAGGCAGAGGTCACGCGCCTGCGCGAGCGCGGCGTGAAGGTCGGCCTCCTGCGCCTCCGAGTCATCCGTCCGTTTCCACACGCTGCCATCGCCCAGCTGCTGAGTGGGCGGCGCGCCGTCGCCGTGATCGACCAGAACATTTCGGTGGGCAAGGGCGGTATCCTGTTCGCCGAGGTCAAGAGCGCATTGCCGACCTGCGCGGCGCCGCCAATGGTGTCATTCATCGGCGGCCTCGGCGGCCGGCGCTTCCGCAGTGAAGAATTCGACCAGATGGCCATGGCGCTGCGTGACGCCGAGAACACCGGCGGCTCCTGCGAGCCGCACCTGCTCTACACCGCCGCTGAGTACGACCAACTCCGCGGCTTGTTGCGCATCGCGCACGGCGAAACGCCGAATGCCGAATGGTGAATGTTGCCATGCAAACGCGACGCGAGATCTACAAGAGCATCAAAGACTTGCCGCGGGAAGAATACCTCGCCGGCGGGACGGGCCTGTGCGGTGGCTGCGGCGGCCTGCTGGCGTTGCGTCTGTTCCATAAGGCACTCGGCCCCAACGCCATCTTCGTCAATGCCGCTGGGTGCATGACACTGTTGGCCGTCTTCCCGTTCACACCGTTCCGTTCCTCGTGGCTGTACACCGCGATGGCATCGGCACCGGCAGGCGCGCAGGGCGTGCGCGACGCCCTCGACGTGCTCATCGAAAAGGGACGGCTGTCACCGGACGAGGACCTCAAAGTCGTCGTCGTCACCGGTGACGGTGCGGCCAATGGGATCGGGCTGCAGGCGACGCTGGCGGCGATCCACCGCGGCCTCGACTTCTACTACTTCTGTTACGACAACGAGGCCTTCGCCAACACCGGCTTCCAGATGTCTCCAGCCTCCCCATTCGGCTCACGCACCGCCACGACTCCGGCTGGGACGACCACGCACAAGCAAGATCTCTTCGAGCTGTGGCGGGCGCAGCACCCGGCATTTGTGGCAACTGTTTCCCCGGCGTATCCGCTCGACCTCATGGACAAGGTGGCGCGCGCCGGTCGCGTCCGCGGACCGCGGCTGTTCATCAGCCTGGCAGCGTGTCCGCCAGGATGGGGTATCGAACCGGCCGAGTCGGTGGAGGTCGCCAAGCTAGCAGTCGACACCGGGGTGTGGCCGCTCAAAGAAGAGCGCGACGGCGTGGTGGCCCACACCGTCGTACCGCACCGCTTCAAGCCGGTGGAAGAGTACCTGCAGCATCAAGCGCGCTATCGCCACCTGTTCGAGCCGCAGCGGCAGCAGGAGATCCTGCGACAGCTGCAAACCGACGTGGATCAATACTGGGTGCACGTCACGCAGCGGGAGCCTGCTCGTGTTGCTGTCGCCACCCCAACTTGACAACGCACGACGCCGCACACTATGCCTCGCTTCATGAGCGAGACAGGGTACGTAATGCAGAAGGTCGAGTGGTTCCAATTCCGCGCCCCGGACGGCAAGGCATTCTTTGTGATGGTAGCGAGC
>JBGQHM010000329.1:0-7568 GCA_041497995.1 Binatia bacterium | reverse complement strand
GAATGGGTCACGTAAGCGAACGCGGGGGCCGACAACGCGGGGCACGCGGGCAGCGTTTGCCAGACGATGGTGTACGATCCGGTTGCGGGGGCGACACACGCACTGACCAACACGGTGTAGGTTCCTGTGCTCGGCACGTCATACGTCAGGGTGCCGCTGCAGGAATCGTTCTGCAGATCACCTTTGGGAGAAAACAGGCGCATGCGCAGGCTGCTGATGGTGTCGCTCGTAGCGGCGGCCGTCAGCGATATTTGTTGCCCGCTCACGCCATCAAAAGTGTACGCGTCAACCTCTCCGAGAACGCTCAGGACGGTGTCGTTGGGTGCGGTGCCGCACGAGAGATGTCTGCCGCAGTTCTCAGGGCTCTGCGCCACGATGTTGAACTCGATGGTGTAGTCCCCTGTATTACTGCCGACGCAGTCGGACACGGCGAGCGGGGTTGGGCTCGCCGGAAACGCGATACTCCCCTCGCAGCTTGAGGGGCACGGGGGACAGAAGGGGCAAATGCCGCAAAAGATCAGCGGTGTCAGCTGGAGCAGGCCGATGGTGCCACCAATGTCGGTGACGTCGGCGATGAGCGGCAACTCGGACGACGCTTCCGGGATGTATTTGTCCGTGATCCCCATCTGGAGATGACGCGTCGTAGGAACTCCGCAGGCGAGGAACTCATCCGCCATTGCCGGTCGCGGCATCAGGCCGCACGACGCCGCGACTGCGATCGCAAACGCGACCCAAGGCCCAGCGGCGCGCCAGAGAGTTGTGACATCTCGCTGCGTAGTGATTCTCGCTCTCATTGCTCTCCCTCCATGCCTCGTCGTCAGTGGGACGAACCCAATTGTGCCGCCACGCAGGCAACGTCCGCCGCGCTCACTTCGCCATCGCCATTGCAGTCCGGATCGCAAGGCGCTGGGTCATCGAAGAGGGCCCCAACGGTGTGCATCGCGTCGCAGTCTGCGTCCCCTACCCGTCGCACCGTGATCCGCCCGTTCACGCCGAGCGCCTGCAGATCTCGTCCGTCCGGCGGGGCGTACAAAAGATTGGTGTTCAGCAGCGCATAGATGCCAACCGGCGCCTCCGGGGCGATGTGCACGCGACAGGTGTACAACCGCGAGCCGCTCTGAATCGGCAAGACGTTGAGGATCGACAGGACAACAGCGCGCATGACGGTGCACTCGCGCTGCGTCGGGTCGCAACCGAACGGGCCGAACCCGAAGAGTGTCGCCTCCTTGTTGATCGCGGGGTTGACGGCACAGTCGGGCCTCCCGTTGGCGGCCATTGCCACCGGCGTATTGAGAGGATCAAAGACGATCTCGTGCTCGAGCGCAGCCACCGACTCGCCGGCATCCGCCGTGAGCATGACGGTAATCACGACCTCGTCGCCCGGCGCCCCTATCGCTCCGCCAATCTGCACGCGCACCGCCGCGAACGCGACGCGCCCACCGAATGTCAGCAGCAATGTCATGACCATGCGCATCGAGGTTGGGCGCCGTGCCCTCACGGCGCGCTCCGTGCGCGACACCAGCGCCGATACGCGAACAGGCCGAACGCCAGCCACAGTGGCGCAAGCCCGCCGGCAGCACCCGTCTGACACCCGCCACCGCCGCCGCCCGTTGAAGGAGCAGATGGCCCCGTAGCTTCCAGCGCCTTCACGGCACCGTCGCTCCCCTGTGCAACTTGGTCGCCGCCGCTCGGTGGCGCGTACAGCGCATTGCGAATGCCGATCGGATAGCGCCCGGGTCGCGCCTGTGCAGAGAGGGCGACGCGACAGCGGTACAAGACCGCCCCTGACGGGATGGGAGCGACATTGTCGACCGCAACGACGAGCGCATGGATGCCCGTGCATTGTCCTGCGCGTGGGTCACAGCCGAGCGGGCGGAAGCCGAAGGCCGTGGCGCTCTTGCGAATCGCCGTATTCGCCGAACAGTCTGGTCGCGCATCGGCTCCAACAGCGACGGTCGCAGCCGGATCAAAGGTCAGGTCATTCTCGACACCGGCGACCGGCTCGTGCTCATCGGCCGCGAGGGTGACTGCCACCTCAACCATCTGCCCTGCGGTGCCGGCGGTGCTGTTCGCTTCGACGGTCACCATCGCGGCAGCAAGCTGCGCGTGGAGCACGACGCTTGCCGCGACAACCAGAATCCTGCGACGGCGGATCATCTGATCACAGTCCTACTCGAAGGCCCGGCGTGGTACCCAGCCGTGCTCACGGGTGGGTAATGAGATGAGCAGCCACTCGCGTTCCTCCGCCTGCACCTCGACCGCCACACCCCGCGCGACGCGAGATACCGCCGCGGCAGTGTCCCGCGGCTCGGAGCGCACCAGCGTGTCGGCGGTCGTCACCCGGCGGTTTCCCGTCGGCACAGCCGCGGCGCGCGTCTGTTCCGTGCGGGTGCGCGGCAGCACGTTGGCGGCGTTGATCGCAATGAAGAACGCTGCGCCCGCCGCAAACGCCGTGGGCATCAGCACGGGGAGCCGCAGGTACACCGGCACGTGTTGCTCTGCCTGCATCCGGCGGCGCACTAAGGACAATGAACGGCCGCCGTCGGGCCGCGCCCGCACGATGGCCTGCTCAATCGTCGCCAACGGAACCGGGGCATCGAGCGTCCGCGCACGCCGCAGCTGGCGATGCGTCTTGGCCAGCGCGTACACGCACGCGTCACAGGTCACGACATGGGCATCGATCTCGCGCTGCTCGTCGGCGGCGAGGCTGCCCACCAAGTAGCCGGCAAGGAATTCGCCGTCGGGACACTCGTTGCCGCTGACATCAGCACGACGTTGGTTGCCCAATGACTGCATCTGCTCCAATAC
The DNA here is from genome assembly GCA_041497995.1 of Binatia bacterium. Taxonomy (GTDB): domain Bacteria; phylum Desulfobacterota; class Binatia; order HRBIN30; family HRBIN30; genus DATKMS01. Next base: position 4,760 of record JBGQHM010000329.1, on the reverse strand, counting down.
GCCGGCGCACTCGAGACACTGCGACACGTGCGTCTCGACCGCTGCAGCGCGATCGCCGGTCAGCTCGCCGTCGATGAAGCACGACAACGTCTCCGCACCGGGACAGGCTCTCGCAGCGACTTCTGGTTCATGGCCTCGGTCCTCGCGGGTCATATGCACTCGTCCTCCTTCTTGATGCCGCGGCGCGTCTTCCGCGCCAGCTCCTCGCGGACGCGAGCGATCTGTGAAGCAACGTTGCCGACGCTGGTGTGCAGGATTGCGGCGATGTCCTTGTAGGGCGCCGTGGTCTTGCGGCGCAGTCGCTCAACGCGCAGCTTGGCGCGCTGATGCTGGCGGCGGCGCAGTTGCGCCTCGAGCCGTTCGCACGCTTCCCGTACCCGCGCCGCTGCAACGGAACCGGGTGGCAGCCCGCCGAGATCCTCTACCAGCCGTTGCCGCCGCCGTTCGTACACTTCGATCCAGGCTTGCACGGCATCCAGGCTATCGGCCACGCGCTGCAAGCCAACTTCACGCTCGCGCACCGTGGCGCGGAGATCCTCGACGGCCGCAACGACCGTTGGGAGCGTCTGCCCCGACACGTGCACGATGTGCGAATAGTCGGCCGCATCCAGCTCATAGTCCTCCACACACAGCAGCTTCATCACCACGGCCTTCGACCGCTCCAAGCCTTCGAGCAGAGTCGGGAGCGTCGGTGGACCGACGACCGCGGCCGCGCCGCCGCCTTCCTCGCTGACGCCGTCGCTGTCATCCAACGTCAACGTCTCGATCTCGTGGGTGGCGCGTCGCCAATCGATGAAGAGGTGATCGAGCACTACGGTCAACAAGAAGGCTCGAAACGGCGCACGCCCGGCATAGGTGCGGGCGCGGCGAAAGATGCGGCCATGCTCGAACGCGTACACGTAGAAGTCGCCCGCAGACTCGGCGCCAGCGCGATAGACCCGTAGGGGATACGCGTAGATCAACTCACCGTAGAGGGCTTGAAACTGGCGCAGGGCAGCGTCGACGCCCGCCAGGCAGCGGTCGATCAGCTCGCGCGTGGCTTGCGCGTCGTCGTCGGGGTCCACCCCCACCTCCAGTTCGGACACGTGACCTGACCATATACGCCTCGCAGCCGTCGGTTGCAGGCGAACAGCGGCTTCTGCTCCCGACATCCCGCGACCCTCAGCACTGCGCGTCTCTCAGCGTACGCGGGTGGTCGCTGGTGACATGACCGTCTGTTGGCATCATGCCCGGTAAGGCGGGTGCCGGCGGCAGTTTGTTGCAGTGATCCGAAAAATGCGCCGGCGCGCGCCGTACGTGCAATATTCCAGCGTTCGGAAACGCCCCTCTTCTGCGGAGGTTTGCAACACGCCGGGGACTTGGCGCATAGAAGCCGGCGTTGCAACATGACGACGGGGGCGCGATTGGCAGCGGCTGGTGTGTGCTTCGTTGCCGGGGTGCTCGTGGCCGGCACGGTCCACCAGCACATGCCCACGACGCCCCCTCCTCCCACCGCGAGCCCCACACCCGGTAGCGGCGGAACGCTGGGCTCGCCGTCGGTCTTGTGGGTACTCGCGGTTGGCGTCAGCCGCTACCGCGACCCCACACTCAATCTGCGCTTTGCCGACAGCGATGCCGACGCCGTCGCTGCGGCCTTAGGCCGACAACGCGGCGGGCCGCTCTACCGCGACGTCCGCACACAAGTCCTCTCCAACGAACAGGTCACGCGCGAAACGATTCTGGCTGCGTTGGAAGGGCTGCTCGGACAGGTCCGCGTCGATGACGTGGTCCTACTCTTTCTCGCCGGCCACGGTGTCCAGGACACCACCATGGGCACCTACTACTTCCTACCGTGGGGGGCGACCGCGGACAGCGTGCGCACCCATGGGTTGCGCATGACGGACGTCGACGAAATGCTGCGCATCCTCCGCAGCAACGTGCGTGGGGTCGTGATCATCCTCGACACCTGTCACGCCGGAGCGCTGGCGCCGCACTCTGCACGAACAGTCGTCGGCGATGAGTTGGTCGCCCCGATGCCGGCGGGCGATGGCTTCTTCTTGTTTGCTGCGAGCCGACCAGGTGAAGCCTCCAGGGAGAATGCGGATCTGGGCCATGGCGTGTTCACTCACGCACTTCTCGAGGGACTCGCCGGCGCCGCTGATGCCGACGGCGACAGGGTGCTGCCGGTCTCCGAGCTGTTTGGCTACGTGGCGCGACGGGTACCGCTGCTCACCGACGGCGAGCAGCACCCGTACTACAAGATCGAGGGCACCGATCTCATGCTCGCCGCGCTGGGATCGGATACCGGCGCCACGAGCCCATCTGCGGCCGGCGGGCTTACGGACGCTGCACAGGGGCGCTCACAGTTGGCCATCAACACCATCGGCGTCACCGAGTTTCGCAATCTGCGTGGCACCGCCGACGACGACTGGATCGGCAAGGCCATTCGCGTCGCGTTCAACACCGAGCTCAGCAAAGTACGCGCGCTGCGCGTCTACGTCCCGCAAGTGATCGATCGGACCTCGGGCGCACAGCGTTCCGACTATCTCGCAGCCGCGCATCAGCTGGGCATCCGCCGGCTGGTCACGGGCTCGTATCATGTCGTCGGCAGTACCTTGCGGATCGATGCCGAGATCATCGACACGGCGGCTGGAGTCCAGGAGGCCTCGGACAGCGTGCAGGGCGACCTCAGCGACTTCTTCACTCTGCAGAAGCAGCTGGTGCACAGCATGCTCACCCGCCTGCGCGTGCAGCCGTCCTCCGAGGAGGAACGCCGGCTGCAGAAGGACGGCAGCACCGACATCGACGCCTATCGCATGTTGCTGGAGACCGAGGGCGTCATGAACGACCGGACGCCGATCACCGTGCCGACACCGACCCCGGAACAGCACTCTCGGCTGAACTTTCCAGAATGGCTGCTGGTGCCGCTGCGCAGCATCGCACACGCCGCGGAGCCGCCAGCGGAGGTCGCCGCCGCCGTCCGGCAGACCGTCGAAGAGTTTCGCGATGCACTCGAACGCAAGGACGTCACACGCCTCGCAGCACTGTACGTATCCTTTTCGGAGAGACATCGCGCCGTGTTGGAGGCGTACCTCCGCACTGCCGACGACCTGACGATCGAATTTAACGACATCACACTGGAGATCCGCCCGACCGGCGTGTTGGTGACCTACACCCGTATCGATCGGTTCGTGGACCACGAGAGCCGCCGGCCCGTGCGCCTCGAAGCGCGCCTGGCGCGGCTCATCGTGCGTGAGAATCAAACGTGGAAGCTGGGCGACGCGCAGTAGTTGCCGCAGGGTTCCTGGCTGGCTGTGTCTGGCTGCGCAGCGCTCAGGCGATCCCGCTCGCGGACCAGATCCCTCACCTGTTTGGCGGCACGCTGGCAACCTCGATCACACCGCGCGATCTTACCGACGCGCAACGGCCGCGCGTCGCCGATCGCTTCCGCGGGCTGTCCGGTGCCCTCGCCGTGGCACGGTCACAGGTCCCCGTCCCGTCCGCAACCGGAGCGTTCAGCTTCGCCTTGGTCCCGGAGTTCGATGCCTACGAGCGCATCCCGCAGAGCCTGGGTCCGTTGTTCGCAGAGCGCGCGCAGACGTTGGGGCGCAACCAGTGGACGGCGAGCGTCTCCTACACGCATATCGACTTCGACACGCTGAACGGCACACCACTCAGCAGCCTGCACTCATCCCAGCCCGCCCTCTCTGATGCGTTTCTCGCGCAGCTACCGTCCCAACAGGACCGCACCCGCGCGCGCGACAACGTGCTCGACGTCAACCTCGACCTTGGCCTGCAGCTCGACCTGCTGTTTCTCAGCGCCGCATATGGCGTCACCGACTCGATTGACGTCAGCCTGACGTTGTCGATCAATCGAGCGCACATGCATGCTACGGCCAACGCGGTGATTCAGGACCCCAACGGAGATGGCGGCGCGTTTTTCTCCGGCCTCCAACCCGGCGTGATCATCGGCGGCTCCGGTCCGTGCAGCACAGACTTTCGTTGTGCCACTGACTCTTTCGACGACTCGGCCACGGGCACCGGCGATCTGTGGTTGCGCGGAAAGTGGCACCTGTACGATGCTGCGTTCGTCGATGTAGCGCTCGCGGGTGTGCTGACGCTTCCGACCGGCAACGCCGACGAACTGCTCGGCTTCCACGATCCAACGTTCACGCCGTGGCTCATCGCCTCCAAGACCTTCGGCATCGTCGCGCCGCATCTCAACCTCGGCTATTCGTTTCGCTCGAGCGCCGACGTCAGTCAGGGACAATGGATCGCCGGCGCCGACGTGCAGGCCCTCACGTGGCTGACCGTCGCCGGCGATTTCCTCGGCTACCACGACGATCAGCCCGACGGCAACGTGGTCCAGTCGGCTGTGACCCTCAAGGTCAACCCCATCGCGCACCTGGTGCTCGGTGGTGCGGTCCAATTTCCGCTCAACCGCGACGGCTTGCGCGCCGACGTGATCTACACCGTGCAGGTGGAGAATACGTTCTGACGGAGCACTGGCAGCCGGCTTGTGGAACCGCTGTGCACGCGCCCGGGCACGTACCCACGAGTCACGAAGTAAGCGCGGCGAGCCCGCAACCGCGTCGCTCAACGCTCCCGCACACGGGTGCGGAATCGCTCGATGAGGAGGTCCGTGATGTGGGTCGGGTTCGCAGCCTGAATCGCGGCCGCAACCTTGAGCGCACGCGCCTCGGTGAGCACCCTGGCGTGGACGAGGTCAATCATGAGACCGAGGCCCCAGCGAAGTGGGATTGCTCGCTGCTTGCAGACCG
>JBGQHM010000328.1:0-7591 GCA_041497995.1 Binatia bacterium | reverse complement strand
TCTCTGTACACGCGGCTTGCCGAGTCACCGCCCGAGGTGGCGATCCTCACCTGCCATCTCTTCGATTCGCATGCCCAGCGGGTGATCTACGGGCTGAAGATCTATCGCCACGCGATCGTCCGCGACTATCCGTACGATAATGTGGAATCGTGTGAGTACGACCAGATTCGCCGCTTCACGAAAGACGGCTTCGTCGATCTCCGGCTCCCCCTGGAGAATCATTTCCTACCCTCGGAGACTACACTCGGTGAACACGGGAGCATGTGGACGCCACGATCGGTCTTTGAGCGTTACCTCACGCTTGAACGGAAGATTCGCCGCCACCGCGGGGGGGCGCCGACGACATCGGCGACCTGGGTCGAAGAGCACGCTGCCTTCTTTCTGAAGCGCTACCTCGACACGGGCGCCGAGCTCGATCTCTACGCACTGATGGGTGTGATCGCCGGTCGGTTGGCGCCGGTCGGCGGGCGAGGTCGGGAGAAGGACTATCGCGACTACGAACGCTTGCCCGGCTTCCGCACGCTTGTGCGCTTTGTCGAGGCAGCGGCCGCGCAGCCGGACGACGAGGTAGGCGATCATGCGCCAGCGTAGTACGTCGTTGCGCGAGCTGGCCAAGAACATCTGGATCGCGGAGCGGCCCCAGCGCTTCTACGGGCTCGAGGTGGGGACACGCATGACGGTGATCCGCCTCGCCGACGGCAGCCTCCTGCTGCACTCTCCGGTGTCGCTGGACCCCGAGCTGCGTCGCGAGCTCGATGCCATCGGCCGCGTCTGCTTCACCGTGGCCCCCAATCGCGTCCATCACCTGCACGCCGGCGCGGTGGGCGAGGCGTATCCGGGGGTGCGGTTGTGGGTGGCGCCGGGACTCGCACGCAAGCGTCCCGACTTGGTGTTTGTCGACGTGCTCGGCGACGCAGCGCCCGCAGAGTGGAAGGCAGAGGTAGAGCAGGTCTTCTTCCGCGGGCGCCCCTACGAGAACGAGGTCGTCTTTTTTCACCGCGCGAGTCGCACGCTCATCATGTGCGACCTCGCTTTCAACTTTGGGCCGCGCACGGCTGCACCCACTCGCCTGCTCATGAAACTGCTGCGCAGCTACGGCCACTTCGGCCCCTCCACACTCGATCCGTGGCTGATCCGCGACCGTCAGGCGGCGCGGCAGAGCTTGGAGCGCATACTCGCCTGGGACTTCGACCGCGTCGTCGTCGCCCACGGCGACGTGCTGGAGAGCGGCGGCCGCGACGCCTTGCGCCTGGGCTACTCGTGGCTGCTCACCGTGTGACGGAAGAACGAAGACACTCTCCTCCCTTGGGGCTTGATTTACATACCCACAGTCTGTAAGTACGTACCGTCGGTATGCAACGTACCATCCACCCATCACACAGGAGGATCCGATGACAGAGATCGAGATGCGCCGCGTCCTCAAGGAACATATGGACGCCGAGGCGCGGCACGACGCGGCGGCGGCCGCCGCCACATACGTCGAGGAGGGGTACTACGAGAACGTGCCCCTGGGACTGCATTTCAAAGGGCGCGATGCCGTCGCCGTGCAATACGGCGGATCGTTCTCGGCGATGCCCGACAGCAGGGCCGAGATCGACGCCGAAGTCGTGGAAGGTAGTCGCCTCGTGCATTGGGGCACCTTCCGGGCAACGCTCAGCGGAGAGTTCATCGGGCAGCCGCCTACGGGCCGCGCTGTCGCCCTGCCGTTCATTGCCATCATCGAGTTCGCGGACGGAAAGATGCGCGGCGAGCGGCTCTACTACGACCTCGCAACGCTCTGCGACCAGGCCGGCGTCTCGTTGTCCGCAGTACGAGCGAACGCGCAGATACTCGGTGATTCGATGAGGAGGGCGGTATGAGCCGGATTGGGCAGGTCCTGAGCTACGCCATCGCATTCGAGGGGGCGTACTTCACTGATGACTGGTCGAGGATCGATCCCTTCTTCACCGACGACGCCGTCTACCAGCCGCTCGGCGCCTTCGGCGGCCCCATCGAGGGACGCGACGCACTGAAAGCAGCCTTCAAAATGATGGTCAACGGTTTCGATCGGCGCTTCGCGTCGCGCGCCGTTGAGGTGGTCGAAGGGCCAACCGAGCGCGACGAAGCAGTGTGGTTTCGCTGGGCCGCCACGTACACCCTTCCTGATGCTCCGACCTTGCGAATGATCGGCGAGGAGACGGTGGTCTTCGCGGGCGATCGCATCTGCCGCCTGGAGGATCGCATGAGTGATGAGGAGACCAAGAAGGTGCAAGCCTTTCTGGCCACGCACGGCGCCAAGCTCAAGCCCGCCGCTTGAGCAGGCAGTATTCGGAGCGCTGTACCGCGAGGGCGCGAGCCACCCGACTCGCGCCCTCGTCGGACGAGGTGCTATATCCCCCCTCCATGCGGACACAAGAGGAACGCTCGGAGGCAATGCGTACCAAGCTCCTTGCGGTTGCCAAGAAGTTGTTCGCTTCGAATGCGTACTCGGCGATCTCTGTCGACGAGCTCGTCCGCTCCGCCGGCGTTACGAAGGGAGCGTTCTACCATCACTTCACCGACAAGGAGGCGATCTTTCGCGTCGTCTTCGAAGAAACGGAGCAGCGGCTTATGCAGGCTGCTGCCGCCGGTGCAGTTGGCGCCGACGCGTGGGAGCGCTTCCGTGCCGCGTGCCATGCTTTTCTCGCAGCCTGTCTCGACCCCGCAGTACAACAGATCGTCTTGCGCGATGGCCCGAGTGTTCTCGGATGGGAAACCTGGCGGGAGATCGACTGGCGCTACAGCCTCGCGGCCATCGAGGCAGGGCTCAAGGAATCGATGGCGGCCGGACTACTCACCGAACGTCCAACACGGCCGCTAGCGCACTTGATCTTCGGGGCCATGACCGAAAGTGCGATGGTGATCGCACGCGCGCCCAAGCCGCGGGTCGCGCTCCGCGAGGTCACCGGCGAGCTGGACGCGTTTCTGGCGACGATGCGTAACGGACCATCCGTAGAGAAGCCGCGCCGGCGCAAAGCCGCAAGGCGTACAAAGATCAGCAGCCAACCGCCGGCGTGAACGATCGTGCAATCGGCGCGTGTTGACGGTGCGGGGGAACGCGGTATGCACCGTCCACGAAGGAGAGCCAGATGAAACTCTATCGCTTCGAGTACAGCTGCTTCGCGCGCAAGGCGCAGGTGGTGCTGGACCTGCTCGGCTTGCGCTACGAAGTCGTCGACGTACCGTTCGGCGACCGTTCGGAGTTGGTCAAGCTGACCAACGGCTACGTGCAGGTGCCGGTGTTGGTCGATGATGCAGGCAAGGTGACCGTCGATTCGCGCGCCATCTGCGAAGAGGTGTTGCGCGGCGAGCGTGCGGAGCGCCTGGTGCCGTCACCGCTGCAAGGCCCGATCTGGGCGTATGCCGACTGGATCGACGGGCCCTTCGAGGACGTTGCCTTCCGCATCGCGACGCCAGGTATCCGCCGCCACTTCACACGTCCGGCCGATGCCGCACTGTTCGTCTTCATCAAGGAGCGCAAGTTCGGCCGCGGTTGCGCCGACGAATGGGAGCGCAATGCGGCGGAGCTGGTCGCCCGTGCACGCGTCATGCTCGCACCGACGCTGCAGACACTCACCCAGCGCCCGTTCATCTTCGGCGACCGCCCGACGCTCGCAGACGCTGCGCTCTACGGCCAGTGCGCCATGCTGCGTGGCGCCGACGCGGCGATGCCGGCGGCGTTGGCGCCGGCATTGGGTGAGTGGATGGCGCGCGTGGAAGCGGCGGCGCAGCGGTGAGCGTGGCATCTCTACCAAGCGCGAGGGGCCAGAACCGCCCCCTTTTCTCGTTGCGGACTTAGGTTATCCTGGTCGCCGAGACAGCAACTCGGTCAGAATACGCGACAAGCTGTGCGCCCTGCGCGCAGAGGAGGGGCAGCGTATGACAGGGACAGCTCGCTGGGTGTCGAGATGGGCCTTCGTGGGAACTGTTATGGTTGCTGGGTGCGGCGGAGGCGATGAACCAGTGCCTCCCGCTGCGACCGCAACGGCCACCCGTTCAGTCACCGCCGCGCCAAGTCGCACGCCCACACCGTCACAATCCCCAACGCCGACCACTCCCCTTGCCCCGAGCGCACCACCGACGCACACCCCGGCGCCGGTAGCGCGCAGCGCGACACCGACCACTGCGCCAGGGTCGCCGACGATGACCGAGTGTCCGACGCACACCGCGACTCCACCAGGTCCGACGGCGACGCCTCAACCCGCCTGTGCGGTGACGCCCGGCGCGCTGCCTTTCGAGCGCACCGAGTGCCGCGCGACGTGCCAGAATTTCGACCCGCTGAAACAGCCGTTCTTCGGCGAGACGCACCTGCACACTGCTTACTCGTTCGACGCCTCAACACTCGACACACGCAATCTGCCGCCCGATGCCTACCGCTACGCCAAAGGAGGCGTCGTGGGCTTACCGCCGTGGGCTGACACACGCAGCGGCACGCCGACCCCCGGCTACATGGGTCCGACCGAGGTTATCGAGTTGCCTTACTGTCTCCCCGGTGAGGTGTGTCAGTACAGCGCGACACGCACGGTGCAGCTGCCACCGGGCCGCGCCCTCGACTTCGCCGCGATCACCGACCATTCCGAGCAGTTCGGCGAGAACACCATTTGCCTATTCGAAGGCACCGAGCCGTGTACGTGCGACGCGGACTGCACGGTGCAAGGACAGGAGTGCAGCACCCCCGATGTTGGTCCGACCAGCGGCAGTGCCGGCTTCTGCGTGCCAAAAGGCTACAACGACCCGCTGTGCAAAGCTGCCCGGCTGGGAGCGTCTCGGCTGCGCAGCAGTCCGGTCGCCGGCGTCGTCGCCGGCTTCGAGAACGTTCCGCAGAACCCATCGCGTCCGCCCGGCGTCTGCGGCCCGGACGGCAGCCGCTGCCGCCAGCAAGCCCGGCTCGTCTGGCAGCAGATCATCAACGCCGCACAGGAGGCGTACGACCATACCCCCGCCTGCACGTTCACGTCGTTCATCGCCTATGAGTACACGGCGATGGCCGCCGACGGCCGCTGCAGCCGCGACCTGTTGCCATGCTGGGACGCGAACGACTGCAGCGGGCAGCAGACCTGCGACACCGACTTCCTCGGCAGCGTGGGTGCCGACAACCTGCATCGCAACATCATCTTCCGCAACGACGACGTGATCGACGAACCGCTCAGCAACGTCGAGGAGCCGCTCGCCTGCGGCAAGGACCCGTCCACGTGCAACACCGTCGGCCAAGTGGCCTCCCCAGCGCGCATGCTCAACGTGCTGCGAGACGTGTGTCGCAACAACCCGAAACACCCTCGCTGCGATGTGTTGTCGATCCCACACAACGCGAACATGAGCCGCGGCAGCATGTTCGTCATCCCCGAGACGATCGACGAGGCGCAGATTCGCAGCGACATGGAACCGCTGGTGGAGCTGATGCAGGTCAAAGGTCAGTCGGAATGCCGCTACTCCCCGACGACCGGGATCTACTGGAGTCAGGACCCCAACGCGGCGGACGAGCTGTGCGACTTCGAGAACATGGGCTACTCGCGTCTCAACGGCGGGTATGTGCCACCGGTGCAGCAGGACAAGACCTGGCTCCCGCCGCGGGCATACGTGCGTGAAACGCTCAAGAACGGCATCAAGTACGAGGCCGAACACGGCATCAATCCCTTCCAGCTCGGCTTCGTCGGCGGCCTGGACAATCACAACGGCACGCCGGGGCAGAGTGAGGAGACGGACTATGCGCTGCACGGCGCGCACGGCATCCAAAGCTTCGCCGTCTCGGGCGAGATCCTGAACGAGAAGAACTTCCTCGGCCTCGAAACCAACGGCGGCGCGCTCACCGCTGTCTGGGCGGAGGAGAACTCGCGCGACGCGATCTTCACGGCGATGACGCATCGCGAAACCTACGCGACCAGCGGCACGCGGCCTATCGTGCGCATCTTCGGCGGCTTCAACCTGCCGGCGGACATCTGCGCAACCGGCAACTTCGCCGCGCGCGGCTACGACGCCGGCGTGCCGATGGGCGGCTGCCTGCGCCGGCACCCCGACCCGCTCGGAGCGTGCAAGGCCGGCGACGGCACGCAGGCTCCGAGCTTCGCGATCAATGCGATGATGGATCCGGGCTGGCCAGGGCACCCCGGCACCCAGCTCCAACGTGTCCAGATCATCAAAGGATGGGTCGACGCCGCCGGCACGACGCACGACAAGGTGTACGAAGTGGCCGGCGATCCGAACAACGGCGCCAGCGTCGACCTGAAGACGTGCACGCCCACCGGCGCCGGCGCGGCCACGCTGTGCGGGCTGTGGACCGATCCGGACTTCGATCCGACGCAGCACGCCTTCTACTATTCTCGCGTGCTGGAGAACCCGAGCTGTCGCTGGAACCAGTACTTCTGCAACGCGCGTAACGTCGATTGCAGCGTGCCGATGGGCACGTGCAGCTCCAAGGACCCAAGCGTCAACGGTCGCGGCTGCAATGGCAACGGTGACTGCGGCGACGGCGGCGTGTGCACGCTGCCGCCGAGCTACACGCAGTTCGAATATCAACAGTGCTGCAGCACCCTCGTGCCGAAATCGGTCCAGCAACGGGCGTGGACGTCACCGATCTGGTACCACGCCAGCGACTCATGACCTTCCCGCCGAGACACCTGCTACGTCGCGCGCTACGCAATCCGATCGTGCACTTCGCCCTTATCGGGGCCACGCTGTTTGCGCTGCGCAGCGTCTGGCAGCCGGCGGCCGAGACGGCGCGGCCCCCGGCGACCCGCGAGCCGATCGTCATTACCGCCGAGCGCATTCGTCTGCTGCAGTCGGACTTCCAGCAGCGCTGGGGTGCACCACCGACTCAGGCGCAGCTGCGGGCTCTCGTCGACCACGCGATCGAGGACGAGATGCTCTACCGCGAAGCCCGCGTCCTCGCTCTCGGGTTCGCGGACGGCAGCGTGCGCCGGCGCCTCGTGGAAAAGGCACGGACCGTCAGCCACCGGCCCGCGCGCAGCCAGGAAGAGCTGTACCAGGTCGCCATCGCCTTGGGGCTCGACGACGACGTGATCATTCGCCGGCTGCTCGTCGAGAAGATGCGACTCTTTCTGCAGCACGATCCCAACGACGGTCCAATTGCGGAGTCGGCGATGCGGGATTATCTCGAGCGCAACCGAGAGCGCTTCGTGCAGCCGGAGACCGTGACGTTGACGCACGTGTTCTTCAGCGAGAGCACCCGCCGCGAACACATGGCGTCGGCCGCGGCCGCGGCGCTGTCGCAGTTGGGTGCACAACCGCCGTCGCCGGCGGCTGCGCAGTTGTCCGATCCGTTCCCGCTCGGCGAGCGGCTACGGGCCTACTCGCGCCAGCAACTCATGGGACGTTTCGGGAAGCTGTTCGCCGATCAAGTTTTCAGTCTCGAGCCGGGCAAGTGGTCGGGGCCGTTGGCCTCGCCGTACGGCCTGCATGTCGTGTGGGTACACGAACACGCACCCGAACAACTGCCGCCGCTGGACACGGTCCGCGAGCCGATCACACTGGCGCTCATGAAGGAGCGTGCTGCGCAGAACCTCCAGCGCGGGCTGGAGCGGGTACGTAGTCTCTACGAGATCCGCGTCGAGGACAG
>JBGQHM010000327.1:0-7617 GCA_041497995.1 Binatia bacterium | reverse complement strand
GGACTCGTCAGTGACCGGAACGTCGTATGCGTCGGAATCGGATCGCTCAGCACGAAGTTCGTCGCGTTCGACGGCCCAGCGTTCGTGACGGTGATGGTGTAGTGGATGTCCTCGCTCGATATGAGCAGCGGGTCGGGAAAATCGAGCTTGGTGACAGCGAGATCTGCCTGCGTGTCGACCGTCGTCATCTGGGTCACCGAGTTGTCGCCCGGTGTTGGGTCCGTATCGTCGCTGCTGACCGTCGCCGTGTTGCTGATCATCGTACCCTTCGGCGTGCTCGCGTCGACGTTCACCACCACAGTAATCGTGTCCACTTCGCTCTGCGCCATGAATGGGTTGGTGCACGTGAGAGTTCCGGTTCCGCCCACCGCCACGCCACTGCAGGTGAAGGTTGTGGAGCTCGCGGACTGAAAGGTCGTGTTCGCGGGCGTGGTATCGCTCACTGCGACGTTGAGAGCTGTGGCTGCAGCGCCGTTGGTGACAGTAATCGTATAGGCGAGGGTCGTGCCGGCGATGACTGGATCGGGCGAGTCGGTTTTCGTGATCGACAGATCGGGCGCGCCGTCGGCCAGTTTCGAGGCGACAAACACGTCGATCTGGCTGTCGGGTGTGATGCCCGTTGGCGGGACGGCCGACGCCCAGGCCGTGAAGACTCGCCCCGCAGCGCAGGCGTTGCCGTTGTAGTCACCGTACTTGGGACAGCCGCCACCACCGTTGCACGTCTCACCGCTAGGACAGGCTGGCCCCGACGTAAAATCACAAGGCTGCTGCGAGCCAGGACAGTTGGGCATCGTATTGTCGCAGCATCGACCTGCCAACTGTGGCTGCACGGAGCACGACTCCGAATCCGCGGTTGCACGTACGGAGCATGACCAGCTGGCAGCACTCGCCGGCGTTTGGCCGGCGGCGCATTGTGCGTCTGCGCTCTCAGTCAGCTTGATCTCCGTGCCGGCAGTCAGGACTCCGCCGACAGTCGAGGCGCTCCCACAAAAATAGTCGGTCAAATCGTTGGTACTTCCACTGACAGCTGCGCGGCGATCGTACCAAGCGACACGGGCAGCGCCGCCTTGCGCGCAGACCCAGGGCATGAAGCGCCGCCCGACTACTAGCGAGTTGACGATCACGGCGGCGGACCACGTGGACCCACCGTCGGTCGAGTCGCGTACCAGGACGTTCTCGTTGGCGGTATTCTGTGGCGGCGGCGCTACGGTGTTGTTCGCATACGCCATGTAGACATGCGCCGGGTTCGTATCGTCAACTGCGGCCATGTAACTGGCGAGCAGGTTGCCGTCGTTGCAGCGGTCCAGGCCCGGCACCGGACACACAACGCCGGTGAGTGCGGTGATCGGCTTCGGAAAACCCGCCTGCGCCGTGAGACCAGAGCTGCAGGTGCTGTACTTGTGGATCATGATGTTGGAGCCGCTGACGTAGATGACGTAGGCGAATCCGTCCGAGCCCACCGTCACGCGCGGTACACGTCCGGCGGCATCGACGACGACGGGCGCGGTCCAGGTCGCGCCACTATCCGCCGAGCACACGATCGATGCGATACCGCCCGGGAAATTCCGCCAGACGGAATAGACTTGGTCGAGGCCGCCGGGTGCGGCGTTGACGCGGTCGGCGGCGATATGCTCCTGGTCCGGAAAGCAGCCGCCCGCGCCGGTGGCACAGGTGACCGCGTTGGCCAAGAAGGGGAACGACCTGCCGTTGTCGGTCGAGCGCGCGATACCGGTTGCACAGCCGTTGCCAAATGTCGCATCGGGGCAACCCGCTGTTTTGTTGATATTGGCCAGGTAGAAATTCCCGCTTTGGGCGAAGGCGACCGACGCATCGCCAAAGTTGGCGTACGAAGTAAAGCCGGTGAAGGGAAAGCTGACGCCCCCGTCTTGCGAGTTGCTGTAGGCGAATTGGCCCGCGACTACTATGTTCTGACCGTTGGTCGAGACCGCCACCTCCATCTCGCTGACGGCGGAGACCCGCTGGGCTGGTCTGGGTGAGGCGGCGTAGGCCGCGGCTGGCGTCACCAGCTTCCAGGCCAGTGCACGCAGACGGTCAAGGGCGCCTCGGTTCCGCGCAGAGTCGGGAGCTGCCAACGTGGGAACGGCGAACGAGATCTTGAGCGGCGCGCTACTACGAAGATTGTCGAGCTCCTGCTGGGTCTGGCTGGGGTCGGTCCGCGCCGGACACGACAAGCTACGGCCAAACGACTCCACCTGGTCGCCGACCGACGCCGCATCGGGTGGCACGAGACCCTCGAGCCGGACCAGGCGGGCATCGACGGCAACCGCCGTCGTCACCCGCAGGATCATCTCAGAGTGCGCTGCCTCGGACTCGCCCCGTTGCTCCTGCGGTGCCAGGTAGCGGCGTTGCAGGGCTGGCCAGCCGCAGACGTCGAGAAACACCGAAGGCGATTGCGTCTCACTGGCGATCTCTTTGAGTCGGTGGACCGCGTCGGCGTGGTCGATGCGCGTCTCCGTGGTGATCATGACGTTGGCGAGCCCTCCGCCGATCTGGTCAGGCGCGGCCCCCGCGGGCACGTTCACGATCTCCTGGGCGTTTGCGTAGAACCGAGGAGCGAGGGACCATCCCGTCGGCGCGCTAGTAGTGATGCCGTTGGCGATGACGATGCTCCCGTCACCGGCCGCTGCCGGGCGCACTTCGAGGCTGACGGCCAGCAACGCCGCTGCGAACAGCAACATGACCGAAAAGCTCCGATCCCGTGACCTTACCATAACGCGCACCCTCCTCCTCGCACCAAGCCCTGTGCAGCGACCTTCTTCATGAGGTCGTACGTCCAACTACCATCAAGGCAAAAAAACCGCAATTGAGCTCATCTCCATTGGCCGCGGACCGCCTCTCCGTTTCTGGTACTTTTCCGCCGCGGAATCGAGCCGACGCAGTGTTGATGATCGCCATCTGCTGCCAGATCTTTGTTGAGAGGCAGTGGCGGATTGACATTCGCCCACGGCTGTATGAACAGTCACGGACGGGATTCCTCCGTTGTCCTCTGAATGCCTCTGCATCTCCGTAGCGAGGGATTCCGTCAGATCAACATCCGGAAGGAGTAGCGATGTCAGAGAATCTCAGGATCCAAGGAACCTGCGACGCGCGCTTCACGCGCGTGCGCGATACGTTTGCCGAGAACTTCGCCACGTTCGGAGAGACCGGCGCCGCCGTCGCGTTGTACGTCGATGGCCGTCCGGTCGTCGATCTCTGGGCCGGCTACGCCGACGCCGCGCGCACTCAGCCATGGCCACGCGATGCCATCGTCAACGTTTACTCGACGACGAAGGGCATCACGGCGATCTGCGCGCACCGGTTGGTCGACCAGGGTCGCCTGGACCTCGACGCGCCGGTCGCGAAGTATTGGCCCGAGTTTGCACAGGCCGGCAAAGCGGACGTCCCCGTGCGCTACTTGCTGAGCCATCGCGTCGGGCTGGCGGCGGTGCGCCGGCCACTGCAACCCAGCGACCTGTACGACTGGGACACCATGTGCACGGCTCTCGCAGAAGAGGAGCCGTGGTGGAAACCAGGAACGCGTCACGGCTACCATGCGCTCACGTACGGGTGGCTCGTCGGCGAGGTTATCCGGCGTATCACCGGGCAGAGCGTCGGTTCGTATTTCCGCGAAGAGATCGCCGGTCCGTTGGGCATCGACTTCCACATCGGCCTGCCGCGTGCTGCCGAAGCCCGTACGCTGGACCTCATCCCACCTCCACCACCTTCGGAAGAGCAGATCTCTCTGTTCACCGAGATTCTCAAAGACCTCGACTCGCTGCTGGCGAAAGCATTCGTCAACCCGCCGTTGGCGCCGGACAGCGTCAACACATCGGAGTGGCGCCGCGCCGAGATCCCGGCCGCCAACGGACACACCAACGCCCGCGCACTGGCGCGGCTGTACGGAGCGCTGGCCAATGGCGGCGCCCTCGACGGCTTCCGTGTGCTCAGCCAGGGCGCGATCGACCGCGCCATCGAAGAACAGTCCGACGGACCCGACGCCGTGCTGCCGCTCTACACGCGCTTCGGACTGGGCTTCATGCGCTCCACACCGCAGGAGAAGCTCGGCCCCAACCCACGCAGCTTCGGCCACGGCGGGATGGGTGGATCGATGGCGTTCGCCGATCCGGACACGCGGATCGGCTTTGGTTACGTGATGAATGAGATGCACATGGGTCTGTGGCTCATCGACCCACGCGCCGTCGCACTGATCGACGCGGTGTACGCGTCGCTCTAGGCGCGGCCGGAGGTAACGGTGGGAACGATTGTCGAGACGAGCTACGGCAAGCTCGAAGGCGGCGAACACGGCGGCATTCACAGTTTCCGCGGCATCCCGTTCGCGCAACCGCCCATCGGCAAACGCCGCTTCCTTCCTCCGCTCCCTCCGGAACGATGGGCTGGCGTGCGCCCGGCATACAAATTTGGTCAGGCCGCGGCGCAAAACCACAGCCCGCTCGGTCCGATGCTGGGCTTCGACATCGGCCCGACCGGCGAAGACTGTCTGTATCTGAACGTCTGGACGCCGGGGCTCGACGGCGCGCGCCGGCCGGTCATGGTCTGGATCCACGGCGGCGCCTTCGTGATGGGTGCCGGTTCGCAGGCGCTCTACAACGGCGAAATGCTGGCGCGGCGCGGTGACGTCGTCCTCGTCACCATCAACTACCGCCTCGGCGCCCTTGGCTTTCTGCGTCTCCAAGAAAGCTATGGGGAGGCGCTACCGGCCAGCGGCAACGAAGGTCTGCTCGACCAGATCGCCGCGCTCGAATGGGTACGCGATGAGATCGCGGCCTTCGGCGGCGATCCGCACAACGTGACCATCTTCGGTGAGTCAGCCGGCTCCATCAGCGTTGCCACCCTGCTCGGGACGCCGCGTGCGCACGGCCTGTTCCATCGCGCCATTCTGCAGAGCGGCTCGGCCAACTTCGTCTCGCCGGCCACACACGCGGCTCGCGTCGCCGATGAGGTGCTCCGCGACCTGAACCTGACCGGCGCTCCGGCGCGGAAGCTGTTGGACGTGCCCACCGCGCAGATCCTTGAAACCCAGCAACGGGTACACATGGGGCTACAGGGCAAAGTGCGCGGCCTCGTCTTTGCGCCGGTAGCTGACGGCGACGTGCTGCCGCGCCATCCGCTCGAGGCAATCCACGACGGCCTGTCGCGCGACGTCACGCTGCTCGTCGGCAGCAATCTGGATGAAATGAAGCTCTTCGGTCTGATGGACCCGCACGCACGCGGCCTCGACGAAGCGGGGCTGCTGAGGCGCTGCGAACGGATCATCCCGGTAGCGGATGCCGCAGGGACCGCGCGGCGCGCGATCGAAACGTACCGCCGCGTGCGGCGCGAACGCGGCGCCAGTGTCACCCCGTCGGAGCTCTGGTTCGCCATCGATTCGGACCGCGCCTTTCGCTACCCCACTATGCGGCTCGCCGAGTTGCAACGCGCGCATCAGCCGCACACCTATGCGTACCTGTTCACCTGGCCGTCGCCGTTCATGGACGGCGCACTCGGCGCGTGTCACGCACTGGACCTGCCATTCGTCTTTGGAACGTTCAACGATGAAGTGTTGGGCCGATTCGTCGGAGCTGGCCGGGCCGCGCAACATCTAGCCGAACGCATGCAGGAGGCCTGGCTGGCCTTCGCGCATTCCGGCAATCCAGCGCATGCGGCCTTGGGTGAGTGGCCGGCATACGACAGCGACCGGCGCGCCACGATGCTCCTCGGAGCGGCGTGCGCGCTGGAGCACGCCCCGCTCGAAGGCGAGCGCAGCTTCTGGGAGTTCTGGAACGGGATGCTGTAGCGACGCGGGCGTAGAGACGTCCCACCGGGACGTCTCTACGTCTTCATCTCCCTTGTAGAGACGCCCCGGCGGGGCGTCTCGCTCTGCAAGGTCGATCACGCGATTGACGCCGCGAAATCTGCCGACTAGCATCTCGCGCCATTCCACCCTGGAGGGTCCCCATGCAGATCGGCCCAGCTGCCAACGCGCAGAACTATCCCGACAGACTCGCCGTCGTGTTCCGCGAGCGGCGCTTCACGTGGCGCGAATGGAACTCTCGCATGAATCAGCTGGCGCACGCGCTGACCGCGCTCGGCCTCCGAGCCGGCGACAAGGTGGCCGTGCTCCTGAACAACAGCAATGAGGTAGTCGAGGTCGTCGGTGCCGTCAGCAAGGTCGGCATGGTGGCGGTGCCGCTGAACTACCGGCTGACCGCGGACGAAATCGAGTACATCGTCGGCAACGCCGACGCCAAAGCATTCCTCTTCGGCAACGAGTTCGCCGACCGCGTGCGCATAGTCCGCGAGCGATTGTCGAGCGTACCCAGCGCAAACTTCATCGCGGTTGGCGACGGCGCCGTCACCGGGTTCGCGCGCTACGAGGATCTGCTCGCGGCACAACCGACCAGCGATCCCCCTGGTGACATTGTTCCGGGGCTGTCGGCCATGATCTACACGTCGGGCACCACCGGCCGGCCGAAAGGCGTCGCCCGCCGCGGCAACCAGACCGATCCACGCATCGTGATGGCGATCATCCAAGGCTTCAACTTCGCGCCGGGCGAGGTGCACCTGGCGTGCGCGCCACTGTACCACAGCGCGCCGTTGCTGGGCGCGGCGTTGACCATCGTGCTCGGCGGTACCCTCGTCATCATGCCGAAGTTCGATCCGGAAGAATTCCTGCGCCTGGTCCAGGACGAGAAGGTTACCTCCACGATGGCGGTGCCGACGATCATGAAGCGGCTCGTCAGTCTCGCGGACGACGTGCGCCGGCGCTACGACGTACGGTCCATGCGCTCGATGGTCTTCGGCGCCGCGCCGTGTCCGATGGAGACCAAACGCGCCATCGCCGACTACTTCGGCGAGTGCTTGTACGAGTACTACGGATCGACCGACGCCGGCCTCTCAACGATTCTGCTACCGCACGAACAGTTCACCAAGCCGGGGAGTTGCGGCCGCGTACTCGATGGCCACGGCGTCAAGATCTTCGATGAGGACGGCAACGAGCAGCCCACCGGCCAAGTCGGCGACGTGTACATCACCAATGCGCTGGTCGAGACCATGGAGTACTACAAGGATCCCGAGAAAACGCAGAAGGCGTTTCGCGGTACGTACATGACCGTCGGCGACATGGGGTACCTCGACGCCGACAACTACCTGTACTTGGTCGACAGGAAGATCGACATGGTGATCTCGGGCGGCGTGAACATCTATCCGGCGGAAATCGAAGCCACCATCCATGAGCACCCAGCCGTGCTCGACGTGGCGGTGATCGGTGTACCCAACGAGGACTGGGGCGAAGAGTTGAAGGCCATTGTCCAGCTCAAGCCCGGTGCCGATGCCAGCGCCGAAGATCTCATCATCTTCTGCACGCAACGTTTGGCGGACTACAAGCGGCCGCGCAGCGTCGACTTCGTCGAGGAGCTACCACGCAACCCGTCCGGCAAACTCCTCAAGCGCGAGATCCGCACACGCTATTGGGGTGACGCGGGACGGCGGATCTGAGCTCGTGATTCGTGACTGGTGACTCGGTCACTCGTCAATCAGACGGATCTCACCGTCCGATCGCGAACAGGATGCCGTTGCTGATCGCGTACACGGTACCGTCCGGACCGATGATGGTCGGCG
>JBGQHM010000326.1:0-7622 GCA_041497995.1 Binatia bacterium | reverse complement strand
TGTGGTGTTCGACGACGTCCTGGTGAGCTTCCAGGCGAGCGGGACGGGGACCCTGCAGTTCTGCACGCTGCAAACGACGCGCTTGGGGTATTTGGTCCTGCTGCAGGGGACGGCGACGGTAACGAGTTGCACGCTCACGAGTGACGGCAGCAACTACGGGCTGTACGTGGTGGGAGGCACGCCGACGATCAGTGGCAACACGCTCACGGCGTACATCGGGGTCTACGTTCCGGTGGGGACGCCAACGATCAGCACCAACATGATCACGGCGCGGCACTCGGGGATCTATTACGGAGGTGGCGGGGGGACGGCGAGCGGCAACACGATCGGGTTCAGCGGTACGGGCACGGGACGTTACGGCGTGTACATGCTGGGCGCCGCGGTACCGACGGTTACGGGCAACACCATTCTCGACGACCCGCAGACGAGCGACATCGCCATCAACGCCGAGGGGACGGCCGCCGGGGTGCAGATCGTCAACAATACGGTGAACGTGAGCGGCGGGGACTACGCTCTGCGGCTGTCGCCGGCGCTGTTCCAGGCGGGGTCGCAGGTGAGCGGCAACAATTTTCCGACGGGGTTGGCGACCGGAGTGCTGCTGACGGGGCAGGCCATGGGGCAGGTGACGGTGGGGCCGCTGACGCCGGCCGCGGGGACGGTGGTGAGCACGTACGAGGTGGAGAACGTGAGCGTAACGGCGGGGGCGAGTGTGACGATCGCGGCGGGGATCACGCTGACGGGGGGCAGCGGCACGGGCGCGATATCGGTGGCGGGGACGCTCAATGCGATGGGGGCGAGCAACGGCAATCGCAATGTGGTGTTCGACAACGTGGTGGTGAGCTTCCAGGCGAGTGGGACGGGGACCGTACAGTTCTGCACGCTGCAAGCGACGCGCTTGGGGTATTTGGTCCTGCTGGAGGGCACGGCGACGGTAACGAGTTGCACGCTCACGAGTGACGGCAGCAACTACGGGCTGTACGCGGTGGGAGGCACGCCGACGATCAGTGGCAACACGCTCACGGCGTACATCGGGATCTACGTTCCGGCGGGGACGCCGATGATCAGTGGCAACGCGCTCACGGCGAGGTACGCGGGCCTCTACTACGGCGGTGGTGGAGGCACGGCGAGCGGGAACACGATCGAGTTCAGCGGCACGGGCACGGGACGCTTCGGCGTCTATGCTGCGGGTGCCGCGGCGCCGACGGTCAGCGGCAACACCATTCTCGACGACCCGCAGACGAGCGACACGGGTATCTCCGTGCTGCAAGGCGCGGGCAACGCGATGACGCACATCGTGAACAACATCATCTGTGCCACTGGGGGCGACACGTTCATCGACACGCCCGGCGGGTTCGCGGGCACGGTCTCGGGCAACTTAAACCAATGCGGCGCACCCACGAGCACCCCGACGGTCACGCCCATGGCCACGGCCACGCGCACGGTGACGATGACGCTGACGACGACACCAACCAACGCAGCGACGGCGACGCCGACCCGCACACCCACAGCGTTGCCGACCGGGAGCGCGACGTCGGCGCCAACCAATACGGCGACGGCAACATCAACGAGAACGCCGGCGCCAACCGGAACTCAGACGCCGACAGTGACGCTCGGCGCGACGCCGACGAGCACTCCAACGCTGACGACGACGCCCACAACCGTGTCTACGGGAACACCGCCGCCCACTGCGACGCATTCGCCGACGGCAACCGGCACCGCGAGCGTGGCGCTGACCGAAACGCCGACGCCGTCCGCAACTGCCACGGCGACGCACACCGCCGCGACGTTCACGCCGACGGTGACGCCCAGCTCGACGCCCACGGTGGCGACGACAGCAACGGTCACGGCGAGTGCTACCGGCACGCCGGCCTTGGTGGTGTTAGCTGGCCGAGTCCTCTCGCCAGGTCGAGGCGGCTTTCCGGGGACCCACGGGCAAATCCCGCTGGGCGGAGTTCCCGTCGACATGTTCCTCTGTGAGGTGCGCAAGCCCTGCCTGGGGATGGGTCAGCCATTCACCAGCGTTGTCACTGATCCGGATGGCCGATTCTTGATTCAGGTCGACGCAGCTCTCTTGCAAGGGATATTGCCCGTTGTGGCGGCGCGGATCAGCCCGACGGTCGTCTTGCGAACGCCTGTGCTCAACCTCGGGCCGGCAAGGGCACGGCTCGCGCGGCAGGTGAGCGACGTGACCGACATCGTGATCGACGTGATCTCGGAGGCGGCGGTGCGTCTGCTGGAAGAGCAAGGATTCGAAAACTTCACCAAGGTGGGATTGGGGTCGGTCATTCAAGCGGTGCAGGCGGCGAACGCCAACAGCTCGTTCCAAGATGACACGCCGGAGACGGCTGTGACGCTGGCGCTGACGACCGCCGCGGCCGATCCCATGGTGCAGATGGCGCTACGGGACAACCGGCTCCCGACGCCGACAGTAACCCCGACTCCGGGAGGCTGTGTTGGTGACTGCGACAACGGCGGCGCGGTCACCGTCGATGAGGTCATCAAGGGAGTGAACATCGCTCTGCTCAACGCCACCATCGACACCTGCCCGCAGTTCGATGTGGACGGCAGCGGGACGGTGACCGTCACCGAGTTGATACTCGCCGTCAACAGTGTGCTGAGCGGATGCCAGTGAGGCTACTCGGTGGAAGTCCCGGCGGCTGTTACCGGCACCGTACGTCACCGCCGATCACCCCAAGGAGCCGGGGTTGAAACCCCGGCCCACCATCGGACGCCGCGCCGCGGCGGTGCGCCCGAGTTGTGCGGGGCGGGATATCGCGTAGCGATCATGTGCTGGTAGTCGGGGAATCCCGGAGGGCGTCTCAAAACCGGCTGACTCGCGGGCACGGAGGCCCGCGCCACCAGAATTTTCCTGCGTTTGAGTGTAGGCTTTGGTGGCGCGGGCCTCCGTGCCCGCGAGTCTTGAGACGTGGGAGGCCAAGCTCTTTCAGTTTAGGCCCTTTCGACGAGTTCTTTCTCGCCTGGGATGCCCCGAGGTAGTGTCAATCGACGACGAGGATGTGATTGAGCGTCAGCTGCAGGGATGGAAAGAAGCTCACCCGTGGTTGGACGCTCTCATATGGACCACCTCCCTCGCTCGAGACACCGCGATCAGAGCTCACGGTGCGGCTGTCTTGGGTCAGCGGTTCAGGACTTCATAGCCGGCGTACGGACCGCGTTGGATGAGAAGCAGAACTTGGCTGCCGGCGCGGGCGAGGGCTTGCTCGCAACTGCGCGCGGATGTGACCGGCTGGCGATCAACTTGGCGGATCACGTCGCCGGGTTGGAGACCGGCGCGATCCGCCGGGCTGCCCTCCTCGATCTCACGCATCATCGCGCCGCGTACGCCGCGTGGAAGATTGAACTGACGCATCAAACCCGCGGTCAAGTCGGTCAACGTGACGCCCCAGCCACGTGTAGTCCGCGGGCGCTGCACGGGTGCGGGCCGACGCGACGGCTGTTCCGCGACCACGGCGGTGATGGTCTTCTCGTGACCGTTGTGCAGAACTGTCATGACGGCGCGTTCGCCGATTGGCGTGTTGGCTGCCAGCGCCGGCAGCTGATGGCTCTCTTCGATGCGCGTGCCGTTGTAGTCGGTGATGATATCACCGCGCTCCAACCCGGCGGTATCCAGAGGGCCACCGGGATCGACCTCAACGACCAGCGCACCCTGCGGGTGGTCGAGGCCGAACGACTGCGCAATCGCCGGCGTGACGTCCTGGACACTCAGGCCAAGCCAGCCGCGCACGACGCGGCCGTGCTGGCGTAGCTCATCAATGATGCGGCGCGCCGTGTTGATCGGTATGGCGAATCCGATGCCGACGCTGCCGCCGCTGCGGCTGACGATCGCAGAGTTGATGCCGACGACCTCGCTCTGCGTGTTGAACAGCGGGCCGCCGGAGTTGCCGGGATTGATGGATGCGTCCGTCTGGATGAAGTCGTCGTACGGTCCGGCGCCGATCACGCGTCCTTTCGCGCTGACGATACCGGCGGTGACCGTCTGCGCGAAACCGAACGGGTTGCCGATGGCGACGACCCAGTCGCCGACGTCGAGCGTGTCGGAATCGCCGAGACGGGCCACCGGGAGGTCGTGGCGCGGAGCGATCTTGACCAGAGCGACGTCGGTCTTTTCGTCCACGCCGACGAGCGTGGCGTCGTACTCGTCACGGTTGGAGAGCTTGACGCGGATCTGATCTGCCATCTGTACGACGTGCGCGTTTGTAGCGATGTAGCCATCCTTGCTCACGATGAAACCGGAGCCCAGGCTTTGCTGGCGCTGCGGGCGCGATTCACCGAAAAAGCGGCGGAAGAACTCATCGAAGGGATCGTTGGGATCTCCGGTCGGCCCTTGCGCCCGTACGGTGCGTGTCGAGAAGATATTCACCACCGTCGGCTTGGCGACGCGGGCCACCTCCGAGAATGACTCCGGGACCATCGCGACCGCTGAGACCGGAGTGCGACGCAGCAACGTGGCCAGAGTCACGAGCGCAGCAAGAATGAAGCGGCGGTGAGCGATCGGATGCATGGTCGAGAGATGAAGCGACGGCCGTCGAAGCGGCGTGGGGAACGTGGCTACTGCACGTACTTGCGCAGCGGCCGCGCCAGCCGCGCCAACACCGAGCCGGCGACGGCCCCGCCGATTGCGCCGACCAAGGCGCCGATGATCACTTGTGGAAAGCCGGGCGTGGTGGCGCCGGAGCTGCGGAACACCGCGACGGCCACCAGCGCTGCGACCGTGAGCGTGCCCATGAGGCCCTCGCTGCTGCCCTTCGGACGCCAGGCATCAACGACCAGCGCGGCGCCGACGGTCAATATGCCCAACGCGATGAGCACCACTCTCGGTACACCCGGCGCATAGATCCGCACGCTGACCGACTCGCGCACGCCGGTAGAGATCTCTTTCAGCTGCATGGTCAGATCACGGCCGTCAGAATCGTCGACGTCGTCGAGCACCAAATTCCCTTCGTGCATGACCGGCACTATCGACGAACGCCGCCCGGAGCCGATGCGCTGACTGCCCCATTCCTGACGGAACGTCCCCTCCAGCAGGCGATCCGTCGCGCCGTCGTGGCCCAGAGCGATTTGATAGGTGGCGGTGCGGTTCTCCCGGCCTTGCGTTGGAAGGAAGTGACCTTCGACGTACAGGTTGTAATGACCGGGCTTGTCGTGCAGCGGGATGGTGACGGGTGGGGCATTGCGTTGGAGCTCGGCGCTGAACACCGGCGTACCCGGATTCACGGCGCGATAGAACGGGTAGAAGGTGGCAGCAGACCACAACACCACAAAGCCGGCGAGCAACGCGGCCCGGCGGCCTTCGGGTACGTCTTCGAGAAATCCGCGCAGCCCGAAGAACAGCACCACGAGTAGGGCGAACGAACCGGTCAGGGTGACGGCGACCCCTATGTCGACCAGCTCTAAGTTGTACAGGACATACATCACGAGGATGACGACGGCGGCCACCGTTGGAATCACCCAGCTGCGCAGCGCGTCGAGGATCACCATCTGTGTCAGGCGCGCGCCTTGCGCCCGCTTACCCGCGGACTTCGAGCGTCCCTTGGCGGCTTGACCCTTCATCGGGCGGATTCCTAGCATCGGCCCCGCCGCAATTCTAGCGCTCGGAAAATGTCCGGTGCCGGTTTGGGCACCGCTCCGCGTAGATCCGATCGGCGGCTGGGTTTGTGTAGGAATTTGTGTAGGCTGGCGCCGGACCGATGAAGCGGCTCGTACTCGGGTGTGTGGTGCTGATGGTTTGCGGCGGGGCGGCGTTGTGGCTGGGCTGGCCGTCCGTGGTCGGTTGGCTGCGAACGCGGCTGGAGCGCGACCTGACCGGAGCGGTCGGTAGCCCCAGCCGTGTCGATGAGCTGCAGCTCTCGATTCTCCCGCTGAGCGTGCATTTGGGGGGGATCGTCATTGGCGCTGAGCCGGCGCTCGTGCAGGTCGGCCGCGTCGACGCGCGCCTCTCGATTGTCGCCAGCATCATGGAGTGGCGAGCCGTGCTCAGCGTGCACATCGGATCGGTGGTTGCCGATTTGACCCATCTCCCGAAATCAGCGCCGACTCCCGCTCCGTCGCGTGCGCCGCATGCTACGGCTCACGAGCTTCAGCTGCCGCCGCTGCACGTCAAGGAGCTCGTGCTCGACAACGCACAGCTGCGCTTTCGCATGGGCAAGGAGGTCGCGCATCTCACGGTCGGGCACCTGGCTGCGCACCTGGAGACCGCGCTGCTGGGGCACAGTCTCGCGGCGGGGGTTGAGGTGCAGGACGTGGAGTTGGAACGCAAGTCGTACCGCGCCAGAATTCAGATGATCCAGGTGCAGGGCGGCGCGGACGGGGGCGGCCTGTTCGTCGATCACGGCACCCTCGAAGGCGACGGCATCTCGGTGTCAGCGCATGCCGCGATTGTCCCGCACCATCATGCCGTGACGGCGACGTTCGACCCGGGCATCCTCGGCGTCGTGGTCGACGAGTTATCGTTCGTCGGCGGACACGCGCATGTAGACGGAACACTGATTGGCGACTTGGCAAATCCGCTGCTCGATGCGCGGCTCACCATTGAACAGGGTGCCATCGGCAGCCATGTCTTGGGTGATCTCGATACGCACGTCACCCGCGCCGGTCCGACGCTTCGCTTCGATCACCTCCTACTGGTCGGTAAGCCCGGCGACGTGACCGGTGCAGTCGAGTTGACCGTCGTGCACGAAGTGCCGATTCACGGTGATTTGACGTGGCATGGTGTGGACCTCGAGGGACTGCTGCGGATCATCGGCCCGCATGTCCCGCTCATCAATCGCATCACGGCGACCACGGCCGTACACGGGGCGCTCGATCCACTCGATCTCGATGTGAAAGGGGCAGGTATCCTGCAGACTGCACCGACTGACGCGCCTAAGGAGGTGGGGCGATTTGATATCGCCAGTCACATATTGGCTCACCAGTTGGACGCGACGGTCGAGGTGACGCAAGCGCAGCAGAACCGCGTCGCCACGGAGGTCACGATCTCGGGCGGGGAATTCGGTGGCACGGTCAGCCTGAAGGCGGCGGACTTGGCGGCTCTCAACGCAGTGCTGCCGCGTTCCGTCTCCACCTTGGGGTTGACTGGCCAGGGCGATGCGAATGCCGCGTTCTCAGGGACGACCGAGCATCCGGTGGTCAGCGGCACGTTGGCGCTGCGCAACCTGAGCGTGCTCGGGATCGCTGCGACTCGACTGGCGAGCGACTTTCGCATTGCAAGGGAAACATTGTCGATCAATCGCGCACAGCTCGACACGACTTCGGGCGGCGCCGAGCTCGGCGGTGTTCTGGCGTTGGATGATCAGGCCACGAACGACTGGCGCGTGGGCGTGCACGACCTGAGCAACGATCTGTTGGTTGGTCTGGCATACAGCGTCAGCAAGACGCAGCTGCCGATCGGCAGCGGGACGCTCAATGGCACAGTCACCTGCAAAGGGTCGTGGCGGCGTGCCGAGATGGACACCGACCTCATCGCTACATCGCTACGCATCGCGGGGGAGCCGCTGGAACGCATCGCAGTCAAGGCCACCACGGCGCTGCCACGCTGGACCCTGTATGCGAACGCAGTGCGCACGCCCGCGGAGACGCTTACGATCGAGGGGGCGGGGGAGGGC
>JBGQHM010000325.1:0-7666 GCA_041497995.1 Binatia bacterium | reverse complement strand
GCGCCTGGGCGCCGCGACGCTGAAGAAGTCCGGCTACCTGGCAGGGAGCGACCGCGAAAGACTTGCCGACCTCGATGAGATGTTCCGCACGCCGGAGGTGAAAGCAATCGTTGCAGCACGCGGCGGCTACGGCTCGGGGCGCCTGTTGCCGCTCTGGGATCCGGCGCTGCCACGGGCGCATCCGAAGATCTTCGTCGGACATAGTGATTTGACCTTCTTGCTCAACGACCTCGTCCAACGCGCAGAGCTAGTCACGTTTCACGGGCCGATGGTCGCCGGCCTGCATCAACGCACGGAGGCGGCTGCCACCCTACTGGCTATGCTGAGCGGTGACCACGTGGGCTGGCACCAGCCCGCGCAAGCCGTGGTCCAACCGGGAATGGCGGAAGGGCTGCTGGTGGGCGGCAGTCTCTCGGTAATCGTGTCGATGCTCGGTACAGCGTGGGCGTTAGAGACGCGCGATCGCCTACTGTTTCTGGAAGACGTGAATGAAAAGCCGTACCGCGTCGACCGCATGCTGACGCAGCTGCGCCAGGCCGGCGTACTCGATGATGTCGCCGGCGTCATCTTCGGCGAGATGCCGGGCTGCACTGCCGGAGAGAACGAGCGCGTCAGCGTCCGCGACGTGATCGCCGCGGCATTTTCGAGCGCCCCCTACCCCGTCGCGTTCGGCCTACCGAGCGGCCACGGAGCCGGTACGCTGACCTTGCCCCTGGGCGTGCGCGCGCGCCTGGCCGGCGAACGCCTGACGCTGCTCGAATCGCCGGTGGCAGAATAGCCGTCAGCCATCAGCCCTCAGCAAGAAGAAACATTTTAATGATCGATTCTCCTCAGAGCTGAGAGCTGAAAGCTGACGGCTGACAGCTAACCTCATGAGCTTCGAAAACGTCGAACGCGAGATGGACGCGGCAGTGGGTCGCCGCGTGTTCCCCGGCGCCGTGCTGCTGGTGCGTGAGGGGACACGCGTGTTCTATCACCGCGCTTTTGGACACCGCAGTCTGGAGCCCGAGGTGACGCGGATGGCGGAAGATACCATCTTCGATGTCTCGTCGCTGACCAAGGCCTTCGCAACCAGTGTGGCGATGATGCTGATGCTGAAGGACGGCAAAGTCGCGCTCGACGACCGGGTCACGCGCTTCTTTCACAACTTCGGCGTGCACGGAAAGACG
The DNA here is from genome assembly GCA_041497995.1 of Binatia bacterium. GTDB lineage: Bacteria > Desulfobacterota > Binatia > HRBIN30 > HRBIN30 > DATKMS01. Next base: position 6,497 of record JBGQHM010000325.1, on the reverse strand, counting down.
CACATCACCTTCCGTCATTTACTGACACACAGCTCGGGTCTGCCGCCGTGGAAGCCCTACTTCAAAGGCGTACTGCAGATCGAACGCGCCGGGCGCATCAACTTCCTTGGCAGCCACGGCGCCAAGGTGCACGTGTACCAGGAAATCCAGCGCGAGCGCCTCGAAGCCCCGCCCGGCACCAAGACACTGTACAGTGATCTCGGCTTCATGCTGCTGGGTGCCGTGATCGAAGAGGTCAGCGGGATGACCCTGGATCGGTTCTGCCACGAGCGCATCTTCCGCCCGCTCGGTTTACGCACCACCGGCTTCGTCGACCTGTCGTTGCTGCGTTCGCGCCGCGTACAGCCGGTCACTGAGATGATCGCGCCGACCGAACGCTGTCCGTGGCGCCAGAAGGTCCTCTGCGGCGAGGTGCACGACGACAACGCCTACGCCATGGGTGGCGTGGCCGGACACGCCGGCCTGTTCGCGTCGGCCAAGGATCTGGACGTGCTGCTCTGCCGTTTGAAGGATTGCTACGGCGGCGGCAGCCAGATGATCCCACAACGCATCGCCCAGCAGTTCTGGACGCGTGACGACACGGTGCCCGGCTCGACGTGGTGCCTCGGGTGGGACACGCCGGCGCCGGTCGGCTCGAGCGCCGGCACCCACTTCTCGCCGCACTCAGTTGGACACCTGGGGTTCACCGGCACATCAGTCTGGCTCGATCTCGAGCACGACCGTCACGTGATCCTGTTGAGCAACCGCATCCATCCCAGTCGCGACAACGAGTTGATCAAGGCGTTCCGTCCGTTCATCCACGATGTGATCATCGGGGCGTTGCAGTGAGGAGAGAGTTGAGAGTCCACAGTCGACAGTCGAGAGTCCTCTCTCTTCTCCCTCTCCCACCGGGAGAGGGTTGGGGTGAGGGGATTGGATGCCCGACGCGTCAGCGTCTCCGTATTGTTTGGCTGCTACGATGAGCAACGCCGTCCCCGAATCTGTGCGCACCGGCGCCGCGCGCCGCATCCACCTCATCGCCATCGCCGGCGTTGCCATGTCCGCACTCGCCGGCATGCTGAAGCAGCGTGGCTACGAGGTGTCCGGATCGGACGAGAATGTCTACCCGCCAATCAGCACGCTGTTGGAGCGGCTGGGCATCAGCATCCGACAGGGCTTTCGCCCAGAGAATCTCGCCGACCGTCCGGACCTGGTCGTCGTCGGCAACAAGGTGTCACGCACCAATCCCGAGGTGGAAGCGTTGCTCGCCAGCGACCTCCCGTATGTGTCGCTGCCGCAAGCACTCGCAGAGCTGTTCATCGCAGGCCGCCGTTCAGTCGTGGTGGCCGGCACGCACGGCAAGACGACGTCGACCGCAATGCTCGCGTGGGTGCTCCAAGAAGCCGGCCGCGATCCAAGCGTCATGGTCGGTGGCGACTCGTTGAACTTCGGCGGGAACTACAAGCTCGGCAACGGCGACTGCTTCGTCATCGAAGGCGACGAGTACGACACCGCCTTCTTCGACAAGGGACCGAAGTTCCTCCACTACCGGCCGCAGGCGTTGCTGCTCACCGCCGTCGAGTTCGATCACGCCGACATCTACCGCGACCTCGAACACGTCAAAGAAGCGTTCCGCAAACTGGTTGCCATCCTGCCGGCGCAAGCGCCGCTCGCCGTGGCCACCGACTTCCCGCACGCACGGGACGTCGCCAAGAAACACAAACCGCTGACCACGTTTGGGCTGGGCGCCGAGTGGCAAGCGACCAACTTGCGCGACAACGGTACGCACACGATCTTCGACATCACACACAACGGCACAATGGAATGCAGCGCCCGCATCCAGCAACCGGGCGGCATCAACGCGCGCAACGCGCTCGGCGTGTTCGTCATTGCGCGCGCGCTCGGCCTGAAGTCGCCGGAGATCCTACCAGGCCTGGCGAGCTTCCGCGGCGTAGCGCGGCGACAGGAGATCGTCGGCGAGTGGCGCGGCATCACGGTCATCGATGACTTCGCGCATCACCCCACGGCAGTCGCGGGTGCCATCGCGGCGTTGCGCCTGCGCTACCCAAGGCGCCGGCTGTGGGCCGTGTTCGAGCCGCGCTCCAACACCAGCCGCCGCAAGGTCTTCCAGCGCGAATATGTGCAGGCGTTTGCTGCCGCTGACCAGGTCATCATCGGCGGCGTCTTCCGAAAGGAGAGCGACCAGGTTGCTGAGTCCGACCTGTTCTCACCCGAGCAACTGATCTCCGACTTGGTCGCGCGCCGCCTCAGCGCGCGCACGCTTCCCGACGCTGACGCAATCAAGACGATGTTGCTCGCAGAAGCGCGCAGCGGCGATGTGATTCTGCTGATGTCCAACGGCAGCTTCGGCGGCCTGCGGGAGAAGCTGGCGGACGCGCTGGGCATAGGCAGCGACTTGCGTACAACGTGACACTCGAAGTGGTGAAGCGCTACCTGGAGGAATGATGAAGCCCACGACGAAGCCCTTTGCGCTGTGCGTTGATAACGCCGACTACAAGGCCTCTCTCATCCTGGGCAAGATCTATCGAATCCTCCCTGATCCGAAGGCTGCGAAGGACGATTTCGTCCGGATCGTCGACGAAAACGGAGAAGATTATTTGTTTCACAGGAGCCATTTCGTCTTGTCGATTTCCCCAGAGCCATCACCAGGAAGCTTCTGGCAATTCAGCTTGCAGACGCGTGACATCGCGTTCGTTCTTCCAGCTTGCCCCGCAGAACGGCGCTTCTCGCGCCACCCAAAGGATGAACAACGATCACATCTCCAACAGGTGCAGGCGGGGCGAAGCTCCGATCGTAGATGGGAACGGGTTAGCGGACCAACTCGGGAGAAGGGAGTTCGTAAACTGCGGGTTCCTTGTCTACCTTTCCCATGTAGAAGGGAACGTCGCCGAGTTTCTCGAACATCCGTCGCGCCAAGTGCTCATCATCGCCGTCGTGTCCAACGACGCGGCGATGATACAGCGCCACGAACTCTCCCGCGTAGCGGCGCATGAGCTGCGGGAGCTTCCGGCGAAACGCATGCTCTTCCGCGGCCAGCTCTTCCTCCGCGAGGTCCAACGATCTCCGCGCCCTTGATGTAGCCATTTCTTCACCTCGTTCGCTTGAGTCTACGGTGCGTCCGAGGTCGTGGTCAAACCGCGCATCAGCTCAACTGGCGCTGCAGCGTGCGCATACCATCCTGTGCCAGCTCCCATTCCCAGAAGTCCGACTCGACGTCGAAAGCGTACCCCTTCTGCTGCACGGCCTGACTATCGCGGAACTGAGCGAAGGTCATCGCATACTTCTGCTGAAGCTGTCGGTCGACGTACTGATAGTGGTTGAGGCGTCGAACGAGCGCTTCTTCGACGACTCTGGCGATCTTGATAGCGGCATCGCCCTCCGGCTCCAGCGTCGTCAGGGCTTCGAGCACTCTGGCAGGCACCGTGGTCATGGCGGTAATCTTACCACCTCTGCCAATCGGCTCGCTACGTCTGCGGCGGGCCGGGCCTCAGCGCAGAGATTTAAGAACCTGTCAGCGTTTTTCGGATCCGCAATTCCCACTCAGAACTTCTCAGACCCCCAGATGAAGGCTGAGCGCTTCCAGACCGCTCCATCGGGAATCTCCAGTCCAACGCGCCGATAGAAAGCCAGGATAGCGTCCATGTCGCGAACCACGAGATTCAACTGGTTGATCAGAGGCTGTGAGTTGGGCATGGCTCCCCCAATCTACGCTGCCACCCAGCGACGCAGCGTCGGGTAGTGATAGGCACCCGCAAACAAGCCGAGCAGAATGGCCTGCAGGCACCAGGTCGGCACGATTCTGCCTACCGCGAGATGCCCGGACAGCACCGCGAAGATCTCTGTGAGCACCAAGCCGTAGATGACAAGGACCGTGAGCGCCGCGACGAAGCGTCGCTCAATTGGACGTTGATAGGCCCAGACCAGCAACGCGGTCCAGCCCAACATCAGTGAGGCTCCGTACCCCATCGCAAACTGATAGCTCCCAGACAGATCGTCGAATCCCCACACGCGTCTGGCGACCACCGGCACCAGCATCGGAATCAGCGCCATCGCGTCCGTAACCGCACCGGCAAGAAAGGCCATCCGCAGCAGTCGTTCCTGATTCGGCATTGTTCGCTCCTCTCAGTTGCCCCGAACGCTATGCCACTTCATCCAGCGGGCAAGCCTGGAATCTCGACGCATAGAACCTCATCGCTCGGCTACGCCGTACACTTGCTGGTAGGTGCGGTAGTTCGCCACCACCCGCTTCACGTAGTCGCGCGTCTCGCGGTACGTGATGCTTTCCACAAACTCGTCATCGGCGAGGTCGGCGAACTGACCTTGCCACTTGGCCACCGCGTTCTCGCCGCCGTTGTAGGCGGCGATGGCCTTGAGCGGATCGGCGCCGAAGCGGGTCAGCAGTGTGCGCAGGTAGCGTGTGCCGAGGTCGATGTTAACGTCCGGGTCGTTCAAGTCGATGTGGTCGGTGGGCTGGTCACTGGCTGCCGCGACACGTTCCGCGGTGCTCGGCAGCAGCTGCATCAGCCCGCGGGCGTCGGCCGACGAGCGGGCGACCGGATCGAACATGCTCTCTTGGCGGATGATGGCAACCACGAGGAGCGGATCGACGCTTTGCGATTCAGCGGCGCGGTGGACGGTGCTCCAGAAGGCCAGGGGATAGCGCAGCTGCTGCTCTTCCGACGCGGACAACTCGGCCTGGCTGCCGAGCCGCCGCGCCACACGCTGCGCCGCAGCATACGCCTCGACGGTCTGATAGGCGCGTACGAGATACCGTTGCACCGCCATGTCGTAGTCGTACTCGCGCTCCGTGGCTGCCAACTCCTTACGCGCCAGTGTGTTCACGCCGGCGGCGGTGAGCTCGCCGGCACGCGCGAGATGGAACGTGTCTGGGACCTGCGGCGGATCCGCTGCAGGCGGCGTCGGAACTGCGATTGATGCAGTGTCATGCAACAGCACTGCGGCCGACCCCTCACCGAGGCGGCGCCGCGCCCACAGGGCATAGTACCCGCGCGGGGTGCGCTGCACGATGTCGGAATAGAGCTGCCGCGCCGCGGCGGATCGTCCGGCGCGCTGCAAGGCACGCCCCTGCCAATACTCCGCCTCGTCGCGCATTGGCTCGCGATCCGCGACCTGCGCGAAGGTTGCTGCCGCCCCGGCCCAGTTCTTGGTCTGGTACTGGATCCAACCGATGCGCCAATGCGCCTCGCCGGCGAGCTTGTTGCTCGGATAGTCGTTGACCACCTCACGATACGCAGCGATTGCCGCCGCGCCCTGGCCGGCTTGTTGCTGGATGCGGCCGATGGCGTACAGCGCCTCGCTGGCGCGCTCGTCCTGCGGATAGCGCCGCCGGAACTCCTCGTAGGCGCGCAGCGCCTCGGCGTCACGATCGCGGTTCCAGAGAATCGAGGCGCGGCGAAACCACGCGTCACGTCCGGCGGCACTGTCCGGATACTGTTCGCCCAGCTCACGCAAGACGGCCAACGCGCGTTCGGTCTCGCCAAGCCCGTAGAGCGCGTCCGCCAGGACGCGGAGAATGTCGGTCGGCTCGACGCCGCCGTCCGGTCGCTCCGACAGCTCTTTCGCCGCGGCTTTGGCGCCCGCGTAGTCCTTTTCCGCGAGGAGCAAGTGCGCCTCGTCCAACAGCGCGCTGCCCGTTGGTACCAGGTCAGGATGGGCGGCGCGCAACGCGATGACGTGCTGCTTCGCCGTCTGTCCTGCCGCCGAGCCTGGCGCGACACGGCGGACCTGCATGTACTGCGCGTAGGCGGATGCGACATCGCCGCTTCGTTCGTCCGCTTCGGCCATCACCAGGCGCGCGGACTCTACGATCGATGGATCGGACGCATTGAGCGCCGCCCACAGCGACAGGCGACCTTTATCGACGCGGCCGCCGGCAATCAGCAACTCACCCAGTGCGAGCGCCGCCGCCGGTGCCTGCACACTGTCCGGGTAGTCGCGCAGCAACCGACTGAATGCTGTCTCCGCGCGCTCGCCGTGTCCCAAGCGCTGGTTGATCACTCCCACAAAGTAGAGGTCATGGTCGGCGAGCTCTGGGTAGTCTCTGACGAGCTGCGAGAAGATCGGCAGGGCGTTGGCGAGATCGTCGTGTCGATACGACTCGTAGGCACGTGCGAACGCTGCACGCTTCTCGGCCGGTGCAGCCAACTGGAGCCGTGCTGAGGGCGTAACGATTCGTTCCAGTAGCGATCCGCCACCGCACCCGGCGGCGAGTAGCATGAGGGCGACCCATGTGAGCGCACGGTACATCGGTTCGAGTTAGCATATTCGCAACGGACGCGGCAGATACGCAGAGCGATCTGGGTGCTGTCCTGATTCCGCCGTAGGCCGTCAGCTATCGGCAGTCAGCTGTCAGCCGGACAATTCGACACCCCTTCCAGTCTTTCCGGTGTGCTCAGGCTGACAGCTGACGGCTGACAGCTGATAGCTATACTCGGTTGACAACCGCGCGCAGCATCGGCCAACTAGCGCTCGATGAG